>CALSBN010000150.1:0-12527 GCA_943373185.1 Opitutus sp. GAS368 | reverse complement strand
TGGCGGCGACGACCGGCAGCAACGAACTCGAACGCACGTTCGTCAAGGTCCAGACCGGCAAGTGGCACGGCCTGTCGGCTTATCTCAGCCGTTCCAACCAGATCAGCAACCAGTGGCGCGGTCCGGGCACTTTCGACCGGGAACATTGGGAGGCAAAAATCCGCTATGAGCTTAGTCCGGCCGCCTCGATCCAGTTCGGATTCGTGAGCAATGATTATTTCGATTACGATTCGCCGACGATCAACAAGTTGCAATATGCCGGGACCGCCGCCACGGAGCTTTTCGGGCGAAAGGGTCGCTACTTCGGCTATCTTCCGTATGTGCCAGACTTGCCGGCCACTGCGCCGGGCATCACTTACTCGAACACCGCGCATAACCAGTATTACCTCCAGGCGATCAATTCGCGGGACGACGCTCTTTACACCATGAACGCCGTTTTCGAAGCCAGTTCGGAGCTCAGGCTCACCGCAACAGGGTATTTCGAGGACAAAAAGGGTTACGGGGTTTCTCCGGAGGCTTACTCAACTTCGCTTGCCAGTCACAACGCGCAACGGCTAATCTTGCCCGGCTTGTTTGCACCACGCGGACTTCAATATGGCCTATCGACCGTGGACGGCGATCGCCAAGGTTTGCTCGCCAACGCCACCTACAAAATGGGCAATCAGGAATTGCTCGCCGGGTTTTGGGTTGAGGTCGACGACTATCATCGGACGCAGAATCGTTTCAATCAGGTCGGCGGCAATCCGGCTGGTCAGCCGTTGCTCAATGAATTCGTGCACCGTCAACGGGATTTCAATTCCAAGAGAGAGAGCATTCAACTCTACGCGAAAGACGTGATTTCTCTCATGGAAAATCGTCTAAAAATTGAGCTTGGTATCAAGTCTCTCGATGTCGACTACGAGATCGCGGGCTATCGCAATCCGGCAGACTACATAAATCGGCGTCAACCGAAGATCAGTGATGATTTCAGCGACAATTTTCTGCCGCAGGCCGGGTTGGTCTTTTCGGTCAATGCCACGGATCAGTTCTTCGCCTCCTACGCTGAGAACTACGCTTTGCCTCGCGGAGCCGACGACATTTATGCGACGGCCAGTCCGGCTGCTCCCGGCCCCGAGGCGGAAACCGCCAAGAACTATGAACTGGGTTATCGCTTGAACCGTGGCCCGGTGAATCTCGTGGCGGCCGTCTACTTTACGAGCTTCACCAACCGCTTGCAGGCGTTCGCCTCCGTGGTGCCGGGGAGCACTCAAATCGAAACGTTTTTCCAGAACGTCGGCTCAGTCGAGTCGTCGGGCGTGGAAGTCAGCGGCGGTTACCGTCCTGAGTTCTTTAGCAAGAAGCTCTCGCTTAACGGCAGCGCGACCTACAACAAAGTGGAGTTCAAGGACAACTACGGCACCGTCATGATTGCCGGAAAAACCGTGCCTGACAGCCCGGAGTATATCTTCCAAGGCACCGCTACTTACGAGCCGGTGGCGTGGGCGGCGGTGAGTTTTTCCGCCCGCGCGTTGACGAGCCGATTCTCAAACTTTGTGAACACCGAGAGTATCGGTGGCTACAGCGTCTATTCCGCTTATGTCGATCTCGGCGGCGGCAGACTATCGCTCGGGCCGGTTAAGAACGTGAAGGTGCGCTTCAACGTGGAGAATCTTTTCGACAAAGACTACCTCGGCACGATCTCCACGACCGCCACGACAAACGCGGTGTTTCGGCCTGGTCCTGACCGCACGTTCCAACTTACAGTGTCCGCTGCCTTCTGAGCACGTTTTCTGCTTAAGCTTACGGACGGCATCTATCGGTGCCGTCCTTTTTTATTTTCTTCTCCATGAATTCTCGCCGCTATCCTCTCGTTCTCTTGCTGCTCGCGCTACCTGCGGTTCCGACTTTTGGCGCCGATACCGCTCGCGCGATTCACGAGCGACTGGTCACGCTCGATACCCATCTCGATACCCCGGCTAATTTGCGGCGCCCCGGCTGGAACATTCTTGAGCGTCACGACGTGAAGGAGGATTTCAGCCAGGTCGATGTTCCCCGCATGATCGAAGGCGGACTCGATGGAGGCTTTTGGGTGATCTACACGCCCCAAGGTCCGCGCACGCCCGCCGGTCACGCGGCGGCCCGGGATACCGCGATTCAGATCGCGCTGCGGATTCACAAGATGGCAGCCGCCAATCCGGCTCATTTCACCCTTGCGACCACGGCAGAGGAGGCCGCCCCGATCGCGGCTTCGGGTAAACGCATCGTCTATATTTCCATGGAAAACGCCTACCCGATCGGCCGCGACCTCACATTGCTTCAAACTTTTTTCGATCTCGGTGTGCGCATGATCAGCCCCGTGCACTTTGCGAACAACGACCTGGGCGACTCCGCCACCGATACCACGGGCAAACAATGGAACGGGCTCAGTCCCTTGGGAAAAGAGTTCGTCGCCGAGTGCAATCGGCTCGGGATGGTTTTGGACCAGTCCCACGGTTCCGACGAGGTCTTCGATCAACTCCTCGCCCTCTCCGCCACTCCGATCATCCTCAGCCATTCGGGTGCGAAGGCCGTCTACGATCACCCGCGCAACATCGACGACGATCGCATCAAGAAACTCGCGGCCGCCGGTGGCGTTATTCAGATGAATTCTCTGAGCGCATATCTCATCCCGACACCGCCCAATCCCGAGCGGAACAAGGCCATGAGTGCGCTTTTCGCCAAGTTTGGCGGCCGCAGCGGGCTCAGCAGCGACCAGATGAAGGCGATGGCGCAGGAACGTCGTGCCATCGAGGAAAAATTTCCCGTGCCGCTGGCGACGTTCGATGACTTCATGAAACATGCGTTGCATACGATCAAGTTGGTCGGGCCCGACCACGTCGGCTTCGGTCCCGATTGGGACGGCGGCGGCGGCGTGATAGGAATGGAAGACATCGCCAGCTCCCACAAGATCACCGCGCGGCTGCTGGCCGAGGGCTACACCGAGGCCGATTGCGCGAAAATGTGGAGCGGCAATGTGCTCCGTTTGCTGCGGGCAGCCGAAGCGTATGCAGCAAAGGTGAGATTGGGTGCGGCGGCCAAAGCCGTGCCTGCGTCTCCAGCGAAACTCTGACGGGAGGTTAATCGAAAGTGACGCCGGAATGGGCACCGCGATGTGTCCTTGGGCATTGGCGAATTCTTTTCATGCTCGGCTCAGGGTGAGTGAGCCGGATCATCAAAAGAAATGGCGAGGTCGATTCCGCTCTCGCCGGAAGCGCTAACACCCGCTCGCCCAGACCGCACCCTCTCCGTCGGGAGGATAAAAAATTTTCTCACGAATGTAAGAAAAAACAGTGCCCGGCTTCGCTTCGGCATCGGGGCTGCTAAGCAGCAGGTGTCTAGTCAACCACCATGCAACACACTTCCTCCGCGCAAAGCCGGGCAGTGCGACGGTTAGCGGTCGCAATCGCCTGTTCAACTCTAATTCCCATCACTGTTTCTTCCCTTCGGGGTCAAGCGGTCCAACCGGCACCGGCCAAGACGGAGGTGACGGATGAAACGATCAAGATGATGGAATTTTTCATCAGCGAGAAGGGCATGTCCCGCGCGACCAACTCCATCACGCCGCAAGACGTGAAGGCGTCGCTTCCCGGCATGTCTGTCGAAAAAATGCTGAAGCTCGTGCCCGGTGTTAATATCCGGACAACTGATCCGTTTGGCTTTTACGAGTTCGGCAACGACATCCGGGTTCGTTCCTTCGGCATCGCGGCCCTGGCGGTCACGGTGGATGACATTCCGATGGGCAATAACAGCCCGCGCTTCGGCACGCCGGCTGGGCGCATCGTCGATGCGGAGAATCTCGCCTCGATCACCGTCTCCCAAGGCACCGGCGATCCAACCTCGCCGGCTTACGAGGCACTCGGTGGCGCGATCAAATATTACACCGTCAATCCCGCCAGAAAGATGGGATCGACGCTCAAAGTCAGCTCCGGCTCGTTCAACAGTCAGCGCTGGTTCGCCAAGTTCGACACGGGCGAAATCATTCCCGGCCTCGCCGCATTTGTGAGCGCGTCGCAGCTCACCTTCAACTCGGCCGGCATCCCGGGTCTCAGCGAGGGTCGTAAGGTCGAGGGCAAAATCCGCTACGAACTGCCCCGATCCAGTTTCAGTTTTGCCTACACTTGGAATGATCGCGACGACTACGACACCCGCAGCCTCCAGTGGGACCGCTGGCGCGCGCTGGAGACGGGCAATCCTTTCGCGGGCTACGGTCCGGCCGCTGTCGGCACGATCTATGCCGCAGGCGAACAGAACAACCTCAGGCTGCTCGCCGCAAACGGCTACACCGATTATCTCCCGCCCAACAACGCGGCCCTCGCGGCCAAAGCGGGCCTCCCCGTCGGCACGGCGATCTCCGGATTTCTCGTCGGCAACTACAGCGACAACGGTCGGGTATTCGGCGCGATCGATTATCTCGGGGCCGCAGAGCTTACCGGCGACGGCAGCTACAACCAATACTACAAATATTTCCGAAACGGCCGCATGGATTCTCTCTTCCGTGGCTCGGCCGACTTCACGATCTCGGACAAGTTTCAAGTGAAGAGTTCAGCCTACTACCAGGATCGCGCCAACTATGGCACTTTCCCGGTGCTCCGGTCTGATGCGCGCACGCAGATCGTGAACTCTTACCTGCCCGCCAACAATCCGAACGGGATTCTCCGCACGGACATTTATCCGCGTTTCGCCTACCAATCCAATGGTGCGCTCGTGCCGATTGGCACGCCCGGCGCGACTCCGGTCGGCTACAACGACACCAACGGCAACGGCTTTCTCGACGTCGGTGAGACGCTCAATCCCGCTGCGACACCGGCCGCATTCTCCAACGCCCATGCACTTATCGCGCCTACCTCGACCACCCTTGCCAACGCCACGCCCGGTATCCCCGGGGCCACCGGTCGCGACGAGGATTTTGGCGGCCAGCGGAAGGGCATCAGTGCGAAGGGAATTTACGCCTTCGACAGCCACACGATCACGTTTGGCGGCTGGTATGAGAACGATCAGCAGCAGGCGTTTCGGCCCACTTACAACCTCTCGGGCGGTTCGCCGCTCGGCGGGTTTCTTTATGACCAGACGTTGTTCAACAACTATGCCCGCAACTGGTCCAACGATGTGATGCTCTTCTTCGTCGAAGACTCGATGAAGTTCTTCGACAACCGTCTCACCCTGTCGCTCGCGGCGCGCTCCTTGAATGTGAAAAAGAAGGCGAACGGTATTCTCTACACCCAGAATTTCTGGGTGCCACTCGGACGCCAGCGCACGACCCGCACCGTCACCTACAAGGATAACTTCCAGCCGCAGGTCGGCGTCGGCTACAAACTCAATCCCGAGTTCGAACTGTTCGCGAATTATGCCGAGAGCTTCGCCGCACCGAATAACGACGTGATCGTCAACATCGACTTCAACGAGAGCCTGAAGCCCGAGACCGCAAAGAACTACGACGTTGGCGTGCGCTACTCCGGCAAATCGTTCGGCGCAAGTTTGGCGGTTTTCATCAACAAGTATTCGAACCGGATTCTCTCGGTGGCCTTCACCACCGAAGAGCTTCTCGCCCGTGGTCTCGGCGGTGTGACCGGTGTGACCCAGTTCCGCAACGTCGGCGGCATCGATTCCTCCGGCGCGGAATTGAGCTTCGATTGGCGCACGCCCGTGAAGGGTCTCCGTGCCAACGGCTCGTTCGCGCTCCAGAAATCCGAGTTCACGGCCGACTTGCTTACGACTTACTCGGCCTTCCATACCTCGGCGACCGATCCGCGCGCCAAGTTGTATCGGCCGATTCCAAATCCGAACTATCTCCCGGGCTCAACCGATCCGACGCGGGCCCAATACGTGCAGTCCTTTGAGCTCCAGAAGGGCAAGACCCAGGGCAACACCCCTGAGTTCACCCTTAAAGGCGACTTGGTCTATACTTGGAAAAATTTCGACGCGAGTTTCGGCGGCGAGTTCTACGACTCCGTTTTCGTGAACGTCCTCAACACCGAAGAGATTCCAAGTTGGACGAGCTTTAACGCCGGTCTGACCATCAACGGACCAAAGGGCTCTAAACTGGAGAATTTTTCCGCCTCGGTGCTCGTGCAAAACGTATTCGATGAGGTCATCTGGCGCGCCAACACCTACACCGGAAGTTTCAACGGCAATCTGATCCCCGACTACGGCCGCAATGTCGTGTTCACGATCAACGCCAAGTTCTGATTCGCCGCATCTTTTCCATCGCATGGGTCCCGGCCGTGGGACCCATTTCCTGCCTCCCAGTTAAATCAGTCTCCCTCAATTAAACTCACATCCGTGTTCCACCCTATGAATCACTCCGTTCCTTTCTCCCGTTCGTCACTCCTGCTGACGTCCGCGCTTGCGCTCGCGCTCTCTTGTTCTCCGGCTTTCGGTGCTGGCAAGCCCACTATCAACGACGGTGTTGTCCGCATCGGCAGCAATGAAAACGCCTTTGGTTTTTCGCCGAAAGCGGTTGAGCGGCTCAAAGCCACGATCGAATCCGGCAATTACTACAACTATAACGACGTCGCCGATCTCGTCGCTATGTGCGCCGCGAAAGAGGGCGTGAAGGAAGACTATATCCTTCCTACGCCCGGGTCCGGTCCGGTGCTCATGATGACTGCGTGGGCCTACGCCAAGCCCGGTGCCAACGTGGTGACGAGCGCGATGGGCTACACCCAGCTTACGCGCGCGTTCGTCGAGCACGGCGGCGACATCAAATTCGCCCCGCTCAGCCCCAAGATGGGCTACGACTTCAAAGCGCTCGGCGCCGCGATCGACGACAAGACCGTGATTGTTTACATCTGCAATCCGAACAACCCCACCGGTGTGTTGGCCGACCCGGCTGAGCTTCGGAAGTTTGTGATGTCGGTGCCTGAGAGGATTCTCGTATTCGTTGATGAAGCATATCTCGAACTCGCCGACACCGGACTGGCAGCCAACACGATGGCCTCGCTTGTCAAGATGCGGAAGAACCTGATCATCTCGAGAACCTTCTCGAAAGGCTATGCTCTCGCCGGACTCCGGGTCGGCTACGGCGTCGCCCATCCTGAAGTGCTGGCAAAACTGAAGATGTTCTACGCCGGCGGCCCGAGCTACTTGGCGGCCATCGCGGCTCAGGAGTCGCTCAAGGACAAAGCCCACCTCGAAGCGAACCGGGCGAAGTATAAGGAAATCCGCGATTACGCCTGCAAGGAACTCGACAAGCTCGGGATCAAATATGCCAGCCCGCAAGGCGCGTTCATCTACTTCCGCTCCGGCATGAAGGACAAGGATCTGCTCGCGAAGATGAAAAGCAAAAGCATCTTGATCAGCGGCTCGCGTGAGAGCGGCGTGCCGGAGGGTGCGTATGGCGATTGGGCGCGCGTCAGCATCGGCACCAAAGAAGAGATCGATCTGTTTCTCGGTGAGATGGCGAAAATTTTGGGCAAGACCTGATCTCATCCAGATCTGAGTTTACTGGGCCGGATCGGAAACGATCCGGCCTCTTTTGTTTCAACGCGTCCCTGTCCCCGGCAGGGCTTCGATTCGGGCCGGCGGCTGAACCCGGAGCGCAGGCGCGGTTCAATTTCGGCTTACGTGCCGAGGTGGGTGCGAACCTCTTGGACGATGCGCTCAAGGGATTCGTTTTTTCCCACATAGGCCGCGATCTTGCTGCCGATTTGGCTGTGAATGACCGCATGGTCGAAGAGCACGCCGGTGAGCAGGATTACGGGCGTTTCGGGCACAAGCGCCTTGACCTGCTCGATAACGTCGAAGCCGTCGGTTTCCTCCAGTTGTAGGTCCGTGATCACAAGTTGCGGCGGATCGCGACGGATAAGGTCAAGTGCCTCCTGAGCAGTGCTGGCGCCTGAAACACGGTAGCCGACCGATGTCAGAACTTCCCGCAGCATTTCGCGAATTTCCGGTTCATCATCGAGGGTCAGGATGTGCTGGGTCATGAGAGGAGATGCCACGGGGGGCGGGACTTGGTTAAAGATGCGGAGAGTCTCACGTGGTAATCGGTGGAGCCAGGCGCAGCGTGACCACGCCCCCGACGACGCGGTTGTTGTCGCGTAGCGGCATCAGGGTGAGAAGAGCCGGGGATTCTGTGCCGTCCTTGCGGAGGAGCAGGGCGGGAAGATCGTGCAAGCTCCGGCCATTCCGGAGGGCGCCGAGCAAAACATCGGAAGCCGAGGCGGCGGGCTGGCCGGGAGCGGGAGCTAGCCGCACCCAACGGCCAAGTGCGCTCTTGATCAGTTCGACCTCCTCATGGCCCGTGCTTTTGATGACGGCGGGATTTACCCGGGAAACGTTTAGCGCTTTGGTCAGCACGAAGACGAGTTCGCCGATGGAATCGATGATGAGTTGGTTGTATCGCAGTTGGTGTTCGAGCGATTGCGCGGCCCAACGGCGCTCAAGCCGCTGAGCCTTGAGTGCGTCGCGCATGCCGGCAAAGGCCCGCGCAAGCCGGCCGACCTCGTCTTCGCGCCGGGACGCCGGGACTTCGCAATCGAGATTCTCGCGGCCAATCTCGTCCGCCGCCACCGCGAGAGTGCCGAGCGGCCGAAGGATTACCTGCGTGGTGACAATCACCACTCCGCCGAGCACCAGCAGCAGCGAGCCGAGAAAAATGGCGGTGATCCGGCGAAACGCCTGCTGCGATTTCAGAAACTCAGATTCGTCATAACCCACGATGACCCCCCAGCCGGCGACTTTCGCGGGCCGGTAGTTGGCGTAGACCACACGGGCGGGGCTGGTCTCGGTGTAGCGGAGAGAGCCCTGGCGTTTGGCCGCGACGGCTTGCTGAATTTTGACCAGCTCGGGCGTGTTGTCCTTTTCGGCGAGAGTTTCGACGGTCTCGGCGATGATGTAGGTGGGCTTCGGGTGGATGACGATGCGGCCCGTGCGGGAGAAAATAATGGTGTAACTGGAGTCGGCAAACTCCTGGACGTTGGCGAGACGGCGCAGCCAATCCAAATCGATGATGGCCGAGACTACGCCGGCGGGTTGCCGCGTGTCGCCAATGGTATGGAACACCGGTGTCGATATCCGCACCACGTTGCGATCCGTGCCCCCTCGGTCGAAATAGGGCTCGCTCCACACAGTTTGCGCGCGCTCGAGAACCGCGCGGTAGTCGTCACGAGTCCAGTAGGCTTGCTCCGGAGCCGCGAGGTCGCGGGTGACGAAACGGCTCGGGGTCGCCGAGCGATGCACGTAAACGCCGAGGCGGGCCTGGCCTGCGGCGAGGGCGACGGGTTCGAAGGCGAGACTGCAGCCGTAGATGTTGGGATTGTCCAAGATGACGTCGCGTGCGGTCTGCTCGATGTAGGCCGCGGAAACCATTCGGCCATCCAGATTCCGGGCAATAAACTTGGCTAGACGCTCGACCGAACCGGTGACCCCGTCGAGCCCGTCGACGACGGCTGCGGTCGATGCGGCTGCCTGCACCTGCGCTTGGTCCAGCAAAATGCGCTCGACCAAGCGGCGGTTGAGCTCGGTTAAGACCGAGAGCGTGGCCCCGCTTAGTAGTAAGATCAGGCCGGCCAATCGTGCAGGCACGCTGTTGAAAAATTTGACGCGCATCAAAGAAAGACCTGTTGCACCCAATTTAGGAGTCGAAGAATGGGAAATGACTGAGAAAAAAGTAAACCAAGGTGAACTTGACGTTTCCTTGCTTAAGTTCGGCTCCAACGTGGTCTTCTGTAGGCCATTTCCAACGTGAATCTTTTCTCATTTCGCCCGCGAGACCCGTGGCTGCCCGTCGGCTGGAGGCGGAGGCTCGGCCTCGGCTTGCTGCTGGCCGGCGCGGGGGTTTCTACGCCGTCGGATACGCGGGCGCAGGCGGGAGTCGCCCGGGATGGCAAGATCGTGCCGGATTTCGCCGCGATCGCACGGAGCGCTTTGGTGACCTTGCCGGTGCCGCCGCCGTGGGAAGGCAACCGCGACGTGTCGGTCTGGACGGTTGACGACATCAAGGCTGAGTTCGCGAAGCTCACGGACACGCCGCCGAGAATCAACAGCTTGCGGTCGCAGTTCTTGCGCCCGGTCCATCCGTGGTTGGTTGCCTTCAACCGTTGGTTTAGGGCGGCGCAAAAGCCGCTCAAAATGCAATTCGAGTATCAGGTCTGGGATTGCGACAACTATGCGAACGGTTTCGTGGCGTTCGCCGACCTGCTGGCGCTGCGGGCCGGGGAATTGCGCGGGTCGCTGTGCATCGGCTGGGCCACGGTTTCTTACCAATACCCGTTTGCCGGCATTCGCGCCGGGGGAGCGCATGCAGTCGTGATCGTCGGCACGAGCCAAGGCCTGTTTGTGCTGGAGCCACAGGGCGGCATTATGGTCCCGCTCCGCGAATTCCCCAATCGCGACACCATCGAGGAGGTCTTCTTTTGATCTCGGGGTTGAAACGAATCGTGCTCTTGTTGCTGCTCCCCGGTGCGGGCGGACTCGGGGCGGCGCAGGCAAATTTCACGTTGCCCGCCTTTCCCGTGCCAACGCTGGTGCGCGACGGTGGGACGGTGAAAGAGATCAGCTCGTTGCGCCTGTTGCGCGAACTTTTCAAGGGCGGGGTCAAGGCCTCCGACAATTTTGAGGCGAGCGATGTAGACTATGCGCTGCTTAAGGTCGACTCCCTGGGGAATCTTGCCGGATGGCTGGAGACTGCGTGCAAGTCCGTCGGCTTGGAGTTGCTCGAAGCCCGGGCGCAAGCCTACGACGGCGTGGTTTTCTCGCGCCTGCTCGCGGTCGGGACTTCGCTGGGAGCCCTGCGTGAGAAGGACATCCGGCTCGCGATGCCCGTTGGCGTGCTGATCTGCCGGCGCGATGCCGCCTGGGGCGACCTACCGGCCGATGGTGCGGATGACGCTTACGTGATCTTGGCCACGGATATCGGTATTTTGGTCTACGATCCGCCCACGCGCCAACTTGCTTCATTGGCCGATTTTCCAAACAAGGCGCGGATTTCGCGGATCCGTTTTTGAGGCGTGTTCACGCGAGCGGCAGGTCAAGGACGGCCTGCAGGCCCACCGCTCCGGGCCCCGGTTGAAGGTTAAGCGTGCCGCCGGCAATCTCGGCTGCGGCGCGCGCGATCGCGAGTCCGAGTCCGAGGCCCTGCTGATTATGGCGCGGGCGGTCGAACTGGGTGAAAGCGGCGACGCGCGCCAGTTGTTCGGCGGTCATGCCCGGGCCTTGGTCGGTGACTTCAATGATATAGCGGCTGCCGCTCACGCTGCCGACAACGGCGACCGGTTGGCCGGCTTTGGAAAAGCGGAGGGCGTTGACCACCAGTTCCTCGACGACAGCGGCAAGATGGGACGCGTTTAGGGGCACGAAGGCCGCCGAGGCCTGCACATGGACATCGGCCGCCCGGTGCTCGGCTTGGGCGGCGCGTTGCACGCCGGTCGCCAAGGCATCCGCAGCCTGACTGCGGTAGGGCTTGGGCGAAGGCGCGGCGCGGAGCCGCTCAAGTTCGAAGTAAAGCACGAGCTTGCGGGAAAGCGCGAGTTGGCGCTCGGCTCCGGCGCGGATCAGCTTGAGGAGTTCCTTGAGTTCGGAGGGTTCGATGGAGCCCGCTTCCTCCTCGATCAAGTCGAGGCCGCCCAACACGCCGTTTAGCGGGGTCATTAGCTCGTGAGACCATTCGGCGTCGAGTTCTGCGCGACGTCCGTCGAGCAATTGGGCGAGGCGCTCTCGCAGAGGCTGCTGGCGACGGACGCGCGCCTCGATAGCATCGAGAATCTCGCGCTCAGAAAAAGGCTTGGTGATGTAGTCATCGGCACCGAGAGCCATGCCGTGGCGTTGGTCGCTCCGGTCGGCCCGGGCGGTGAGGAAGACAAAAGGCATGTCGCGTCCGGCCGGCAGGGCGCGGACCGCGGTGAGCACCTGAAAGCCGTCCATACCGGGCAATCCGATATCGCAGAGGACGAGGTCGGGGGCCTGCTCGATGAGCTTCAATCCGGCCGGGCCGTCGTCGGCTACCAAGACGGTATAGCCGTTGAGTTCCAGCATATCGCTAAGTGTATCACGGATCGCTGGCTCGTCTTCGATGATTAGGATTTTCATGGCATGAAGAGCATGGGGGGCGCGGAAGTTTTGGGTGGTTCGGCGGCGGGTGCCACCGGCAGTTCGAACCAGAAGCGGGCCCCGGCTCCGGGCTGGCTTTCGATGCCAACCGTGCCGCCCAATTTCTCGACGATGCGCCGCACGATGGAGAGCCCGAGGCCGTGGCCTTTGGCCCGGACGGTGGAGATGCGGGTGAACGGCACGAACATTTGGGCCTGGGCGGCGGGATCAAGGCCGGGACCGTGGTCTTGCACCCAGAAACGGGAGGTATGTCCCGAGGCCCCGGGTTCGCCGCCCAAGGTGATCTGGGGGGAGGGGCCGCCGTATTTCGCGGCGTTGCTGATAAAGTTGACCCACACCTCAATGACCCAAGGCGTGTGGCCGACCGCCGCCGGCCAACCGGCGGGAAAGTGCACGCGGGCGTCGTGTTGCTTGAGGAGGCTTTCGAGCCGGTCGACGGACTCGGCGACGATGGCAGCCAT
>CALSBN010000149.1:0-12694 GCA_943373185.1 Opitutus sp. GAS368 | reverse complement strand
TCATCCGCTGGCCCGGCCATGCCATGCCCGGCACCACGAGTGCGGAGCCGATTTGTGGCCTCGATTTTCTCCCGACCGCCTGCGCGCTCGCCGGGATTCCCGCTCCTGCCGACCGCGCCCTTGACGGCACGAGCTTGCTGCCCCTCTTCACCGGCCAACCGCTCACCCGGCCGCACCCACTCTTCTGGCGCTATGACTTCGCCCTCAACCGCCCGCAGACGCTCGCACTCCGCGACGGCCCGTGGAAACTTTTGGCCGACGAGGCGCTTGGGCAGATTGAACTCTACAACCTCTCGAACGATCTCGGTGAAAAACAAAACGTCGCCAGCCTCCACCCCGACCGCGTGAAAGCCATGACCGCCACGCTGCACCAGCTCCGCAATGAGGTCGCCGCCGAAGGCGCCAAATCGGGCAACCCGCCCCCACGGCAGAACACCGGTACGAAAAAGTAGCATCCCCCGGCCGTTCACCGGCGCACGCCGGACGCCGATCGCACATTGCTTTTTCACCAAGGGTCGGCCGCCGACAAAACGGGCGCGGACCTCGCCCGGTTCGCGTCATCTATCGTGTGACACTGGCTTGAGGGTTGCCGGGTTAACGACAGCTAACCACGTTCGGGACCGTCCATGCGTATCGGGCCTTACGAGCTTTCGTCGAATCTGTTTCTCTCGCCACTCGCGGGTTATACCAACCTGCCCATGCGGCTCACCGTGCGTGAACTCGGCGGACTCGGCTGGGCCACCACCGATTTGGTCAACGCCCGCTCACTGATCGAGCGCAACCGCGTCGCCCTCCAACTCGTCGCCTCGTCGCCCGAAGACCGCCCGCTGGCGATTCAACTTTTCGGGAGCGTGCCCGAGGAGATGCGCGACGCGGCCGTGATCTGCCAAGAACTCGGAGCCCAGTCGGTCGACATCAACATGGGCTGCCCCGTGAAGAAGGTCGTCAACATCGGCGGCGGTTCCGCCATGATGACCGAGCTCGACAAGACCGCGTCGCTCGTCCGCGGCATGATTGCCGCCGTGAAGATCCCCGTCACGGCCAAGATGCGCCTCGGCTGGGATGACGACAATCTCACCGCGCCCGACCTCGCGCGCGTGCTCGAAGACGTGGGGGTCGCCGCGATCTTCGTCCACGGCCGCACCCGGGCACAGGGCTTTTCCGGCACGGTCAATCTCGCGGGTATTCGCAGCGTGGTGGAGGCCGTCAAAGGCATTCCCGTCATCGGCAACGGCGACGTGACGACGCCCGAAGCCGCCCAACACATGTTTGCCGAAACGGGCTGCACCGGGGTGAGCATCGGCCGCGGCGCGTTCTACGATCCGTGGATTTTCCGACGCACCGAACATCTGTTGCGCACCGGCGAACTCTTGCCCGAGGCGACGTTTGCCGAGCGGATCCGGGTGCTGCGACGCCATTTCGAACGCTACATCGAGTTTTACGGCGAGGACCATGGCGCGCGGCTTTTTCGCAAAGTCGCCCCGTGGTATGCGAAGCGCTTCGGGCCTTCAAAACTGTTCAAGCAGCGCATCGTTTCAATCGCCTCTCGCGCAGATTTCGAGGCCGCGCTCGCCGAATACATCACGTGGCGGGCGCCCTTTTGTGACGTAAACGGCGAGTCGCTGCCGAAGTATTCTCCCGCACCGATGGTCGCGTCGTTCATGCGCGATCCCGCCGACGCCGCCGTCTTCGCCCGCGAGTCGATCCCCGTGCCGAAAGGCCCGGTGGACACTTGGTGAGCCACGCTGCGCCTGCTCACAAGGAGCATCCCTGACGGCGCGAGATTGCGCGCTACCCCGCGCCGCGTCATCGTTTTTCCCATGCCCACCGTCAGTCACTTCTGGGAACTCATTCTCGGCACGATCATCGCGTTGATTCCCTTGATCAATCCGCTGGCCTCCGCGCCGACGTTCCTCGCCATCACCGAGGGCGACACGCGCGAGCGCCGTCTGCAGCAACTGCGCATGGCGTGCATTTACATGGTCGCGATCCTCGTGAGCTTCCTGATCGGCGGCACGTTCATCATGGGGTTTTTCGGCATCTCGATCCCGGGCCTGCGGATCGCGGGCGGGCTGCTCGTCGCCGGCATCGGCTCGACCATGTTGATGGCGGCGCCCCGCGAGGTCTTCGCCGACGATGCCGCCCAACAGGCCGCACGTGCGAAGCGCGACGTCTCGTTTTCCCCGCTCGCGATGCCGATGCTCAGCGGCCCGGGTGCGATCGCCGTCACCATCGGCTTTACCTCGCTCGCGACCAGTTGGCTCGACTACGTCGCGATCATCCTCGGCATTCTGATCGTGGCCGCGATCACCTACTGCACCCTCCGGCTTTCCGAGCGCGTCGTGTTGGTGATCGGGAGCAACGGCATGAACGCACTCTCAAAAGTCATGGGGTTTTTGATTCTATGCATCGGCATCCAGTTCGTCGTGAACGGAGTCGTGGGCATCGCGACCGACCCGGTTTTGCTGCGGGGCATCCGAGACGCAGTGCAGGCCCGTTGAACGCCCGTCGCGCGCATTCCTGATCAGTATCGCTTGGAAACTTTCGCTCCGGTGCGATCCACGAAGTTCAGCATCCGATTCTCGGCATCGATGCCTTCAAACGAAATAGCCAAACCTTCATCAAGCATCTGCCCCACTCGGATGAGCCGCCCGTTGATGAAGGCGCGCGGAGGTGAGCCCTGATACACGCCGGTGACTTTCGCGTCGGTCACGAAGGAGCGAAAAGCCGCACTCGCCTCTTTGCTGGCCTGGATCTCGGTCGTCACGCTCACTCCCGGTGCAATCGCGGCCGATGAAGAAACCCGGCCCAACGCCGGGGCCGCAGGGGCCGCGGGGGCCGGTCGGCCGCCCAACTCACCCGGTAAGGGCGTGCCCAAGGCGCGCGCGCCGGAGGGATCGCGTCCGTCCATAATCGCATCGACTCTCGCCTGCTCGTTTCCGCGGCGACCCGCCACGGCTTCTTGCGCGCTCTCGATGAGTTTGCCCGGTGCGGCGGCGAGTGCGTTCAACGTTTCCGAGGGTGTAGGGCCGGCGGTCTTCTCTGCCGTCGTGGGCGTGGGGCCTTTGACGACGACCTTTGGTTTCGGCTTCGGCGGTGGCGGCGGTGGCTCTTCGCTAAAATGCTGAAACGTCAAATATCCACCGCCGCCTGCCAAACCAAGCAGCACCAAACCGCCGATCAACGCACCGAGCCCGCTCTTTTTCCGTCGGCGCGGGGGAGCAATGATAATCTCGGCCGCCGCGGCCTCGTCGCTGGCGACATCGGTCTGGGGAGACCGGATATGAATGGGAACCGGCGGGCGTGGACCGGCACCGGGTGACGGCGCCATAACCGGGAACGGAGGTGCCGACTTCGGCATTGATCCCGCCGTTTCCGCTGCAGGCATTCCCGGCTCGGGTTGGGGCGGTAAGGTAGCCGCCTCGGAGGATTTCGGCTTCAGCTTAAACTTTGGCACCTCGCCGTCGTTCACCGCCGCGGCGCCGACACCCGCCGGAAACGACGGCGGCGGAGGCGGAGGCAACGCGTCGGAATCTGCGATCAGTTCCTGGGCGGCGGGCGGCGTAGTCTCCGGCGCTGCGACCGGAACCGTTCGCGGGCGGAGCTTGATGACAGGGATTGCTTCTCCGGAGTCGACCAGCGGAGCCGCCGGCGGCGTTGGTGCACTGGGACTGGCGGGGATCGCAGCGGGAGCGGATGCCACCGGGTTCGCTGCGGGCTCGGATGCGAGCTTGGGCTTGAGTCGCAGGCGCGGCGCGTCCGCCGCGGGGCTCGATGCGTTGGTCGCGGACGCCACCGGCGGCACTACGGCTCCATCGGCCGCAGCCGCAGGTAAACGCGGCTTCAGTTTTAGCGGGGGCGTCTCCTCACTCATTCCCGCTACAAAAACGAATTCCTCGCCACACGAAACCAAAAAGATTCCCTCGCGGTCCAATTCGCCCTGAACCACGTTGGAAAAACGCTGAAACTATCATGATCCGTCCTTTATCGCTCCTGTTCGCCTTTATCTGCCTCCACCTGACTGCCGGTTGCCTGGGTTCGCGCAAAAACCCAAAGCCCAAGGAAAATCCGGCCATCGCCGCCGAACTCGAAGAGAGCTTCCGCCAACGCTGGATCGAAAAGCGCGCCGCCGAGTTAACCGCCAAAGGCGTCGCCGCTGACCTCGCCCGCACGCAGGCGTTTGAAGAATTTAAAGTGAAGTTCAACTTCCCCGAGCCCAAGAAAAAGTGATGCACGGAGGCGTGCGCTTGGCTTTTTCCGAACAGGTCCACTCGGTTCGGCGCCGGGCCAACGTCGGATGAAGCCGGCCCCAAGTCCTGCCGAGGCCACGCGCGGTGCGCTGGCCGCTGCGTTGTGCTATCTCACTTGGGGTCTGGTCCCGCTCTATTGGCATCAACTGGCTTCGGTCCCCGCGACCGAGTTGGTCGCACACCGGCTCGTCTGGTCGCTGGTCTTCGTCGCGGCCGCCCTATGGTGGCGGAGCGGGTTCGCCGAAGTTCGGGCGGCACTCGTTCCCGGCCGAAGTCTGGCGATCAACCTGTTGAGCAGCCTCCTGCTCACCGGGAACTGGTTGGTCTACGTCTGGGGTGTGAACCACGGCCATGTCATCGAGTGCAGTCTGGGTTACTTCCTCGTGCCGCTGTTCAACGTCGCTCTCGGCCGTTGGGTGCTTCATGAGCAGCTGCGGCCGGCCCAAGTTGTCGCAATCGGCTTCGCCGTTATCGGCGTCGCGATCCAGGTCTGGCAGGTCGGCCGCCTCCCGTGGATCGCGCTGGCGCTCGCCGTCACCTTCGGCGGCTACGGGTTGCTGCGCAAACGCTCTCCACTTGGCCCGCTCACCGGCCTGGCCGTCGAGACCACGTTGCTCGCGCCGGCCGCCGCCGCATTTTTGGTGTGGCACGAATTCAAAAACGGCGGCGCCCTCGGCCATGCCAGCGTCGCCATTCAAGCCCTGGTGCTCAGCACCGGCGTGGTGACGGCGATCCCCTTGTTGCTCTTTGCCTTTGGTGCGCGCCGCATCCGTCTGACCACCTTGGGCCTGCTCCAATACATCGCGCCCTCCGTGCAATTCATTTTGGGCCTTGCGGTCTTCCATGAGCCGTTCGCCCGCGACCGGCTGCTGGCATTCGCGGTCATATGGGCCGGTCTGGTGCTCTACACCGTAGACAATCTCCGCGCCCAACGCGGCAGAGCGGGCTCGACGCCGCTTCGGCGGTAACCTCAACTCCGATCACTCCCATGAAAAACCTCCGCCCCCTGCTGTCATCGTTGCTCTGTGCCGCGCTGCTTCCTTTTGCCGCCGCCCAAACCGCTCCCACCCCGGCCACAACTCCCCCCAAAGCCGACCCGTCGTCCGCGATCGAGAAAAAGGACACCACCGGCGCTTTCCGCAAAGCCCACGAATCGTTTTTGGCCCGCGGCAAAGCCGGCCCGGTCGGCGTGCTCTTCATCGGCGATTCCATCACGGCCGGTTGGACCAAAGCACCGCACATCTGGGAGCACTACTACGGAAAATTCCAACCGGCCAATTTCGGTATCGGCGGCGACCGCACGCAGCACGTCATTTGGCGGATTGAAAACGGCGAACTCGAAGGGCTCACCCCCAAGGTTACCGTCCTGATGATCGGCACCAACAATTCCGCCAACGACACCGCCGCGGAGATCACCGCCGCCAACACCAAAATCATCGGCCTGATCCGCGCCAAAATGCCCGCGACCAAAGTTCTCCTGCTCGCCATCTTCCCCCGTGGCGCCCGCAAAGATGCCGACGGCAACCTGACCGCGGTCGCCGTGGCGGATGCGGAGAAACGCACGGCGGTGATCAACGCCGTCAACGCCGATCTCGCCAAGCTCGACGACGGTGTGAACGTGCGCTTCCTCGACATCGCGAAAGTGTTTTACGGGCAGGATGGCAAAATTCCCCACGCCATTATGCCCGACCAGCTGCACCCGAACGCCGCCGGTTACCAACTCTGGGCCGACGCGATGAAACCGTTGCTCGCCGAGATGCTCAAGTGAGCCCCGATTTCCCGTCGACCGAACCCCCGGTCAGTCGGGTTTGATTTCCAAGAGCTCGACCACGAACACCAACGTGGCATTGCGACCGATCTTCGGCTGCTGACCGCGGGTTCCATAAGCCAGCTCGGGCGGGATGATCACGATGCGTTTTTCACCGACGCGCATCAGTTGCAGAATCTGGTCCCAGCCCTGGATGACTTGATCGCGCCCCACGCGGAAAATGAACGGTTTGTCCTTGTCCAAGTTCTCATCGAACGTGACCCCGGAAAGCAGCTTGCCGGTGTAAAGCACCGCCACGTTGTTGCCGGGCTTCGGGCGCGCTCCGCTGCCGGCCTGCAAAATCACGTAGCGAATCCCGGTATTGGTCTTCTTCGCCTCGGGCCAAGTCTTCTCCACGTAGGCGAGATCCTCGGCGGGAATCTTCTCGCGCTGCGCGAGCAGCGCCGGGGTCACGAAAAACAAAGTCGCGGTCGCAAGGATCCAAGGGCGGAGGAAACGGCAGTTCATTGCGGGGAAGTTGTAACGTCGTCGCGGTCGTTGACACGGAAATTTTTAGGCCCGCAGGCCGGATGTGCCGCTATGAGCCACATCGCCCGGTCGAGCAATGTCCGCCCCGGCTCCATCCGGTGCCACGTCGAAGCGCCCGAGGGATGCGGCAAAGGAATGCAGTCCGCCGCGTGCCCTCGATAGGTGATCCGGAAAACCTGTCCGATGGTTTCCACGAGCGGTCGCTCCCCGAGAAACTGCGCGATCGCGAGTTTCCCCACCGGCACCACCAGCTCGGGTCGGAGCAACTCGAACTCCCGCTCCAACCACTCGGCGCACCGGGCGATCTCGTCGGGTGCCGGCACCCGGTCGCCTCCCTCCGGACGCTTGCCCGGGAAACAGCGGCAAACCGCCGCAAAGTAAACGCGATCGCGAACCTGCTCCTCCGACCATCCCGGAGCGCCGGCAAACCATTTGAAAAGCGTCTTCCCCGCAGTCCAGGCAAACGGCCGGCCCAACTTCGGCTCCTTGTCACCCGGCGCTTGCCCGACGAGCAATACCCGGCCCGCCACTGCGCGGCCCACGACGCTCGGCCGCTGCATCCGCGGGCAGCGGACGCACGCCCGCAAAGCAGCGAGATGAACTTCAACGTCGGCAACCGTGGGCATAAAAAAGGGGCGGACGCAAAGTCCGCCCCCAAATCTGTCGCCGTAAAGCCAAACCTCAACGCGATCCGCGTCCGCCACCGGATGCCCCGCCGCCGCTGGCACCGAAACGGTTCCAACCGCTTTCGGATGACCGCGGCTGGCCGCTACCTTGACCGCGTCCGCCGCCCTGGCCCCGACCACCTTGGCCTTGGCCGCGACCGCCACCACCGCTTTGTGCATGGCGCGGGCCGCCGCTGCCGTAGCCGCCGCCACGCTGACCGCCGCCGCGAAAGCCGCGATTTTGAGTGGGCTGTTCGGGACGGGCGATGATCGGGGCGTAAACGAAACCCTCGAGCTTCAGCTCGGGAATCTTGGCCCCGATGAAGCGCTGAATGTCGCGGATGTCGGCCGCGTTCTCCGGCGTGACCAAAGTGATCGCGTCGCCCACCGCCTGTGCCCGGCCGGTGCGGCCGATGCGATGGACGTAATCTTCCGGCTTCTCCGGCACATCGTAATTGATGACGTGTGAGACCCCGGCGACGTCGATGCCGCGGGCGGCGATATCCGTGGCGACCATTACTTCATACTTGCCGGATTTGAAGCCTTCGAGGGCTTCGATGCGCTGGTTTTGCGACCGATTGGCGTGCAACACCGCGACCGCGTGATTGCCGGCTTTGAGACGGCGGGCGATCTTGTCGGCACCGTGTTTCGTGCGGGAAAACACGATCACGCTGTCGAACTCGGTCTTGGCGAGCAACGCCTCAAGCAAATCGAATTTCTGATCATGCGCGACCGGGTAGAGCGCGTGATTGACCGATTCGTTGACCGAACGGGCCACGCCGATCTCGACTTTGGCGGGATTGCGCAGCGCAAACGACGCGACGGCCGCGATCTCCGGTGGCACCGTGGCGGAGAAAAACAACGTCTGCCGCTCCCGCGGACACCGGGCGATGATATCCTTGACGGTCGGCAGAAAACCCATGTCCAGCATGCGGTCGACCTCGTCGAGGATAAGAATGTTGATGTCGCGGAGACTGATCTCTCCGGTCTTGAGATAATCCACGAGCCGGCCAGGCGTCGCGACGATGATGTCGACGCCACGCTTCAATTCGGAGCGCTGGGCGCCGTAGCCAACGCCACCGAACACCGCGACGGTGCGGATATCGGTAAAGCGGGCAAAATTGCGGAAAGATGTCTCGACCTGCGCCGCGAGTTCACGGGTAGGTTCGAGGACGAGGACGCGGGTCCGACCGTGCGCGCCGAGGCGCGTGAGCACGGGGAGGGCAAAAGCCGCCGTTTTGCCGGTGCCGGTCTGAGCCGAAGCGATCAGATCGCCGCCGCCGAGGACAACGGGGATGGCGCGAAGTTGGATAGGAGTCGGATCGGTATAACCGGCGGCTTGGACGCCGCGCAGGACCGACTCGGAGAGATTGAGAGCCTTAAAAGCCATGAGAGTGAATGAATCTGGCAAACTGCGCCAGGAACAGGAGCGCAGGCAGAGTCATTGTTCACTCGCTGACGCTCGACGGCTCGTGAGCCGTAAAGAAATGAAAAAGACGGAGCGCCCGGAGGCACTCCGTCTCGAATTGATAATCGATCCTTAACGGACCGCGTTACGATTAGTAACGGCGCTCGCCACGGTCGCCGCCGCCGCCGCGATCGCCGCGGTAACCGCCGCCACCGCCGCCGCCGCCGAAACCACGACCGCCGCCGCCGCCGCCGAAGCCACGACCGCCGCCGCCGCCGCCGAAGCCGCGACCGCCGCCCTCTTCTTTTGGACGGGCTTCATTGACGGTGAGCTGACGACCGCCGAGATCGAGACCGTTCATCTTCTCGGTGGCGAGCTTCGCCTCTTCTGGGGTGCCCATGGTGACGAACGCGAAACCGCGTGGGCGGCCGGTCATCTTGTCCATGGCGACGTAAAGGTCGGTCACGGTGCCGAATTGGCTGAAAGCCGAGCGGAGCTCGTCTTCGGTGGTCTTGAACGACAGGTTTCCAACGTATAGTTTGGAGTTACTCATGATGATGTTGCGTAGTTCCATCGCTCGCTGCCAGTCCGTTCCCACTGCGGGTTTCGAAATCATCACTTGAGCAACTTAGCCCAGCCTACGACTCACCAGATCCTGTCACCAAAACGCTTTCACTAACGACTGAGACGCCAGAAAGGCCGGCACGACAAAGATAGCAAGGACAATTTCGATCCGTCGCCCGTCGGCAAAACCCCGGCCGAGACCGGTTTAGTGCGCGGTCGCGCGCCGCTAAATGGAGTATTTGGCCCGAATCTCGGTTGGTATGTCCGTTGCCCGACCTGTGGCCAAAGTTACCAACACGTAATCACAGTGTCCGTCACAGATCCGCTTTCCTGTCGGCAGCTTTTCAATCTCGAACGCCACCCGGCAACCCGTTGCGGTTAAGCTCTCGATCCAAGTCCGCACCACCATGCGGTCGCCCCAACCCAAAGGCCGGCGGTATTGAATCGCCGCAGCCGACATAAACCAGCCCAGTCCTTGCGCCGAGAACGCCTGCATCGACATACCATAACACCGCTCCATTTGGTCGAATCGCGCGGCCAGCACGTAATCAAGGTAACGCGTCGAATGAACGTGTTGATAGAGATCGATATCGTCAGGCCGGACCAAAAGCTCGGTCTCAAATTTGGAGAATACGTCCATAGTGTGGTGCTCCCCGCTTTCCGAGGCTACGCCCTCGATCAAGCCACGACCGGCGCCCGGCGCTACCCCAAAAGACGGTCCTGCAGGCGACGGTCGCGCTTGGTCGGGCGCCCGGTGCCCGGGACGCGTGCATTCACTTGTTGGGCCCGTTGTTCTCGCGCTTGGGCAAATTCCTCCGGCGGGGTCAGATCGACGTAACATTCCGGCAGCCGGCCGGCGCCCACGCGGCTCGCTGGCGCGGCAACGACCCGAAGCGTGCGCTGCATCACGCCTTGGCGCACCGTCACAATTTCACCCGGGCGCACCATCCGCGCCGGCTTGGCAGCCAATTCCCCGACCGAGACTTTGCCTTCACGGCAGGCATCCGTGGCGAGCGGCCGGGTCTTAAAAACACGAACCGCCCAGAGCCACTTGTCGACCCGGGCGGTGTTTGCTTCGTCTGCCTCCATCGTTGATCGAACGATATGAGCGCCGGTCGGGGCTCGGCCTTACCCTTTTTGAGCGCGCAGAGTCGAAGAGATCCAATCCTTCAAAATGTCCTTCTCGAAGCGGAGCGGGTCTTGCCGGTCGATCGTTAGCCGCATGTCAAAGGCAAGGTCGCGAATATCCTCGTTCCCCTCCTTTACCGTCTTGCCCGCCGCGTCGGTGACTTTGAAGGAAAACTTAAACCGTGGCGCGTAGATGGACTTAACAATCCGCACGTCGGAAAACCGCGGGCCGCGCCAAGGCTCGTAGTCACCGGCCAGATCGATATCCGCGAACGTGACGACCAACTTATGACCCGCAGGCAGAGCTTTCTCGGCCCGATCCACGATGAAGGTCTTGATCTCATCAAGAATACCGTCGCGACCTTTGTCCGTGCCGAAGTCGCCGTCCTTCACGTCGGTAAAGGTCTCAGGTTTGTCGAAAATCACTTCGGTGCGGGCGGGGGCCTTGGCCGTCTCGACGGCGCTGAGCGCCAGGGGAGCCGCCAATCCGAGCAAAACCAGGGTGAGGCAGGGGAATGTTTTCATCGGGAACTACGACCCACCTTAACTGAAAAGAGTTCCATTGCGAGCCGGGCGGCGAAAATTTCCGCAAGGATCTGTCACACGACGATCCGTGCACTTCGCCGTTGCACCCGCTCACCAGCCGACTTTCGTGGCTGCTCTATGAGAAAATACTCCGCCCTGCTTCTCGTGTTCGCCGGTCTTACGTTCAACGCCGTCGCCGCGCTCCCCGCCGCCAAGGTCATTTCGGAACCCGACCGCATACGCGTCGAACTGGGAGGCCAACTTTTTTCCGAATACATCTTCACCGGCGCGCCCCGCCCCTACTTCTATCCCGTGCTCGCGGCCGACGGCACGAAACTCAACCGCGACTTTCCGATGAAAAAGGACACCGCAGGCGAGGCCACCGATCACCCGCACCACCGCTCCCTTTGGTTCACCCACGGAGCCGTCAACGATGTCGATTTTTGGTTGGAGGGTCCGACCAAGGGAACGATCGTGAGCGAGTCGGTGACCGCCGCCGCCGTCGGCCCCACGGCCACCATCAAAGCGCGCAACCGTTGGGTCGCGCCCACCGGAGCGGTCGTCTGCACCGACGAGACCACCGTGCATCTCAGCGCCGTGCCGGCCGGTCGCCAGATCGATTACGAAGTCACCCTGCGCGCTCCCGCCGACAAGCCCGTTGTCCTTGGTGACACCAAGGAGGGAGCGATGGCCTTCCGCGTCGCCCAATGGCTGACTCCGCCCCACATCCACGCGAAAAAGAAAGTCGATGGCGTCGGCCGCATCGTCAACGACGCCGGCCTCACCGACGGCGCGGCTTGGGGCAAGCGTTCGACTTGGGTCAGCTACTCCGCGCCAAAGAACGGCACCACTTACGGCATCGCGATGTTCGACCATCCGAAGAATCCCCGCCACCCGACGTGGTGGCACGTTCGCGACTACGGCCTGTTCGCCGCCAATCCGTTTGGCCAACACGACTTCGAGCCTGCCCAAAAGAACAACCCCAAGGCCGGGGAACTCATCATCCGGGCCGGCGGAAGCGTCACGTTTCGCTGGCGCCTGCTCTTCCATACCGGCGACGAAAAATCCGCCCGCCTCGCCGAACAGTTCGCCGCCTACGCCAAGACCCCGTAACGCCGCCCCTGACCTCGCCCCGGCTTTCCTGGGTCCCGCAGTTTAGGTGCCGTAAAGCCGGTCGCCGAAATCGCCCAAGCCGGGCAGGATGTATTTCTTGGCGTTGAGCGCGCGATCAAGCGCGGCCACATGGATCACCGTGCCGGGGTGATGCTTTTCAATCTCTGCGACGCCCTCGGGGGCCGCGACGATACAAACCAGCTGAGGACCCACCGCGCCATGCTGTTTCGCCACCGTGATCGCCTGCGCCGCGCTGCCTCCCGTCGCCAACATCGGGTCGACCAAAAACACCCGCCGTCCCGCGAGCGGCGGCAGCTTGCAGTAGTAGTTTCGCGCCACCGCCGTCTCATGGTTCCGTTCCAACCCGAGGTAGCCGACGCTCACGTCGGGAAAAGTGTCCAAAAACGGCTGCACCATTCCCAGCCCCGCGCGCAGAATCGGCACCACGACCAAGGGCTGATGCGTGAGCACGCGTCCGGTCATCGGTTCAAGCGGCGTTTGAATCGCTTTGTCTTCGGTCGGCAAATCCTCCGTCGCTTCAATCGCGAGCAGGAGGCTCAATTGATAGCAGAGCGTGCGAAACGTAGCAGGCTTTGTCGTTACGTCCCGCAAATGGGTCATGATATGCGAGGCGAGCGGGTGGGTGATGATGTGCAGCGGCATGATAAAATTCAGCTCCCCACGTTCACTTCTTTTGTCACAGCAAATCCCTTTCCACCTTCCGCTCAAGGAAGCGTTCGAATTC
>CALSBN010000148.1:0-12829 GCA_943373185.1 Opitutus sp. GAS368 | reverse complement strand
TGAACATGACGGAGATCGGGCGGGTTTGGGTAATCACAACGAGTCCGCCGGCTTCACCGGGACGGACGAGATTGCCGGCATCGACCTGGCGCAGGCCAAGGCGACCGGCGATGGGCGCCTCGATGCGGGTGTAGGCGAGCTGACGGCGGGCGTCTTCGACCTGGGCCTGCTCGGCCGCGAGCACGCCGAGGCGCTCGGAGACGAGGGCCTGTTGGCCTTCGAGTTGTTGCAAGGAAATCAACGTTTGGGCGTGGAGCTGTTTGAAACGCTCGAGATCGCTCTGGGCGGTCCGGGCTTGGGATTCGCTTTGGCGAAGTTGGCCCTCCATCTGGGCGAGGCGGAGGCGGTAGGGGGTCGGGTCGATCTCGGCGAGCAACTGGCCGGCGACGACCTCCTGGCCTTCCGTGAACGCGACCTGAAGCAGTTGGCCTTCAACGCGGCTGCGCACGGTGACGGTGTTGACCGGAGCGACCGTGCCGATGGCTCGAAGGTGCACCGCGAGGTCCTGCTTGGTGGTGGGCACGGCCCGAACGGGGGTCGGGGCCATGGAATTGCCGCGCCAAGGAGAGCCGGCGGATAGAGTGGGGGCGACCTTGCGGATTCCGAAATACCAAACGCCACCGGCGAAAACGCCGGCAACCAAAGTGTAGAGAATCCAGCGACGGCCGGAGGATGAAGGAGCGTTCGACATGAAGAAAGTTTACCGGAGAAAAGCGTGGTTTAAGCGAATCGTGTTGGCGGGGGCCTGACGAGAGCGAGCGTGGAATCGTTGCCGGAAAATTCACCCCGTAGGTTCGTGGGGAGGATTCTTTTGCGACGTTGCTGCCTTTACTGAACCCTACCGGCGTCAGGGATGGGTGGATTTTTTTTGCCGGATTAGACAAACGGGTCCGAACGTGGCGCTTTAGAGGCACATTACCGCAACCCCCGCATGGAGGACTTTTCCAAAGATGAACACTGGCACCGTTGGTTTGAGCGCTTCGGCCCGAGACTATTGCTCTGCGCCCGGCAATGGACGCGCTCGCTCGCCGATGCCGAGGATGTGGTGCAGGAGGCATTCGTGCGGTATTGGCGGCATCAGCGGGGTTTGCCGGGTGAGCCCATGGCGTTGCTCGTCACCTCCGTGCGCCGGGCGGCGTATGACCTCGCGCGACGGGAATCGCGCCGGGCGTTGCGCGAAGAATCGGCCGAAACGGACCGGGCCCGCTTGGAGCCGGGTTTTGTCGCACCGGTTGAAGGCGAGGAGCGGCGGGCCGCGATCGAGGCCGCATTGGCGCGATTGTCCGAGGAACAACGGGAGGTGTTGGTGCTCAAGATCTGGGGCGAGCTCACCTTCGACCAGATCGCGGCGCAGTTGGAGATCTCGCCCAATACGGCGGCTTCACGTTACCGCTACGCGCTCGGTGCGCTGCGCAAAGAATTAGCCACGACTCACTGCCATGGATGACGAACTGTTGAAACTTGAAGCCGAGCTGAAGGCGCTGCGTCCCGCCGCGCCAGCGCCCGAATTGCAGGCCCGCGTGGCCCGTGAGCTCGCCCCCGCCCCGCGGCCCAGCCCTTCGTGGTGGTGGAGTGCGGTGCCGGCGGCGGCGGCGCTCGCGATCGCGTTGGTCTTGGCGGGCCGCAAAGAACCCCCGGCCGACGAAGGCCTCGCGGCGGCGCAGGTGGCGGCGTTTCGGCCAGTGGCGGCGGAGAAAGTGCTCTACGCGGCGGCGGACGAAGGCCCGGTCACGCTCGCGGACGGCACCGAGGCGCGGCGGGTGCGCTCATCCTACGTCGATACGATCACTTGGGAAAATCCCCGCACCAACGCCTCGCTGAAGTGGAGCGTGCCACGCGACGAAGTGCGGGTGGTGCCGGTGAGTTTCCAATGAACCTTCGGGTGCAATTTTCCCCAATCTCTCAAAACAAAGCATGAAAACAAAAACGAAGATCGGATGTGCGGTGGCGTTGCTGACCGGAATGGTGGCGGTGTTGCCCGTGGCCCGCGCGCAGGCTCCGGCCCTGCGGGTGCTCGCCCAGACCAACGACGGCGGCACGCCCAAGGAAGAACGCCGGATCACGGTTCGCGAAGTGCGCAAGGCGGTGGAAAAGGAGCTGGTCCCCTTCCTCGGCGTGGTCACGGAAAGCGTCTCGGCGACCTTGGCGTCGCAGCTCGGATTGACCGAGGGCACGGGACTCGTGGTCAAGCAGGCTTCGGCAGACAGCCCGGCGGCGGTGTTCAAGGCGCACGATATTTTGCTCAAGTTCGACGACCAGTTGCTGATGGATACGCGGCAACTCGGGGTGTTGCTGCGCACGAAGAAAGTGGGCGACGAGGTGACGATCACCTATCTGCGCGCCGGGAAGACCGCGACGGCCAAGGTGAAGCTGGGGTCGAGGGAAGTGGCGCGGTCGGCGTCGAAGGGGACCGGGATCGAAATGCTGCCGACTCTGTCGTTCGATTCCTCGGGTGGGAATCGTCAAGAAATGGACCGGATTTTGGCGCTCATCGACGAGCGACGACGTTCGGGTAAGTCGTCGGAAGGTGGCCCCGACGTGCGGATCATCACCATGAACACCGCAAACAGCACCATGGTTTTGTCGGACGACCAAGGCTCCATGGAACTCACGTCGAAAGACGGGAAAAAGACGTTGGTCGCAAAAGATGCCAAAGGTGCGGTGGTCTTTGACGGACCCATCACGACGGCGGAGGAGCGCAAGGCGTTGCCCCCGGCGGTGGCGGAGCGACTCGGCAAACTCGAGGCGATGAAGGAGTTCGAGTTCAAGACCGGCGAGGATTTCAAGGGCAGCGAAATGAAGATCGTGCCGGTGCCCGGTCAGAAGATCGCATTACCGCCGGCCCCGCGCGCGCCGGCGCGGGTGACGCCGTCATTCTGACGCCGCTCCGATCACTCCGGCGGGCGCCCGTTGAGAGCCAGAGAGTCAGGCGGAGACAACCTCGTCGGAAGCCGGCCGCTTGAGAAACGCCGCGGTGACGAGCGAGACCAGGGTGCCGAAGAACAAACCCATGACGAAGCCGATGGCCGATTGGACGGCGGGATGCATCATCTTGCGCACCATCGCGGTCGCTTTTTCGGCGGCGTCGGCGCTCATCCCGGCCGCTTCGAATTTTTCGGTCTGGGCCTCGAGGATGACCTCGGTAAAGCCGGGATTGATCACGGTGGAGTAGAGCAGATTGAAGCCCACGCCGAACAACGTCGCGAACAGGACGATCATGAAACCGGCGCCGAGGGCGGAGCCGTAACCGAAGTTTTCTTCAGCCGGGATTTCGGCGCGACGTGCCTTGGTGCCGAGCGCGATGCAGCCGATACCTATGATCAGGCCGACGACGGTTTGGATGGTCTGGGCGGTGCCCAGTTTCTCGGCGCTATCGTGGAGCCCGAGAAAGTAGAGCCCGAAGATGAGCAGCGCGCTCGCGAACGACATGTAGAACCCGTAGGTCAGATAAGTTTTCATCGGTGCGGAAGACTGCTTTCGGCGAAGCGGCCTGGGCAACCTGCCCTTGACCGGTGGGCGCGGGGGCGGATGAACGGCGAGCGCGGCCGGCGATCAGGGTTTCTTGGCGTGGTCGCGGGCGTAATGTTCGCGGAGCAGATCGCGGCCGAAGTCACCGTCGAAATTGCGCCATACCGTGTGGACGTGGTTGGCCTGATTCTGGGTGTTGTCGAATTCGACCACGAAGGTTTTTCCCTGAATGCGGTAATAGTGCCCGGCGCTGCGGTCGAGGACGCCGGCCCAGGCGAAGGTGAGGCCCTCGAGATTGGAAGCGGTGGCGGCGGCGAGGGCCGGATCCGCGATTTCGGCGCGGTAGCGGGTGAAATAAAGTTGGAGCAAGGCGCGGAGTTGGTCGCGCTGCGGCGCAGTGAGGGCGGAGGCCGAGATGCCGGCGGGGGTGAGGGGCTCAACGCGGATTTTGTTGCTTGTGAGAATGTCGTTCGGGGCTTTGGCCGCGATGACGGCGACCGCGCGCTGGGCGGCGTCGAGGGAGTTTACGAGCGCGAGGCCGAGGTCTTCCTCCTCGGCGAGGACGCGGGTGCCCTGCATCGGGCCGGCGCGGACCTCGGCGGGATTGGTGCCGAAGAAGGACGGCGTGATGGCCACGCGCTCGGCGTCGAAAATGGTGAAGTTGAGCGACAGATGATGGCCCTCAAACCGCCAACCCCAAGGTGTTTTCGAGGGATCGCCGAAGATCGTGACGTAGTAGAGCGACGGATCGCGGCGGACCGGGTCCTTTTCGATTTCGCGGAGCACGTTTTCGAGGGTGATGATGGTCTCGGCACGGGCGGCGCCGCGTTGGCTGAGGCCGGAGCGAAGGAGCGCGCGGGCTAGTTCCTGCTGCGGGGCGGTCATCGCCTTGAGCGGCACACCGTCGCGCGCGATCGGGACGAAGAACCATTTTTCGCGTTCGGGCGCGTTCAGCGGCAGGACGGCTTTCGCGGTCTGCGCGGGATCGAGGCCGGCGAGGAAGTTCTTGGCCGCGGTGGCCATCTCGGCGGTGGAGGCAACGGCGGAAAGCGGCGCGGCGGCGAGCAAGGCGGCGACGACGACGAAGGAGAACAGGCGGCGGGGGGTGGGGCGCATGAGAGAACAATTTGAGAATGTCCTCGATGCGGCAAGGCGCGAAACGGGCTGTCAGCGAAACGGCCGTGAGGCCAAAGTTTTGCTGCTATGCCGACCGCGTCGGCCCAGTTAGCCGCGCGGATTGGAAATAGAATCTGCCGGTGTCCTCACCGCCGTGGGCGTCCGCGGCCGCCGGCTCGAAACGAAGCCGTCAACCCATCCCGGTCGGCATGGCCGACGGCCAGCCGACCGTTTCGACTTCGACCCGGAAGTTGAGGGCTTGGAGCTCGGGTCTTGGTCGACGGTGCCAAAGTGTCGAAAGCTCAAGGCCCTTTTTGACGGCCGGCTGCGGATTTAGCTCAAGATAGAGGCGATGCGAGCGGCGGCGGCGGCGGGCATCAGAACGGAGGTGTCTAGGCGGAGTCGTGGTGCGGGAATAAGGGGACTGGAGAAGACGCCGGCATCGCGAAGCCGCCGGTATAGAGCGAGGTCGGTGAGTTTACCATTTTCGACGCGGATGGCGTTGGCCATACGGGCTTCGATGACGGACTCGGCAGCCGTGAGTTCGACGGGAATCACTTCGCCGCCGGCCGCGACGACCTCTGAGAAGAGTTCGTCGATGAAACGCTGGGGAACGGAGCTCTCGGGATTGAAGGTGAAAATGAGGCAGGGGAGATTATCGGCGAGGGCTCTGCGGAAAACGGCGAACCAGATCTGTTCGCGGAGAGCCAAGAACCCGGGCGTGCCGAAGTCATAAATGGCGAGGGCCAGATTCACGGTGAGGTGATTGTGGAAGAGACGGTAGCCGGTGAGCGCGGCGATCTCGCGGGCGACCGTGAGTTTGCCGGCGGCGGGAAGGCCGTAAAGGAAGAGAAGTTTCATGGTGCGAGGATCGGCCGCGAGAGCGCGCATGAGCACGTGAGGCCGGCAAGCTTTTGTTTTATGATGCGGAGAAGCTTCGGTGGTGCTGCCTCCGCAAAATGAGCCCAACCCTCAACGGGCGTCGCAACTTATGCTTTACGCGGCGGCTGAGTTGGTCGTCGGAGTGGATGCTCCCCAACGCATTTCTTTCCCACCGCCGTCTTGCTCCGCTCTGGGGAATCCTCCTTAAGAGTTCTCGTGCTTATTTCCGATCCGAAGCCCCGCGAATTTTTCCTATCGCCCCGTCAGCGCGCGTTGCTCGCCGCCGCGTTGCTCTCGCTCGGTCCTTCGCCTTCGGTTTCCCGGGCCCAAGCTCCGGTCGCGGTCGATCCCGCCGCGCTCCGCGACCGCGCCCAAGCCGGCGATCCCGACGCCCTCAACGCCCTCGCCAATGCCTTCGCCAACGGCACCGGGGTGCCGCAAAATTTGGCCGAAGCCGTCCGCCTTTACGAGCTCGCCGCCGCCAAAGGTCATGCTCCGGCGCTGTTCAATCTCGGCATGATGAGCGAGCTCGGTCGCGGCCTTCCGGCGGACCTTGGCGCCGCGTTCAAGCGCTATCTCCGCGCCGCCGAGCTCGGGTTCGCGCCGGCCCAATTCAACGTGGGCAACATGTATGCCAACGGGCTCGGCGTGAAGGCCGACTTCTTCGAGGCCGCCCTCTGGTTTCGGCAAGCGGCCGACCGCGGCGTTCCCGAGGCCCAATACAATCTTGCGCTCGCCTATGAACTCGGTCGCGGGGTCGCCAAGGACGAGACGGCTGCCCAAAAGTGGTATCGCGCGGCCGGCGATCAGGGCTATTCCCGCGCCCGCTACAACCTCGCGCTCATGCTGGAGGATGGCCGGGGCTCCGCCTCCGACCAAGCCGCCGCCGCCGCCCTTTACCGCGCCGCCGCCGCCCAGAATTTTGGCCCGGCCCAGAATAATTTTGGCATCATGCTGGCGGAGGGCCGCGGTGGTTTGAAGTCCGACCCGGTCGAAGCCTACGCTTGGCTTTCGCTCGCCGTGGAAAACGGGGCGAAGCCCACCGCCCGTGATCTGCTCGTGCGGCAATTGGCGCCGGCCCAGATCGCGGCCGCCACGACCCGCACAAGTTTTCTTCGCGCCCAGCTCGATCCCAACGCCGCCGCTCTCGCGTCGACCCCCGCCGCCCCGGCGTCACCAGCGCCGACTCCAACCGCAGCGCCGGCGGTGGCGGCTCCGGCGCCGACTCGCCCCGCGGCTCCGACCGGGCCCGATCCGCAGCTCGTCGCGGCCCTCGAAACTGCCCGCGCCGAGAATACCCGCTTGTTGGCGGAAAACACCCGCTTGGTGGCCGCGACCCAAACCGCGCAGACGGAGCGTCAGGCGCTTGATCAACGGCTGGCGGCCGCCACCGCCGAAGCCGCGCGCGCGGCGGCGGCACTGACCGCCGCAGAAACGGCCGCCAAAACGGCGGCCGCGCGCCCATCCGGGCCCGATCCGACGGCACAGGCGGCGCTGCAATCCCGGCTGGCCGCCGCCCAAACCGCCGCCGACCAAGCCAAGGCGGAAAATACCCGGCTCCTCGCGGAGAACTCCCGTCTCGCGGCGGCGGCAGTTGCGCTGCAGGAGGAGAAAACCGCGCTCAATTCGCGTCTCGCGGTAGCGGCGCAGGCGGCCGCGCCTGCTCCGGCTGAAGCCGCGCTGCGGGCGCAGGTCGACCAGTTGCAGCGCGACGCTGCGACGGTCCGCGCGGAGAAAGACGCGGCGCTTCGCCAGGCCTCAGATCTTGCCGCGCAGTTGAAATCAGCCCGCGAGACGTCGACCGCAGCCGCTCCTTCGGCGGGTTCGGCCGAGGGCGCCACGCCGGAAAACCGGTTGCGTTCTCTCACGGAGGACAACGCGCGTCTCAACAACGAGGTGAAGCGTTCGACCGTCGAGCTCACCTCGCTCAGCCGCCAGTTGCGTCAGGCTCAGGAACGACTGAGCAAAATGGGCGCTCCGGCCGCAGGCGCGGCCCCGGCGGCGGCCCCGGCGGAAGCGGAGGGCAAACTTGCCGAACTCACGCGCACGGTCGAAGAATTGCGCACCGCCAACGCCAAGCTCACGGCGGAGAATCAACGCCTCGCGGCCCAGCCCGCTCCACCGGCGGGGCCTGACCTCACCCCTCAACTGACGGCGGCGCAAGTCCGGGTCGAACAACTCACGACCGCCAAAGCCGCACTCGAAAAGCGGATCGCCGAACTTTCCGCCCAGCCCGCGGCACCGGCCGCCGATTCCGCGCAGTTGAACAAAGTGCGGGGCGATTTGGCCGATACGCAGAGCAAGCTCGTGGCCGCCCGGCTTGAGACCGAGCAGATCCGGCTAAAGCTCGACGAAGTCAGCGATACGCTCGCCGCCCGCACGGCGCGATTTGCGCGCGATCTGGAAGCCGCCAAAGCCGCCGCTCCGGCCGCCGCCGGCGGATCCGAACAACTCACGGCCGCGCAAGACCGCGTCGCCCAACTTGAGGCCGAAAAGACGGCGCTTGAACAACGTCTCGCGGCCGCGAGCGCCGCACCGGCGGTGCCTGCGGCGGATCCGGCGGAAATCACCCGGTTGCGCGCCGAGCTTGCGACCACGCAGGCCACGCTTGGGACCGCGCGCGCGGAAGCCGAAACGCTGAGCAAAAAACTCGAAGAAACCGCCGCCGATCTGGCTGCGCGCACCGCCCGTCTCACGCGTGAACTGGATGCGGCCAAAGCGGCGTTGGCCGCCGCCGCCCCGCGCGAAGCGACCGCGGCCCAGCAACTCACGGCCGCGCAGGCCCGTGTCACCCAACTCTCCGCCGAGAAGACGGCGCTGGAGAATCGACTCACGAGTGGCAACCGGGCCGAGGCGAATGTAGCCGCCGCGACCACGGCATTGGCTGCCGCCCAACGTGCCGCCGACGACGCTAAATCCGATCTCGCGGCGGCCACGGCGGCGAGCGACCGGCTGGCCCGCGATTTGTCCAGCGTGCGGGACCAGCTCGCGAGCCAGACTGCCAGCCACACGGCGCTCACCACTGAAAACCAGCGATTGCTGGCCGCAGTGCAGGCGGCGCAGGCGGATCGGGCGGCGATGGCACAGCTGCAGACCCGACTGGCCGAGGCCGAACGCGCCAACGCGCGGCACGCGGCGACGGCGGCGGAGCTTGCGACGGTGAAGGAAGCGTTGGCCACCGCCCGCAACGAGGCTCAGGCCGGCGGCGTGGATCGTGATGCGTTGAACAAACTCAACGCCCAACTTGATGCGGCGGGCAGAACCATCGCCGACCTGTCGGCCAAGAACGACGAGCTGGTCAAAGACCTTGAAGTGTCCAAACAGTCCGTCGCCGCGGCGTTGGCGGCCCAGGCAGCGGCGGCGAAGGCGGCTCCCGACGGACGCGCGATGCAGTTGGAAATGCAGACGCTGCAGGACCAAGTGACCAAGTTGGAGACGCGCCTCGAGACCGAGCGCGGGACCGCCGCCAAAGAGCTCACCAGCGTCGCCACGCAGCTCCAATCCGCCCGCGAGACCAATCGCGCGTTGACCGAGGCGAATCGCGCGTTGATTGCCGCGAAGAGCAGCGACGATTCGGTCCTGCGCACCGAGCGTGACCAACTCGACGCCCGGGTGCGCGAGCTGACCGCGGCCGGCACCCGGTTGGCCGAAGACAAAGTCGCGGCCGAGCGCGCCACCGCCGAAGCGCGCAAGCTCGCCGCCGCCGCCGGCCAGGAACGCGACACCTTGCGCGGTCAAGTGGACGACATGTTCTCCAAGCTCTCGGAATCCGAGCGCCGGCTCACGCAGTTCAAGCAAGGTTCCGATTCCGACCGGGGCCAAATCGCCGCGGCGCAGACGGCGGCGGAGCAGGCCCGCGCGGCGCTCACCGCCTTGCAGGCAAAATTTAACGAGAGCGAAAAGGCCATTGAACAGCAGAATGCCACGGTGGCGGAACTCACCGGCGTCAATGACCGGCTCACCCGGGAACGGGCGACGCTCGCCGGGCAACTCACCGCGGCGCAGACGACGGCCGAGCGCGCCCGGGCGGAGTTGGCCGACCTGAAATCGCGGCACGAAGCCGAGGTCAAGGCGGCCGGCCAACAGTCGGCCACGCTTGCGGCCCTGATTGCCGCCGACGAGAAATCCACCGCCAAGCTCGCGGAAGTCACGGCGCAGGTCGCGACGTTGCGAACCGAGAACACCCGGCTCGCGGCCTCCGCCGAAGAACTGGCGAAACTCCGGGCCGAAGCGGCCGAGGTGAAGCGCAAGCTCGCGGAAAGCGATCAAGCCGGCGAACAGCAGGCGGCGAGCGTCGCCGAGTTGACGGGAGCCAATGAGAAACTTTCGACCGAGCGCCGTGAATTACAGGCCCGCGTCGAGTCGCTCTCGGGCGACTTGGCTCAGCAGCGGGAACTGGCGGCCCGGCTGACGCAGACCGGCCAGTCGGCCGACGCCGCCCGGCGCGACGCGGAACAACGCGCGAGCCAACTTGCGACTGCGGCGGAGCAACTGGGCGCCGCCCAGCGGGAGCTGAACGCTTTGCGGAGTGAGAACGCGCGATTGAGGGAGACGTCCACGGCGAACGAGCGCGAGCGCACGGCGCGGATGGCCCAACTCCAGCAGGAAAACGCGGCGATCGCAGCCCGCCTCCGGCAGGCCCAAGGCACGCTCGACCAGATTGCTTCCGCGGCGCGGATCATCAACGGCACCGTGGGCGCTCCGACGTCCCTCCCGGCGGCGCCGGTGCGCACCGTGGGCACGGACACGATTGCGGCGGCTCCCGCCGAACGGTTTCACACCGTGCAGGAAGGCGATTCGCTCACCCGCATCAGCGCCCGTTACTACGGAACGCCCAATCGTTGGCAGGATATCTATGAGGCCAACCGCGACGTCCTCCGGGGCGAAAACGCGTTGCGTCCCGGTCAGCGCCTACGGATTCCGTAACCTCCGGTCAGATCGCCGCGGCGAACTCCGGCCGCTCCGGCTCGCACTTGGCGGCTGGGGCGCGTGGGACTTCGCCGAGGTGAAAAAGGGTGACGTGGCGTTCGAGATCTTGGCGGGTGAGTCGGCCGTCGAGGACGGGCGACGGCCCATCGACCAAGCGATAGGACCAAACTCCCGCCGCGCGCAGAACGAGGCCGACGGGCGCCGCCGCCTCGTTCAGGTAAACCCGGGCGATGATCTCACCGCCGGTCGGGTAAACTTCGGCGATCTCGGTCCGGGCGAAACGGATGACGCGCACGTGCGGGCTCATGCGGCGGCCTGCTTGCGCGAGGGCTGCGCGAGTTTGGCGGCGTCGCGGGCGAGCTGTTCGAAACAACGGTCGCGCCGGGAACGGGCCGCCAAGACATCTTTGGTGCCGAGGGACCGGCGGATGCGCTCCTTGGTGAACGGCGTGGGATAGACCGTGTAGTGCAGGAACCACGTGCCGTGGTTGTTCCACAGGTGATGGTTCGGGTTGTCCGCACAGGCGCGGATGCTGGGAATTTTTGCTTCGAGGTTCATGGGCGGAGTTTTCGTGGAGACGATCGTGCCGCAGGATGAAAACAAAAAACCGATCTGGGCATCAGATCGGTTTCGTCTTCGGGAGCGTTGTGGTTCGTCGCCCTTGCGGGTGACGCACATCCGGGCTCTCGCCCGATCCACCGTGGCCGCTCCCGGCCCGGTTGGCTGAAACCGCTTTTGAGGGCGGCTCCTTTCCTGATGCGTCGGTCAAACTGCTGATCGTTCAGACAGCGTCGAGAGTTTTTTGGGCAGTCCGTGTCATAAAGACCGGCCTGCTTTTCGGGGCGGTTTGGACCTCAGCGGTTGTCGCCGTCGAGGAGACGGCCGAGGCCGCCGAGGGCGGAGCCTTCCTCGCGGCCGCCGCGGGCGGCGCCGACGATTCGGCCCGCGAGACGGGAGAAGGGCAGCGACTGGAGCCAGATTTTGCCGGGACCGCGCAAGGTCGCGAAGAAGAGGCCTTCGCCGCCGAAGAACGCCGTCTTGATGCCGCCCACCATTTGAATGTCGTAATCGACCGACGGTTGGAAGGCGACGATGCAGCCCGTATCGACGCGCAGGGTTTCGCCGGGCGCGAGGGTGCGCTCATAGAGCGTGCCGCCGGCGTGGATGAAGGCCCAGCCGTCGCCTTGGAGCCGTTGCATGATGAAGCCCTCGCCGCCAAAAAGGCCGGCACCGAGTTTTTTCTGGAAGGCGATGCTGACGGAAACGCCTTTTGCAGCACACAGAAACGAGTCCTTTTGGGCGATGAGTTCCCCGCCGATCGAGGCCAGCGGGATGGGCAGGATTTTTCCGGGATAGGGCGCGCCGAAGGCGACCCGACGTTTGCCGGCGCCCTGATTTTGAAACACCGTCATGAAGAGCGACTCGCCCGTCAAAAGGCGTTTGCCGGCGCCGAGCAACGCGCCCATAAAGCCGCGATTCTGGGAAGAGCCGTCGCCGAAGATCGTCTCCATCGCGATACCCTCGTCCATGAACATCATGCCGCCGGCCTCGGCGACCACGGCCTCGTTGGGATCAAGCTCGATCTCGACGAACTGCATGTCGTCGCCGTGAACTTTGTAGTCGATGACGTGCATCGTATTGCCGGAGAGGACGGGAGGATTGAAGGAATTCATCGGTGGGTGGAAAGGAGCAGGGAGTGTGACTGAGCGGAGTTTAGGCAGCGTAGGGCAGGCGTTCGCGGCCCTAGGCGTTGGGAAAGAAAATGGTGGAGAATTTCATGGCAAGGTGCGGATTGAATTTCCTGATGACTCCCGAAGAACGCGGCAGTCCACGAAAAGTTACAGAGATCCATCGCCCGAACCAAAAAAAATGCCGCGGCGGATCTTGGGCGGACGGGATTTAGCGCAGCGCGGCGCGGACGAGTCGATCGTCGCCGTCGTTGGGTGCCGGGGTGAGGTGCAGGGAGGCACAGAGGAGATTGTAGATGTGGATGTTCTCGACGGCTTCGGTAACGACGCCGGCTTTGAACGAGGGGCCGCTGGCGATGAAGAAGCCGTGCATCTCAGAGTGAGCCGGGTCGTAGCCATGGTCGCCCTTGTTGTAGTTTTGGCGGCTCAGCTCGAATTTTTTGCGAGGCAAGACATGCCAGCCGAGTTCGGGTAAAATCCAGACCGGTGCGATTCGGGGATTGTTCTTCAGTTGGAAGTGCGCCGGCAGGTCGGCCGCGAGACAGGCCTTCGAGTGGGGGATCTGCGCGAGCCGGACCATGAGACCGGCGGTGTCGCCGGTGAGGGGCTGGAGACCGACGACCGAGCCCGCGAAATCGATCTGCACGGATTTGGGGTCGATGTAATCTTCAAGAACGATCACGCGTTCGACGCCCACAGGCGCCATGCCGTGATCGGAGACGACGACAAAATTCGGAGTGATGCCT
>CALSBN010000147.1:0-12859 GCA_943373185.1 Opitutus sp. GAS368 | reverse complement strand
TGTTGCCGCGTCGGGATTGACGCCGCGGCGAGACGTCCGCGAAGCTCCGGCTTTTCCATGCGCACACTCACCGGCATCACGCCCTCCGGCACGCTCCACATCGGCAATTATTTCGGCGCGATGCGGCCGGCGATCGAGGCGCAATCGCGGGGCGATTGTTTCTATTTCATCGCGGACTATCACTCTATGACGACGGTGACGGATGCGGCTGAGCGGCGGAAAAACACGCAGGGGATCGCGCTCGACTGGCTGGCCTGCGGGCTGGATCCGAAGACGAGCGTTTTCTGGCGGCAGAGCGACGTGCCCGAAGTGTGCGAGCTGATGTGGATGCTCGGGTCGCTCGCGCCGATGGGGCTGATGGAGCGGGCGCACAGTTTTAAGGATAAGACGGCCAAAGGAATTTCGCCGAACTTCGGGCTGTTTGCTTATCCGGTGCTGATGGCGGCGGATATCTTGCTCTACGATACGCACCGCGTGCCGGTCGGCCGCGACCAGAAGCAGCACGTCGAGATGACGCGCGACATGGCGATCAAGTTCAACGAGGCCTACGGCGAGACGCTGGTGGTGCCGGAGTCGGAGATCCGTGACGAAGTCGCGGTGATCCCCGGGCTTGATGGGCAAAAAATGTCGAAGAGCTACGGCAACACGATCGAGATTTTCGGCGACGAGAAGGCTCTGCGGAAAAAAATCATGGGGATCGTGATGGACTCGCGCACCCCGGCGGAGCCCAAGCCGGATGCGGACAAGAATCTGGCGATCCAGCTGCTGAAGTTTTTTGCGCCGGCGGAGGTGGCGTCGGATTACGAAAATCGGTTGCGCGCGGGCGGGCTGGGCTACGGCGATTTGAAGAAGGCGCTGTTTGAACACTACTGGAATTTCTTCGCGACGGCCCGCGCACGGCGGGCGGAACTCGCGGCGAACCCGGATCACGTCGAGGCGGTGCTACGCGACGGGGCCGCGCGGGCGCGGGCGGTGGCGGAGCAAGTGATCGGCCGGGCGCGCAAGGCGTGCGGGCTGCGCTGAGCCCGATTTGAGCGCCAAGCGGATCGCCCGGCATTGCGGAAACGACGGTGTTGCCGCCCAGCGGAACCGTCGGGTGCCAAGCGGCACGCCGGGTGGTTAGGAACCTGTGGTCGATTGAGCTAATTACTCAGTTGGTCACGCGGACCCGATTTCGGCTCTTTTTCATGTGACTGGTCCGATATCTATCGGAACCCGCTTGAGCATGGTGTGGTTGCTGCAGGCCGAGCAGCGATAGGTCACAGACTCTTCGCCGACTTCCATGCGGACTCGAGTCGCGCATACGGGGCATTCGGTCACAAGAAACCATCTAGAATAGAACCAGCCGCAAAGCGTCCCAACCATTGCCACCGCCGTGACCAACAAATACGGCGTCAGCCTTTTTTCTTGGAGGAGACCAAGAGTCGTCATCGCCAAAACTAAAAAAACGAAGCCGACCAGCGGTGACATTCTAACCAACTTAAAGTGCTTCTGCGGGGTCATCTTTTCTTTGCCGAACGCTTGAGATCAGCCACGGGCCAGCAGGCCCGTTGACTGTAGCGACTTGTTGAACCCTCTGAGTTGGGCTTCTGGGTTTTCACTTCAGGACGTGCGCTGCCACAGATCTTCGACTGTGCCATAGATGTCTGCATTGTCGCTGATGACGAGCGCTGAGTCTTCGATAGGAATCGGCATCTGAGATATGCCGGCGAGGAATTGGCGCAGAGACGCGGTGTCACTTGCGAGCGCCTCAGGGCGGCAATAGACCGCTACGAGCTGGTGCTCGCTGTGACGAACTACTCTTCCGCGCAGGAAGCCGCCATAATCTGGTTCGTCTTCGATGATATGCTCAAAACCGCGGGGAGGATGCGCGCGATGACTGTTGCGCGCATCGTGAATGCGCCCATCCGGATAAATCCAGAATACGAACTCGGGCACACCGTGCGTTAGCTCACGAATCGCTGTCCGCCGACCACGATGTCCTTCTGCTAGGAAGCTAAACGTTCGAGAGGCTTCTTCCCTTGAGACCGACCCTAGCGTGATCATCGCGTGTGTTTCTTTGCTCAACAGTGTTATTCGACATTACCCCGAAGCCTTACTGAGCGGAGTGGCATCGAGGGGAGAGGAGAGATGGAAGATTCGGGTGGGCAAGCTTGTTGTTGTTTCGGGTCAGGGGTTTTGGTGGGGCGGAAACGGGCTGGGGATTGGGTAAGGCTTTCGGAGGTTCGGGTAGTTCCGGGGTTTCATTTTTTCCGGCCGTCAAAGCGAGGAGTAGCGAGTGCAGGTGCGCGAGGCGCGCCTTGGCAATTCAGCCGGATTGCTTCGTCGCTGCGCTTCTCGCAATGACAACCAGCGCGGCGCGGATCAAGGCCCGGCCCTACGGGCAAAAGCATCGGGGCGTTGGTGTGAGCTGCGTTCAAGCTGAGTCGGATGACGGGGCTTGGTAGGAGCAATTGACGGGTGATGGATTGGCTGGGCGTGCGGGCGCGCGGGGGGCGTGGAGGCGGGGTTCGGCGACCCCGCCCTACATTGAATCAGGGGAGTTCGTAGATTTCGATTAGGGCGACGCCGGTGGTGTTGTTTACGCCGCTGACTTGGGCGGTGTAGTTGCCGGGGGCGAGGGTCACGACGAGCGCGGCGTCGCGACTGGCGGGATTGGGCAAGGCGAAGGCGCCGGTGCGGGCGAAGGCGGCGATGAGCTCCGCGGTGCCGGCGGCGGTGGTGTTGGTGGCCCAGTTGTCGTTGGCGTGGAGGAGCGTGGTGTCGCGGAAAACTTCCAGTTTCGGATCGGCTAGGACATTGGGCACGCCGAACTGGGTGAGGCCGGGGCCGATGCCGCGGATGAGAACGGTGCGGGGGACGTTGCCCGAGAGCGTGAAGCCGGCGATGAGCACATCGGCCCCCGTGCCGACTTGGGCGCGGGCGGAGAGGTTGATGAGGCGGGCGGGCGCGGCGGGAGATTCGAGGTCGTAGACTTCGGCGAGGGCGACTCCGTTGGCAGTGCCGGGGGTGGAGACGTTGGCGGTGTAGTTGCCGCTGCCGAGGGTGAGGGTGAGCGCGGCGTCGCGGCCGGTGGGGTCGAGCGGGAAAGCCCCGACGGTGGGGAAGAGCGCGGCGAGGGCGGGGTTGGGGCCCCAGTTGTCGTTGGAGGCGAGAGCCGCGGCGGGCGGGAAGTTGAAGACTTGGAGTCGGGGATCGAGCAAGGCGGTCGGCACCCCGAGGGGGATGAGGGCGGGGCCGATGCCGCGGATGAGGAGATTTTTTGCGCCGCCGGCGGACAAGGTGAAGCCGGCGATGAGCGTGCGTTCGTCGGGGCCGGCGACGGCGCGCACCGAGAGATTCAAGATGCGTCCCGGGGCGGGTGCGTCGATGCTCACGGTCGCGGCGCTGGCGGTGACGGAGCCGAGCGGGCCGCTGGCGATCAGGCGATAGGTGCCGGCGTCGGTCGCGGTGGTGCGGGCGAGGGTATAGGTGGGGGCGGTCGCGCCGGGGATGGCGACGCCGTCCTTGGTCCACTGATAGGTGAGCGGGTAGGCCGAGGCGGTGACGGCGGCGCCAAGGGTCAGCGGTGCACCGACGAGAGCAACCTGCGGCGCGGGACCGCTGATGAGCGGCGCACCGGTGGCGAGAATGGCGGCGTTCTCGCCGACGAGAAAGCGCTCATCGCCGAAGGCGGCGGAGTCGAACGATGCGTCGGACGTGCCGGTGAAACGGGCGGTCCAAGTGATACCATCCGGGGAAACGAAATAGTTACTGCCGGGACCGGTGGCGAGGAATTGGCCGTTGGCAAAGGTGACGCTGGTGAGGGCCTCGTTGCCAAAGCTGCGATCGCTCCAAGTGACGCCGTTGGGTGAAGTGAGGATCGCACCGCCGGCGCCCACGGCGACAAAGGTGCCGGAGGCGAAGGTAATGTCGTTGAGGTTGGCCGTTGAGGGAGCGGTGGTGGCGGTCCAAGCAAGGCCGTCGGGCGAGGTGACGATGGTGCCGGCATTGCCAACGACCACGTGGAGGCCCGCACCGAAAGCGGTTTTATTGAGGGTGGCGGAGGTGCCGCCGAGAAAGCGGGAAGTCCAACCGGTGCCGTCCGAAGAGGTGAGAATCCGGCCGGAAGCGCCGACGGCGGTCCAGAGATTGGCGGCAAAACGGATACCGTTGAGCGAGTTGGCGGGGACGGAAGCGGGGGTCCAAGCGGTGCCGTCGGAGGAAATGAGCAAGGTGCCGACGCCGCCGTTGGTGTTGCCCACGGCGACCCACCGGCCGGCTCCGAAGGCGATGTCGTTGAGTTGGGCGGAGGTGCCGGAGGCGCGGTTGGTCCAGCGCAGGCCGTCGCTGGAGTGAAGTATCGTGCCGGAGTTGCCGACCGTGACGAGGGCGGTCGGACTGGCCGCGATACCGCGGAGGGTGAGGTTGAAGCCGCTGGTCGGAGTGGCGGTGGCGATGGTCTCGCGAAACGTGACGCCATCCGTCGAGGTGAGCAGAGCGCCGCGGGCGGTCGAGCTGGTCGAGCCGGGGACGACGTAGACGCCGTTGCCGAAGGCGGTGTTTTGGAGGTTGCTGGCGTTGCCGCCGGAGTTCCGGGCGGTCCACGTCACGCCGTCGGGGGACGTGCGGATGGCTCCGCCGGTGCCGACGGCGACGAATTGGTTGTTGATAAAATTGATGCCGAGGAGATTGGCCGAGGGGAAGACGTTGCCCGGGGTCCAGGTCGTCCCGTCGGTGGTGGTCAACGTGACGCCGCTCGGGCCCACGCCGACGAGCCGACCGGCACCGGCGGCGATTCCGCCCAAGCCCGAGGTCGCGGTCATGGTCGAGGTCCAGTTGATCCCATCGGACGAGCTGAAGACGCGGCCGCTATCGGAGGAGACGGCGTGGAAGCGGCCGAAGGCGAACGCGACGCCGGCGAGATCTTCGGTCACGCCGATGGTGCCAGGCGTCCAGTTGATCGCATCGGTGGACGTGCTGGTGAGGCCGCCGATGCCGACGGCGACGATGCGGCCGTTGCCGAGGGTGAGATCGATGAGGCCGGTGCCGGTGTCGCGAACGATGATGCCCGAATTGCGGGGCGTCCATGCGATCGTGTCGGGTGAGGTGAAGACCGCGCCCAAACTGCCGAGCGCGACGTAGAGGCCGTTGAGATATTGGAAGCCGAAGATGTTGTTGGCGGCGGGCAAGGTGCGGATCGCCCAGGTGATGCCATCGGTAGACGTGAGAACGGTGCCGCGGACACCGCCGACGAAAAAGCGACCGTTGACGAACGCGGCGCTGGTGAGGTTGGCGCCGGTGGGGGTGGGGTGGCGCCATTGCCAGCCGCCTTCGGGTTGGACGAATTGGCGATAGCCGGGGGATGCCACGGTGCCGGCGGCGTTGGTGGCGACGACGCGGTAAGTGCCGGAGTCGTTGGGCTGCCAGTTGCGCAAGAAGTAAACGGGACCGGCCGCGTCGGGCAGATCCACGCCGTCGCGTTGCCAACGGAGCGTAAGCGGATCGGACCCGCCGGTGAGGGTGATGGTGAGATTGGTGTTGGAGCCGGCGGCCAGCCCGCGGCCGAATGTGCTGACGATCGGAAACGGATCGAAGGTGGGGAGGGTGGGCGGCGGCGGCACGGCGATGGTGAGCGTGGCGGTCGTGCTGGTGGCGGAGCCGGCGGAATTCGTGACGACGCAGCGGAAACGGTCTCCGTTCATCGGGGCGGAAAGCGGGAAAACCGTGAGGTCGGCGGTGTTCGTCTCCGCATAGGGGCTGCCCTCGCTGAGGGATATCCAGGTGGCGCCGGCGTCGGTGGAGCGTTGCCAGGCGAACGTAGCGGCCGGGTTGGCCCGGGCCACGACGGAGAACGTCGCGGAGTTGCCGGGGAATTGGTTCTGCGGTTCTGGATTCTGGGCGATGGTGGCGGCAGCGGGCGTGGTCGGTGGCGGAACGGTGCCAATAATCTCGTAGGAGCCGATGCTGCCGTAGGACGTGTAGCCCGTGGGTGGGTTGTTGAGCGGCGAACCCGTGCCGACACCGGTGATGCGGAGAAAGTAAGTTCCGGCGGCGAGGGTTTGCTCCAAGGTAGCGGTGACCGAGTCGGGCGGATCGGAGCGGGTGATGAGCGTGCCGGCGGCGTCCCGGAGCTCGGCGGCGAAATCGACGGAGAAGCGGTTGGACAGCGCGGTAACTTCCGGCGGAGCGACGCGGAGTGAGAGCGGGCCGCCCGAGGTCGAGAAGGTGAAGGTGTCGGTGTCGCCCGTGGTCTCGAGGAGTCCGCTTTGGCGTAAGGATGAGCCGTTGAGGATGAGCGCGGTGGCGGCGGAGTCCGTGCCGGCGACTTGGTCGGGAAGGACCGGGAGCTTGGCGGCGATAAGGGCGAGGTCGTCCTGGGTGTTGTTGGCGTTGAGATACTCTCCCTTCGACCATTGGAGGACATTGCGTGAGGAGCTACCCATGATGGGCGCCCAAGACGTATCGCCGGAGCCGTGCCCCGCGTAGTATTCGTTGGCCGGCGCGCTGGGCAGAGTGCCGTCGTGACTGAGGCCCATTTGGTGGCCGACCTCGTGGGACACGACCGACGCGATCTCGGCGGGACTCATTGAGCCTTGGTAAATGAAACACGTGCTGGTGGCGGCAGCGAAGGTGGTGTTGCCGAAAACGTTGAGGTAAGCGACCCCGCTGGCGGTATCGGCGACGGGGTTCAGCACGCCGTTGGCGTCGCGGGCTTTGGTGATCAGGGCGCGGGCCGTGAAATTGTTGAAGGCCGCGGGCTGCTCGGTGGTGACGTCGACGTCAAACGGCCGGAACGATTCGGCGACCCGTTCCCAAATCAGCACGATAGCGGCTTGTTCGGCCGGGCTAAATGAACCGGCGTTGCCGTCGGTGTCGTAGGGCGTGCAGAAGAACGCCGAAGGTGCCCCGGCGGTGGAGTTCCACGACGTGCCCGTGACGACGTGGCCGTTAAAATCGAGGTAGATGACGCGGGAGGCTCCGGGGCGGCTGTGGCGGACCGGCGGGGTGGAGTTGGGGACGGAGACGGTGAATTCGGTCGAAGCCGCGACGTTTGCGGTTGGGCCGGAACCGGGGAGGAAGGCGGCTTCGTCGTAGTGGGCGAGCGGGGATTTTGGGCAGGCGAAGAAGAGATTGCCCTCGGCGTCCACGTGGAGCGAAGCGAGGTTGCTGATGGGAATGCGGAGCGCGCCGAGAGCCGACAGCGCACGGGCGCGGGCAAGGTCGGAAACGGCGAGGAGTTGGTCGCGGAAACGGCCGGAGGGAATGTCGTCAAGGGTGACGGGGCCGGACTCACCGAAAATGAAGGCGCGGGGCGGGAGCACTTGGCCGGGAGTCCGCGAGGTGAGTGATGACTGGCTGGGTTCGGTCGCGCGCGCCGGTGTGGGAGTGAGCGCGGTTGCGGGTGCCTGTGGAAGAGTGTTGGTAGGCTGAGGCTCGGCAGGGACGACGGGATGAGCGACGCGGGAATTTTTCCAGAGCGCGCCGACCCCGAGGCCGAGAAGGAGAACGGCGAGCGCGACGACGGATTTGGGAGCGAGCTTCATGGCGGAGAGTGGCGATGAGGGCGTTGAATCGCAGGTCGGAGCTAACGTGCGCGGCGGGTGGGCTGGAGCAAGGGCGGAGGGGCAGTTAGATGGATTGAACCGCGGATTCGCGTTCTACCGTAGTGCCTTTGCACAGAGGGGAGAAATCGGCGTGCGGAGTGCTACATAGGCCCCATGCAAACTAGCTGCGGTCGGATCGGGTGGGCGCTCTGGGGTTTGAGTTTGGGTTTAGCGATGGTCGGCGCGCGCGGCGAAACCGGGTCGTCATCGGGTGCCGTTGCAAAGCCCGATGCGGTGGCGTCAGTGGCGGGCCGGGCGCTTGGGCCGGCGGAGATTGCGGCGGGCTTGGCGACGTTGCCGGGTTGGGCGGAGAAAGACGGGATGATTTCCAAGACTTACCTGTTTCCCGGCTTTTCCGATGCGGTGGCCTTCATCGTGAGAATCTCTCATCCGCTTGAAGCACTGAATCACCACCCGGAAATTCGAAATGTATATGGCATGGTGAAGATTGGGTTCACGACCCACAACTTGGGTGACAAACTTGGACCGCTCGATTTCAAGGCGGCGCGGCTTGTCGAAGACGCAGCCTCCATATTACCGCAAAAAAAAGCGGCCCAGCCTTAAGCTGAGCCGCATTGGAAAGAATGTTGGTCTAAAGCTTTAACGGCGATTTGTCCGATGATCAGCTGACCTGGGGCAAAGCCTCGACCGGGTAGCGCTTGACTGCCTTGGCGCGCTTTCGTTTCGGAGCCGCGAGGTGGAATCCCGTTGAATCTTCAAAACCAACCGGGGCCGACTTCATTCCGAGCCAGAGGATGATACCGCCAGCGACAAACGGGAGGGAGCAGAGTGCGAGTGTGATCATGGTGATGTTGGCTTGATTCAGCATGAGGTTAGCGGAAGAGCGGAAAACCCACCATACGGTAAGCTACGCGATGTGCGTTTGGGTTTTCCCGGAGGCTGCGGGCTGTCTCGGATTTTCTCATTTTGGGTTTGGGATTTCTTTCAACAGTCAGAAGAGGGGGCTTTGCTGTGGAAAAAAGTTCGATCCAGTGGAGGCGCAGGTCAAATTGTAAAAAGTAATAGAATTGTAAAATCTGTTACATAAACACCGCGCTGGCTGTGCTTTGAGAATTATTTGCAAAAAGAGATTTACCCATTTCGGCCGGTGGTGTCCGCAGCGGCGGGAATCCTCGCCGGACCTGCGCGGGCGCGGGAATTGCCGGCTCGGCCTTGGCGCGATCGCGATTTCTCTTTGCGCAACTCGCTAACTGCTAGACGTAAGCCAACGAATGCCCCGGCTGGCTTGAGCGTGAGGTAGAGCCTCGAATTACCGCCAAATCGGAACGAGGTCCTCGGTGCGGACCCAGCCGGATTGGCCGGCTTCAAAGCGGAGATGCCTCCAGCCGAGAAACGACTTATCGATTTGGGCAAGGCTGCCGGCGGCCAAGGGAGTGGTTTTCTGCGCGGTGTCGGCTTCGGTAGGGATGGAGCGGAGCGTGCCGGCGCGCCAGATGATCGCACCGTTAGCGTCCGTCGCCGGGCCGTAATTGAGCCAGCAACCAAGGCCTGTGATTGCGGTGCAGATACTGAGGGCGAGCATACTCCATGAAAGAGCGATAGCGCGCCGGGATGACTGGAGGTAGGTGACGGCGAGCAGACCGCCGATGGCACCGGCGGCGATCACACAGCTAAGGACGAGCACAAGTTGCCACTGGGCAGGGGAGGCGAGGAGCACGAACTTGTGGAAGGCGCTGGGCGCGATAAAGGGTGCGAGAGGCGCGGGAACGTGGCCGGATTTTTCGGCGGCGAGGGTAAATTGCGCGCGGATAGCTTCGTGGGCGGGATTTTGAACAAGGGCGACGGCGGCGTGGGCCGCGGACTCGTCCCAGCGGTCTTGTTGGGCGAGAGCGAGCGAGAGGTTGTGATGGGCGAGCGAGTCGAGCGGGGTTTTGGCGAGGGCGGCGCGGTAGGTCTTTTCGGCGGCGGGGAAATCGCCGCGTCGATACGCTGCGGCTGCGGAGGCTGGGATGGCGGGGTTCTGGGTTTCGGCGGCGGAGGCACTGGGAGAAAAAAGAGCGAAGAGGAGGATCGCCGCGACGAAAGGGAAGAGGTTGCGGGGCAGGAAAAGTCGCAGCGGCGAGAATGCCGGAAGCGGAGTCGCGGCTAGGGCGGTTTGGGCCCGATTCGTCCAGTCGGCGGGAAGCGGGATGTTCTCGGCGTAAAGCGCGCGGTCGGACTCGCGCCACAGTGTGGCAAGATTCTCGATGGCCGCGTTTCGGTCTGCGAGTTTCTGGAAGGCCGGGGAGCGGGAGAGGTCGGTGGCGGTAGGCGCGGCGGAAGGAGTTTGGAGCAGGAGAGCGGTGTCGTGCTGCCACTGGAGCAGGAGCGGAGTAAGAGCGGCAGGAGGGGCACTGGAGATTTCCGTAAGGAGCTTTTGGAGCCGGGCACGGGCTTCGCGGCGGGGGCGGAGCGGATCGGTGACGCGGGCATGGCGGAGAGCCAGGGCGAACCAGAATGCGCTGAGCAGCGCGAAGGGGGCGACGCACAGGAGAACAACGGTGCGCTTGGCCATGGGAACAGAAGCGAAGTCGGATCCGGAGACCGGCTCGCGGGGAAGGGCGAGGGGCGCGGCGGCCGGCACGGGGGGAGTTCTTGGTTTCTGATCCTCGATGCTGGCTTGGCCGGTGACGGGGGGCGTCACGTTGAGGTTGAGGCCGGCCGGGGCGGGCTCGGTGATGGTGACGGTGGTGGCGGCGGTCGTGACCGTTTTGTAGGCACCGGCTTTGGGGTCGAAGTAAGTGAAGGTGACGGGCGCGAGGGTGTAGGTGCCGGCCTTGCTTGGAACGAGAACGACGTCTTCCGCCAGCGTGGCGTCGAAGAGCTTTCCCTCGGCCGGAGTGCGTTTGGCCTGGGGTGAGATGACTTGGAAATTCTTGGAAACGGCTCGGGATGGCAGGCCGGGGAGGTCGGGCCAGTTGGCGGTGCCGGTGAGCTCAAGCGTCCATGTAATCGGTTCGCCGACGGCGGCGGTGAGGGGGACGACTTTCGAGGTGAGCTTAAGGTCGCCGACCGCGCCGTTGAAACCGGACGGGGCGACGGGGAGTGGCTTTACCTCCAGAACGGGAGTGGCGCTGGTAACGGAGTATTGTTGATACTGACGTTGCTGGAAAAAGCCAAAGCCGGTGACGCCGACGGAGAGATTGAGCAGTTGGTTGACGGCGTTGAGGCGAACGCTGCCCGGAGTGCGGGCCACGGCGCGGGTTCGGTAGGTGAGTCCAGTGCGGGGCTCGTTTCCGAGACGGAAATCAAGGGGCTCGGGGCGGGACCAGTCTTCGGCGACGATAGGCTCCGCGTTCCACTCGATCTGGCCGCGACCGAAATCCGGGAAGTAGTTGCGAGAAACGTCGACGGAATAAGTGAGCGTAAACACCTCGCCGGCCCAAACGCTGGCAGGGGTGGCGACGAGTCGTGAAGCGGCGACGTTGTCGAGGGCGACACCCGTGCCGCCGACGGTGGCGGAACCGGGATCGAAGGTGGCGACGGGGGTGCGGAATTTGCCTTTGTTGGTTTCGACTTCGAAGGACGGGATGATGACGCGTTGATTTTTTGTTAGGCGTGCGGCGTAGGTGAAGGTGACCGAATCGGAGCGGCTGAAGTTGATGATCGACGTGCTGGTCGATTGGCCGGCGAACTCGAGGGTGAGGCCGTCGATGCGGGGTAGGCGTGGCTGCCCGGTGGGCGAGCAATCCTCGAAGATCAGCTGGAGTTCGCTGGTCTGGCCAACGGCGAGGGTGCCCTGGATGGGGTCCCAGCGGACGGTCTGGGCGCTCACTGTTGCGGCGCCAATAAGTGCCGAGAGGCCGAGCAGGAGGAGGTGGATGAGACGACGAATCATACGGATGATCACCAGTTTTTACCTTTCTTTTCGGGCGTGCGGCCGGGGTCGCCTTGCATGAGTTTGAAAAGTTTGGCGGGAGAGTCCTGGTTGCGGAGCTGCTCCAGTTTTTGGAGCGGCATGGCGAGCGAAGGGTCGGCGTTGGCGTCGGCGGGCTTCTTGTCCGGCTGGCCGCCGACTTGCTGGGTGTCGCCTTCGGGTGGAGGCGGCGGTGGCGATGGTTCTTTGTCCTTCATGTCACCGAAGGCTTGTTGGCCGTCTTTGCCTTCTGGCGGCTTTGAGTCGGTTTTTTCGGGCGAGTCTTTGCTCTCGTTCTTGTCGTCCGGATTTTGGGACGGGTCGCCTTTTTGGTCTTGGGACGGATCGGATTTGTCGCCCTTGGATTTGTTTTTGTCCTGCTGCTTCTGGTTTTTGTCTTGGGACTGGTTCTTGTCCTTTTGGTCTTTGTTTTCCTGCTCTTGTTTTTGGTCGTCTTGATTTTGCTCGTCGGGTTTTTGGAGCAGCGCGTTGAGTTCTTCGCGGAGCTTTGACCAGTCGGCGGTTTTGGGATCGAGGGCGGAACCGGCGGTGACGGCGGCGAGGGCGTCGTTGACGGGGCCGGGGGCGACGGGCTGCTGGCCGGATTGAAGGCGCTGGCCCCAATTGACGGTTTCCCGGGCGAGCTCGGCCCAATCGCGGCCGGAGCGCTCAGGTGCGGCGGCGAGGCGGGTGACGATGGAGGTGAGGGCGGCGGAAGGATCGGGCGGAGGAGTTTCGGGTTTCTGGGTTTCGAGTTTCGGGCTTTCGGCGGCGGCGGGGGGATCGCTTTCGGCAAAGCCCGGCGCGGGTTGCTTCTTTAGCTGGGCGGAGAGCGGAGAGGCGAAAGCCGCCAGAAGAAGGAGGCAGAGGATAGCGGCAGCGGTGGTGGTGCTGGCGGGGGAGAGGATCGGAGGCGTGGTCCGGCGAGGAGCGCCGAGAACGCGGGGTTTGGGGCGGACGGGGAACTCGCGCCAGAAACTCGCGACGAGGCAAAGGAGGGCGGCGGCGAGGGGCCATTGGTAACGTTCGACGAGACGGACGGAATTCTTCTCCATAAATTTTCCTTTTTGGCCCGCTTCAACGGTGGACTGAATGAGTGAGGCGAGGTCGACCCAAGTGGACGCATCGCGGTAGACGCCGCCCGTGAGATCGGCGAGGTCGCGAAGGGTGGCGGGCTCCAGCTTGGAGAGGACGACGGCGCCGCGTTCATCTTTGACGAAGGCGTTGGGCCCGTCGGGGATCATCGCGCCGCCAGCGGTGCCGATGCCGAGGCCGAGGACGCGGATGTTTTTCTTTTTCAATTCTTCGGCGGCGGCGCGCCAAGTGTCGTCGGTGGCTTCGCCGTCGGAGAGGATAATGAGGAAGCGGTCGGCGGAAGCGCTTTGGTTGAAGGCGGCGAGGGAGGTCTGGATGAGAG
>CALSBN010000146.1:0-12893 GCA_943373185.1 Opitutus sp. GAS368 | reverse complement strand
GACTCGGGTTCCCGCGGCAACTGGATTCCGACCACCAGCGTCGATGAATACAGCGCGACGTTGGCGACCTGGTTCGGCGTCAGCCCGACCAACCTGCCCACCGTCTTGCCCAACATCCGCCGCTTCACCGACTCCCGCGCCCTCCCGGCTTTCCTCTAAGAATTGTAGGGCGGGGTCGCCGAACCCCGCCTCGGTGCTCGTCCGCGTCCGAGTTAAAGCGGCACCGCGTGAAACCCATGCCCGCGGCCAAAGTCGAGGCAGGCGGCGGTTGACTCTAACGAATCGGAGCAGGTCGGACTTCGGAGCGAAGCCGCTGCGGCGCAGACGCCGAGTTCGAGGGCGCGTGGCATCGGCCACGCTTCGTGCAGGCCGAGCAAGATCCCGGAGGCGAGGGCGTCGCCTGCGCCGGCCGTGCCGGCGATCTCGGCAACCGGGACACGCACCGAGGGTTGCCAGAAAATTTCTCCGGCGGCGGAGCAGGCGCAGACGCCCTCGGGGAAATGCACGATCGCCCAAGCGCGCACGCCGAGGGCGATGAGGGCGCGGGCGGCGCGTTCGACGGCGGGGCGATCCAAGGTCGGACCGCGGCCGAGAGTGAGGCCGGTGAGTTGTTCGGCTTCGTAGTCGTTGGCGAAGAGCACATCGACCTCGGGCAGGACGGGCGCGACATGGGTGCGGAATCGCGGGCCGGCTTCGCTCACGCAGTCGACGGAGGTGATGAGGCCGGCGGCGCGGGCGCGGGCGAGCACGGCGGCGGCGGCGGGCCGGCCGTCGGGGCCGGGCGTATCGAGGGTGTCGAGGAGCAGCAGGTAACCGAGGTGAAAAATTTTCGCCTGCGTGGCGGAAAAATCAAAGTGCCCGGGGGCGAGCAGGGCGTTGGCGCCGCGTTGGTGGAAGAACGTGCGGCGCGCGGTGTCGCGCACCGTCATCACATCGGTGTAGCTGGTGGCGGCGTCGCGGGTGGTGCGCAGTTGCGTGGTCGTGATGCGGTGGGCGGCGCAGTCGGCAAAAATCGCCCGGCCATCGGAGTCGTCGCCGACGAGGCCGACGGCTTCGAGAGGAAACGGGGCGCCGAGACGGGCGAGATTTTTGAGCAGGTTGTAGGCGGAGCCGCCGTTGCCGTCGGACTGGGTGAGGATGGAGGCGAGGGCGTCCTGGGGTGGCCACGTGTTGATGAGTTTGACGTGGTCGACGATCCAGTTGCCGCCGGCGAGGATTCCGTTGCGCGACATGGGTGGGGCTTAGGTGAGGTGGGCGATTTTCTGTTCGTGGTGGCTGGCAAGGGCGGCGGCCCAGATTTCGTGGTGGGCGACGGCTTCGTCGGGCGTGGCGCAACCGAAGCGGTCGCCGAGGAGACCGGCGCGTTCGGCGAGGAAGGCGGCCCACATTTGTTGAAGGATATCGGGGAAGCCGGGTTCGAAAATGTGGCCGGTGATCGTCTTGAAAGGCGTGCCGAAACCGAGGTCTGTCTTTGACCAGGTTTGCTCGGGGCTGCGGCTGTAGCGCCAAAGAGTCTTCGGTTCCTTGGTGGAGAAACGCACGCCGTGGTCGGTGCCGAGCACTTCGAAGATCCACGTGTTGGTCTCGGTGGGCGCGAGACGCTTCATCTCCAGCGTGAGCGGGACGGGGTGGCCGCCGATGGTCGCGGTGGTGTGGAGGGTGGCGTTGTCCCAAGTATCGCAAGGTGCGGTGCCGCCTTTGCCGTCGGGGCGAGTCGGATAAATTTTTTGGAGCTGCGCGTAGACCGTGGTGGGTTTCCAGCCGAGGCGGAGCGGGAGGTGGGCGACGTGGAGGCCGAGGTCGTTCATCACGCCGGCCTCACCGCAGAATTTGTTTTGGCGCTTCCAGTTGATGGGCTTGGTCGGATCGAGATCGCTGGAGTGGAGGAACGCGCAGCGGACTTCGAGCAGGCGGCCGAGGGCGCCGCTGCGGGCGAGTTGAAAGGCGCGTTGGGCGCCGGGGAGAAACGGAAACTCCGACGACACGCGAACGAATCGGCCGAGCTTGGCTGCCTCGTCGCGGATGCGGCGCGCGGCGGCGAGGTCGAGGCCGAAGGGTTTTTCGGCGAAGAGATCTTTGCCGGCACGGAGCACGTCGAGGTAGAGCGATTCGTGCACATGGTGCGGCACGGCGACATAGACGGCGTCGATGTCGGGTCGGGCGAGGAGCACGCGGTGATCGGTGTCGAAATGGCGGACCGTCGGGACTTGGCGGAACCAGTCGAGGGCGGCGGCGTTGACATCGCAGACGGCGACGAGCTCGGGACGCACGGGACAATCGAGGAGGGCGAACCAGCGCCCAAAGGCGGAGGCGACCTCGCGGCCCATCAGGCCGGCGCCGATGACGGCGATGCGGACGGGGGTGGCGGCGGGGGACGGAGCGGTGGCGGTAGACATGAGTTCTGTCGGAAAATGGGGAGAACGTTTAACGCTCAACGTTCAACTTCTAACGTTTAATGTTTAACGCGGAAGCGGGTCATTGAGCGTCAAAAGTTCAGCGTTAAACGTTGAGCGTTTCAGTTCAGGAATTTCAGGGCGTCGGCGGGCGTGGCTCCGTCGTGGACGACGGCCATGAGGGCGCGGGTGATCGCGGCGGGTTTCGGGTGTTGGATGATGTTGCGCCCATAGACGATGCCGGCGGCACCTTGGGCGATGAGCGCGGCGGTGCGGGCGAGGATTTCGGCTTCGGGGGCTTTGCTGCCGCCGCGCACGAGGACGGGAATGCCGCCGGCGGTCTCGATGACTTTGTGGTAGATGGAAACGTCGTCGGTCGGATCGGCTTTGATGATGTCGGCCCCGAGTTCGACGGCTTGGCGGACGAGCGGGATGATCTTCGTCGGGTCGCCGTCCACCATGTAACCGCCGGCTTTGGCGTTGGGCTGGAAGACGAGGGGCTCGATCATGAGCGGCATGCCGTAGTGATCGCAGAGGGGTTTGAGCGCGCAGATGTTCTGGATGCACTGGTCGGTGACCTCGGGCTGCTCCGGAATGCGGAAGAGATTCACGACAACGCAGGCGGCATCGAGGCGCACGCCTTGGAGCACGGCATCCGCGATCAGGCGGGAGAAGAGGGTGCGCGGGAGCTGGGTGCCGTAGACGTTGGCGACATCGGTGCGAAGCACGAGGGCGGGCTTGCCGCGCACGGGGAGCTTTTGGAGATGCGGGGCTTGGCCGACGGAGAGCTGGATCGCGTCGGGCGCGGCGGCGGCAACGGTGGCGATGGCGGCGGGCAGGTTTTCAATCCCGGCGAGAAACGACGGCTCGTTGAAGAAGCCGTGGTCGAGGGCGACATCGAAGCAGCGGCCGGTCTGGGGATTGAAGAGGCGGTTAAGTCGGGCGGTTTTCATATGGAAATGAGGCGGAACGGAAAAACGGTTTGTAACGTATTATGTTACAAACGGAATTTTTCCGGAGGATTGTTTTGGGCGGTGGAGGGTGACGCCGTGGGCGGTGAGGCGGGTGGACTCCGCGCGGGCGGGGCGGTGGTCGGTCACCCAGTCGTCGAGGTCGGTCCACGGGGCGAAGCGGATTGCGGCGGGGCGAGCCCACTTGGTGGCGTCGGCGATCAGGATCGTGCGGGTGGCGCGTGCGAGGGCGGCTTGCTTGACCGAGGCTTCGAGGAGTTCGGTGGTGCTCGCACCGTCGGCCAAGTCGAGGCCGGAGGCGCCGACAACCGCAAAGTCGAAACGAAGCTGGGCAAGCCAGTCCGTGGCGAGGCCGCCGACAAGGGCGCGGCTGATCGGGCGGACTTCGCCGCCCAAAGCCACGAGGCGCGCACCGCCGATGTCGCCGGAGGCGAGGAGAGGGAGCGAATTGGTGAAGACGGTGAGGCCGGTGCGGGCCAGGAGGAGCCGGCCCACGGCGAGCGTGGTGGAACCGGCGTCGATGAAGACCGTGGCGCCGTCGGGAATCAGCGCGGCGGCGGCGGCGGCGAGGGCGGCCTTGACGGCGGGCACGGTGCGGACCTTGCGGGCGAAAGCGGGTTCACCGGACACGGCCTCCGGGTGAAGCACGCCGCCGTGAGCGCGGACGATGCGGCCGGTCTGAGCGAGGAAGGTGAGATCGCGGCGGAGGGTGGCGGCCGAGACTCCGAGTTGGGCTTGGAGCGCGGCAACGGAGATTCGGCGGTGGCGCTCGACGGCCTTGGTGATCTGTTGCTGGCGAGTCTGAGCGAACATGACGTTTTGAATAAAAACGCTCAAAAACGATCAACTGCGTGTCAAGGGAGAGTCCGGGCAGAAAGGGGCGCGGGGAACGTGGGTGCGGGGCGCACTTATGGGTTGGACCATTGGGACGCAAAAAAGCCCGATGGGATCATCGGGCTGCACTGCGCGCGAGGGGCGCTTGGGCGTGGGAGGGCGGGTCGGAGACCCAGCCCTACTTCAGGAGTGGGCTACTTTAGCTCGCGGATCTTCAGGTTCCGATACCAGCAGTTGTCCTGATGGTAGGTGAGCATGATGTGGCCGGTGATCTTGTCGCCGAAGCCGGCTTCTTTCGCGAATTTGCTCTTGGCGAGGCCGGCTTTCACGGCGTCGCTGCCGAGTTCGTAGGTGAGGACGTTTTTGCCGTTGAGCCAGTGTTCGACGCGGTTGCCCTGCACGACGAGGCGGGAGGAATTCCATTCGCCGGGCGCGCGCGAGGGTTTGTCGGCGGCGGGCGGGAGAACGTCGTAGAACGCGGCGGTCTGGCGGTGCGGTCCGATCTTGCCGTCGGGGTGGCCGTTGTCGTCGAGCATCTGATACTCGTGGCCGGGCGATTTGGTGCGCGCTTCGGTGACGAAATACTTCACGCCGTTATTGCCGGCGACCGGGAGTTTCCATTCCCAGGAGAATTCGAAGTCGGTGTATTTTTTCTCGGTGATAAGTTCCACGCCCTTGACCTTGGCGATGGCGTGGATGGTGCCGTCCTTGACTTCCCAACCCCCGACGGGTTTGCCGGCATAGGGGCGCCAACCATTGAGGGTCTGGCCGTCAAACAGAAGGGTCCAGCCCGCGGCCTTTTCGGCGGGGGTGAGTTGGTTGTCGGCGGCGAACGCGGTGACGATTCCGGCGGCGAAAACGATCGGGAGAATGCAGCGATGTCGGATCATAAAGAGGCTCGGGGTGTTACCCGCTTGTTCATCATGATCGGCTGACAGCCGCGCAACTGAAAAGTCGGCCACTTCGAAGCGAAAACCCGGTTACGATTCGGTGACGGGCGGGTCGAGAGGGCGGCATTGTTTGAATACTATTTGCATTTCCATTCTCTTCCCTTCGCCTGAGTTCCGCTTTCGAAGACATACTTCATGTTCCCCCAGACCTTTGAGACGCCCGCGCCTGCTTCAGTGCCGCTTTTGACGAAGCGGATGCGCGATTTTTTCGCATGGATGTTGGTCCCGGTTTTCGGCGTTGCAGCGGGGACGGCTGCGGAAAAATCGGGCACGGCGTGGATGGACTTGGAACAATTGGGCAAGATTCAGGTGATCACGACCTCGAAGCGGCCTGAAGCGGCGTGGACGAGCGGGAGTGCGCTGACCGTGATCAACCGGGAGGAAATCTCCTTCGGCCGAGCCGATAGTTTGGCGGCAACGTTGCGTTCGGTTCCGGGCCTGAATGTCGCGCAGATCGACGAAAACGACTGGGCGGTGAGCGCGCGGGGTTTCAACGCGCAGTTTTCGAACAAACTCCTGGTCATGGTGGACGGCCGCTCGATTTATACGCCGCTGTTTGGCGGAGTGTTGTGGAATACGCCAGATACGCCGGTGGAGAATCTCGAGCGCGTGGACGTCGTGCGCGGGCCGGGCGGGGCGCTGTGGGGAGCCAACGCGGTGAACGGCGTGATCCAGTTCGTGACGGCGCCGGCCGCCGACACCCCGGGCCTGCTTGCGGTTGCGGAGGCCGGAACTTCTGTGCGGCGCGGTCTGTTGCGGCAGGGTTTCGCCCCCGCGCCCGGCTGGGATACCCGGATCCATGTGCAGGCCACGGAGCGGGAAACGCTGCCGCCCACCACGGGTGGGCCCGACCGCGACCCGCAACGTAAAGAAAGCTTCGGCTTCCGCGCCGACAGAACGCGACCGGGTGCGGCACAACTGGCGATTTCGGGCGAAGTGTTTTCCGGACGCGGTGGGAATATAGCCGGCCGGGCCGGGTCGGGGTCCGACCATCAAGGCGGTCACCTGTTGGCGAAGGCGGAGAATCACGATGGCGCGGGCACGGGTAGCATGTTGCAGGCGTATTTCGAGTCGGCCCAATTTGACGAGCCCATCCTGGGCGAGCGGCGGCAGACCTTTGACGGTGAATTTCAGCATGACCGCGCTTGGAGCGGACATCTGTTCTCGGCGGGGGCAGGCTACCGGTTGAGCCGCGCGACTGTAACGCCGGGCAACGGGACTTTTTTTGATCCGAGCAATGACGACACGCGCATCGTCAACGCTTTTGCCCAAGCGGAATTCGCGTTGGTGCCGCGCCGGCTGAACGTCACCGCCGGCGCGAAGGTGGAATCCAACAACGCGAGTGACACGGAGCTGTTGCCCAGCTTGCGCGCGGTTTGGACGGATCCGGCCGACTGGGTCGGTTGGGCGGCGGTGTCGCGCGCGGTCCGCACCCCGAGCCTGACCGAACGGGCGGCGCGGTTTGATGCCACGGTGCTTCCGGAGGGGGCGTTGGGAGCGGGCGCGCCGACGACGATCGTGCGCTGGTATGGCTCGCCGCAGCTGCAGCCCGAGGAGGTGGTCGCGATCGAGGCGGGTTGGCGCAAACGATTTGGCGAGAGCTTGGCCGTCGATGCGGCGGTTTTCCTCAATCATTACGACCGCCTGGTGGACATCGTCCCGACAGCGACGTTTCTTTCTGCCGCGCAGGCGCGGGCGGCGCACCGGGTTTGGCGCTGGGACTACGTCAACGGCCTAAAGGGACTCGGCTTTGGCGCGGAAGCGGCGGCGAGCTGGCATCTCGGGCCGCGCAGTCAATTGCGCGCAGGGTATTCGTTTGTGCGGGTTGAGCAGAGCGGCCCGCCGGGTGGTCTGAACGAGACCTACTTTGAAACAAGTGCACCCCGGCACTCGTATTTCGCTCGTGCGGACCACGGCTTGGGCAGGGATTGGTCGGTGCACGTTGAGGTGCGATCGGTCGGAGCTCTGCCAGCGGTGAACTTGGGAGCTTACGTGGCGGCCGACGCCCGGGTGGCGTGGCGAGCGACCCGCTCGCTCGAGGTGGTCTTGACCGGTGAGAATCTCACCGATCGTCGGCACCCCGAGTTTCGTGACGGCTCGAGTCTCGAGACCACCGAACTGCCCCTCATGTTGAGTTTGCGGCTTACCTGGAGAAAATGAACAATTCACGACCGAGATTTTTTGCGGAGGGTGATCCGTTGATTTCTCGGAATCACCCGGCCTCCGATCGCCAAGGTCACGCATGGGCTAAAGAGAGTTGCGCCGCGCGGCGAGAAAGCGTGTTTTTTTCGGCCGTGACCTCAGTCGCCCACGTCTCGCCGCTGCCCGGGTATCTCCGCTTTTGGGGCCGGTGTTTTTGCGCATGGGCCGGCCCGCTGTGGGGATGCGCCATTTCCGCCGGGGCGGCCGAGGCGGGGGAGTGGGCAGACCTCGAGCAACTCGGCCAAGTGCAAGTGATCACCGCGACGAAGCAGTTGCAACAGGCGTGGACGACGCCGGCGGCGCTGACGGTAATTTCACACGACGACCTGCGATTTTCGGGCGTGAGTTCACTGCCGCAAGCGCTGCGGTTGGCGCCGGGGGCCGATGTCGGCCAGATTAACGCCCAGCGCTATTCCGTGGGGATTCGCGGGTGGGCCGGCGAGTTCAGCAACAAGCTGCTGGTATTGCAGGACGGGCGATCACTGTTCAACCCACAGTTTCTTGGAGTTTTCTGGGATGCGCAGGACACCCTGCTTGATGACGTGGATCGAATCGAGGTGGTGCGCGGCCCGGGCGGCACGGCCTGGGGAGTCAACGCTGTCAACGGCGTGGTGAACGTGCTCACGAAGGACGCGATCGACACGCAGGGTGCGATGGTGCGGGCGGGCGGGGGCTCGCTGGAGGAGGCGTTTGCCAGCGTGCGCTACGGCGGGCGGGTGGGCGAAGCGACGCACTACCGGGTTTATGCGAAGGCGTTTTCACGCGGGGAAACGGAATCGGCCGCCGTTGCGGGTTTGCGCGACGATTGGAAGCAGTCGCGGGCAGGATTTAGGGTTGATTCACAGCCGAGCGCAGACCGGCATTTGACGGTGCAGGGGGAAGCCTACACCGGGCGTTTGCTGCAATATTCCAGCCGGGTGCCGGACGAGTTTCTTTCCTCCGGGGCCCATGCTTTGGCCCGTTGGGATGCCCGGTTGGCGAATGGCGCCTCTTTGGGGGTGGTCTCTTACTTTGACTCGGTGCGGCGGTCTTCGGCCCCGGCCACGGCGAATTCCGAGACCTTCAGTTTCGAAGCGAACCACCGGTTTTCCCCGGCGGCGTCGCACCGGCTGAGTTCCAGTTTTAGCTACACGCGCACGCGCAACGAGGCTTTTGGCCGCATAGGGCATAACTACGACCCGGCGGTGCGGACGATCCAGCCGTTCAGCGTGGCGGTGACCGACGAGTATCAGGCGTTGCCCGACCGACTGGCGCTTGCGACCGGATTCAAGGCGGAGCGCAATCATTTTACCGGTTGGGAAGTGTTGCCGAGCGCGCGTCTCACGTGGACGCCCTCGGAGCAAGCAACCGGTTGGCTCGCGGTGTCGCGCGGTCTCCAGACGCCGAGTATTTCGGAATACGATCTCACGATTGACGTGCCGGGAGTGCCCCGGGTGATGAGCCTGCCCGACCGGAGGCGCGCGCCCGCCGAGGTGGTCGCTTATGAAGCGGGTTGGAGGCAGGCGTTGACCAAGACGCTGACGTTGGATGGGGCGCTTTTTTTCAGCGTTTATGATCGGCTGCCGGCCCCTCAAACTACTTTCGATGCGGCGGCCTCGCTGTTAAAAGTGGAGCAAACGATCTTGGGTTTCGGCAAAACCTATGGCGGCGAGTTGGCGGCGGTCTGGCAACCGGCCCCGTGGTGGCGGTGGCGGGCGAGTTACAGCCTGCTGCGGATGGATCTGGGCGTGCGTCCGGGCAGCAACGACACCGCCGGTCCGGTCCGGGAGGAGGGCTTGAGTCCGAAGGCCCATTGGCAACTGATGTCGGTGGCTCACTTAGGCCGCACGTTAAATCTCACTGCTTGGCTGCGTTATGTGGGCGACCGTCCGTCGATCACGATCCCCGGCTATTTGGGACTGGATGTTCGGCTGGCCTATCAGCTCTCACCGGAGTTCGAAGTGGTGCTGACGGGAAAAGATCTGCTGGATGAGCGGCACCCTGAGTATTCGCGGAGCGTCGGATTCCCGACGCGATCCGAGATTCCGCGCAGTGTGATGTTGGAGATGGTCTGGCGCCGCTGACGCGATGAATCGCGCTGCTTCGAGTTCCCATCGTCGTCGGTTCCGACCTCATGTGTTTTGGATTTCAGCGATAATGGGGCTAGCGATGATCGGGCCGGCGGTGGCCCAGACGGCGGATCGAATCGAAGCGCTTTCGAGCCGCGAGCGAAAGACCCTGTATGGCGTGATTGCGGGTTACTTTGGGGCGTTCACCAACAATGTAACTTGGCCGGAGTCCGCGTTGGCGGCGGGTGAACCCTTTCGGATCGGAGTGTTGGGGCGGGATCCGTTCGGGTCCCAGCTTGAAGAAACGTTGAAAGGGAAAACCGCCGCCGGCCGGCCCTTGCGGGCGGAGCGGGCCGCGCGGGCCGAGGATTTGATCGGTTGCGAGATTGTCTTCATGGACCGGCCGACCGCGGCGGAGGTTGCGCAAGCCGCCCAAGTGATCGGTGACCGGCCGATCCTTTTGATTGCGTTCGAAACGGTCGGCGGCGGCAGCGCGGCCACGGTCGATCTGGTCCTGCAGAAACAAGGCACCGTGCGTTACAAACTGGCGGTGAGCCGACTGCGGCGCGCCGGGCTCGCACCCTCGGCCGGGTTGCTGCAATCGGCCCTGCGAGGCGACCGAAGAGAAGAAACCACGGCCTCACCGCGACCATGACGAGCCCGCGATCAGTCAAACGGAAAGTCACGCTTGCGGTATTCGCGGCGATCGGCGTCTCGCTCGCTTTGGTCGCGCTCGGGTTGGGGTTCTACGAATTCCGGGCGGCCGAGAGTCGTTTGCGCGCGAGTCTCGAACTGCTGACCGACGCCTTGCTCGCGAATGCCGTGACCGCTGTAGATTTCGAAGTTCCCGAGGCGGCAAATGAACTGCTCGGCCGGCTGGAACGCGGCGAGATCATCCAGGCGGCCACGCTGTTGCGGTATCCGGTCGGGGAGGCTCCGCAGGTCTTCGCCCGGTATGTGCGACGGGGTCAGAGCGCCGAGTTTCGGCCGGACGCGCGGCCGGACGATTTTTATGTGGTCGGAAACCGGGCGCTGCTCGTTACGGGTTTTGTGCGCGACGGGCGGGTGGTGGCGGCACTTCAGCTCGAGGGCAGCCTCGATTCGGTGCGACGCGGCCTACGGGAATCCCTGCGGATTCTCGCGATCATTTTCGGCTTTCTGCTGGTGTTGGGCGGGTTGCTCTCGCAGGTGCTGCAGCGGGCGATCACCCGGCCGATCGAGCGGCTGGCGGAAACGGCGCGGGAGGTCCGTGCGACTGAGAATTATGCGTTGCGCTCGGAGGTGTCGGGGGAGGACGAACTCGGTGAGCTGGGTCGGCAGTTCAACGCGATGTTGGGCGGGATCGAGGAACGGGACCGGCGGCTGGCCGAAAGCGGGGCGTTTCAAAACGTGATTTTGGAAGGCAGTGGCGTGGCGGTGATCAGCACTGATCCGGACGGAGGGGTGCGCACGTTCAACCCGGCGGCGGAGCGGCTGTTGGGTTATGCGAAAGACGAGGTCGTGGGCCGTGCGACGCCGGTGCTCTGGCACGACCCGACGGAGGTCGCGGCCCGGGCGAAAGAATTGTCCTTCGGGCTTGGGCGAACGATCACGCCGGGTTTCGAGGTTTTCGTGGCGCGCGCGAACGAAGGACGGCCGGAGTCTTCGGAGTGGACTTATCTCCGCAAAGACGGGCGGCGCGTGCCGGTGTTTTTGGTGGTCTCGGCCCTGAGAGATTCCACGGGTGCGATCATCGGCTACTGCGGGTTGGCCACCGATCTGACGGAGCGGCGGGCGGCCGAAGCGGCCCTGCGTGCCAGCGAACACCGCTACAGCGTCGTCGTGGACCAGACCGGGCAGATGGTTTATGACCTGGATGTGAAGACGGGGCGCATCCTCTGGTTCGGTGAGTCGGCGGTGGTGGCGACGACGGGTTACACCTTGGAGGAATTTCAGGCGGTCACGTTCAACGTCTGGAAGGAGATGATTCACGAGGACGACCGCCCTGCAGCGGTGACGGAGTTTAGTCGGTGCCGTGCGGCGGGACTGCGTTACGATGCGGTTTACCGCTTCCGTCGGAAGGACGGCACCTACCGCACGCTCCAAGATTTCGGCGTGTTCATGCGCGACGGCCAAGGCGAGGTGGTGCGGATGCTCGGCGCGATGTCGGATATCACGAAGCGGGTGGAGGCCGAGGCGGCAATCCGCCGGTTGAACGCCGGCCTGGAGCAACGGGTGGATGAACGCACGGCCGAGCTGGCGCGGCGGGTGGCGCAGGTCGAGCGGCTTAATGCGGAGCAGCTCGAATTGATGCGCAGCGTGAACGCGAGCCAGCAGTCCGCCGACCGCTCGGCAGCCAGGTTTCAGGAGGCGAACGCGAACCTACTGGCGGCGAATCAGGAGCTGGAGGCGTTTTCCTACTCGGTGTCGCATGACTTGCGGGCGCCGTTGCGCAACATCACCGGGTTTATCGAGCTGTTGACCAAACGGGCGGACGCCCGCCTGGACGCCGAATCGCAACGGTTTCTCGCCACGGTGACCGCCGAGGCCAGGCGCATGGGTATGTTGATCGACGATCTGTTGACGTTCTCGCGCATCGGGCGCGCCGAAATGAGCCTGCAGCGGGTGGACCTGCGGGAGTTGGTCGGCGAAGTGCGCGAGGAACTGCGGACCGAGATCGGCGACCGGGAGATCGAGTGGCGAATCGGGCCGTTGCCTTTGGTCAGCGGCGATCGCGCTCTGCTCCGCCAGGTGTTGGCCAATCTGCTGGGCAATGCGGTGAAGTTTACGCGGCGGCAACCCGCGGCGGTGGTCGAGTTTGGCGCGAGCGCGTCAAGACCGGATGAAGCGACGACCACTTTTTACGTCCGGGACAACGGCGCGGGCTTCAACCCCAAGTATCTCGACAAGCTCTTCGGCGTTTTCCAACGGCTGCACAACTCGCGCGACTTCGAGGGCACGGGGATCGGTCTCGCCAATGTGAAGCGCATCGTGGAACGACACGGCGGCCGGGTTTGGGCGGAAGGGGCGGTGGAGCGCGGGGCGACGTTCTACTTCACCCTTTCGAGATCGGCGGGCCAAAACGAAAGGGTGTTTTGATGAAGGCGACCGCCGGAGATTGTCGCGCGATCGTCCGGATTGGGGTCATTTTTTTCCTGACGGTCGTGCCGGTGTTCGCCGCGGCCGCCGAGGCGGTGCCGCCCGTGCGGATCGGGATCGATGGGCGCCGTGACGGCCTGATGTCCAAGATCGATTCGACGGGACGCCCCGAGGGATTTATGGTCGAGTTGCTGGCTGCGATGCAGCGCACCGGCGGGATCGAATTCGAATTGGTGCCGGACTCCTGGACCGAACTGATCGCCAAGTTTAACGCGGGCCGTATCGACGTTCTGGGCAGCATCGTGGTCTCGGCTGAGCGCCGGGAGACGATGGATTTTTCGATCATCCACGCGACCCTGCACGGGGTCGGATATTACCGCTCCGACCGCCCTGCCGTCCGACGCACGGCCGATCTGT
>CALSBN010000145.1:0-12967 GCA_943373185.1 Opitutus sp. GAS368 | reverse complement strand
TCGGACCGAGCGAATTGGTGGAGCGATACCCGCGTTCGCCGGTCGAGGATCTGGCGATGTGTGAGGCGGCCGGCGTGCCTTTTGTTTTTGTGCCACCCCTGGAGGTGATGTTCCCCCGCGGGCATGCGTCGTTCGTGAGTGAAGAGGGGACGAGCAAGCCCCTCTGCGGAGCGTCGAGGCCCGGGCATTTCCGCGGGGTGACGACGGTGATGGCGAAGCTGTTCAACATCATGCGGCCGAATTTCGTGTTCTTCGGTCAAAAGACGGCGCAGCGGGCGGCGGTGGTCCGGCGAATGGCGGACGAACTCAGTTTTGGCGTGGAGGTGATTTTGGTCCCGACCGTGCGCGATGCCGACGGCCTCGCTTGGGGCGTGCGCAACCGCGATTTTACAACAAGCCAGCGGCAGGAGGCTCTCGCACTGAGCAAGGCGCTGAAGCGTGCCAAGGAAATGGCCGACGGCGGCGTGCGCAGCCCGGACCGGCTGATCGCCGAGGCGACCCATATTTTGGGCCAACACCGCCGGGTCCGCGTCATCTACGTTGCGATCGTCGACGGGCTCACGATGGAGACGATGCGCGAGGTCGTGCCGGGCAAGAGCATGCTGGCGATCTCGGCGTGGATCGACGAGGTCCGGCTGATCGACAACGTGGTGTTGTGAGTCCTGCGGACAGGGGCTTTGCCGATTGAGAGATTTTGGTGGAATCTGCCAGAATCTCCCATTTGGCTAACGGTTCCCATGGCTAAACGTGCTGCTTCACCGGCCGATCCCGCTCCACTTGAGCGGTTGTTGGCGTTGTCTCACGATCTCGGACGTGAAGACCGGAAGCTGGCGATTCTGGGCGAGGGCAACACCTCGGCGAGGATCTCGGCCGACTCGTTTTTGGTGAAGGCGAGCGGATCGAATTTGGCTTCGTTGACGGCCGGGGGAGTCACGGCCTGCCGCTTTGAACCGCTGGTTGCGCTGCTCGATGCCAAGAGTCTGGCGGACTCGGCGGTGGACGATGTCTTGCTGTCCGCGCGCGTGGATCCGGAGAGCAAGAAGCCATCGGTCGAGGCGATGTTTCACGCGTGGCTGCTCACTCTCCCCGGCGTGAATTTCGTCGGCCACACGCATCCGGTGGCGGTCAACGCCATCCTGTGCACGAAGCACGCGCGGACATTTGCCACGCGCCGGATGTGCCCGGACGAGATCGTGTGCTGCGGGGCGGAGTTTGTTTTCGTGCCCTACGTCGATCCCGGCCTGAAACTCGCCCAGGCGATTCGCCGCGCCGTGCTCGCTTTTGTGAAGCGCCTCGCCCGCCCGCCCCGCGTGATCGTGCTCGAGAACCACGGGCTGATTGCCCTCGGGGCGACGCCCGAGGCCGTGATCGCGGCGACGTTGATGGCGGTGAAGGCCGCCGAGATTTTTGCCGGCGCGGTCGCATTGGGCTCACCCCGGTTTCTCTCCGGTGCCGTCGCCGCCCGTATCGCCGGCCGCCCCGACGAACTCTACCGCGAGAAAATGCTGGGGCTCCGTTAATTTCTGAAAAACTCAAACTCCATGAAATCCTACAAATTCGTTAACTTCTCCTGGGACGACGCCAAAGCCGCCGCCCTCGATCCGGTCGGTCGCCTCGTCTATCGCTCCAACATCCTCGGCAGCGACCAGCGCATCACCAACACCGGCGGCGGCAACACCTCCTCCAAAATCGTCGAGAAAGACCCGCTCACCGGTCAGGCGACCGAAGTGCTCTGGGTCAAGGGCTCAGGCGGCGACCTGCGCACCAGCACGCGCGAAAACTTCTCCTCTCTCTATCAGCAGAAGTTGCTCGATATGCAGAAGCTCTACGCCGCACGGCCCGACAAGGGCCTGAAGGCGCCCGCCGAGGACGACATGGTCGGCATGCAGGCCCACGCGACGTTCAACCTGAACCCGCGCGCCTCCTCGATCGACACGCCGTTGCACAGCTTCATCCCGGCGAAGTTCGTCGACCACATGCACCCCAACGCGATCATCTCGATCGCGGCGTCGAAGCACTGCGAAAAACTCACGCAGGAAATCTTCGGCGGCGAGATGGCCTACGTGCCGTGGATGCGCCCCGGTTTCGAACTCGGCCTCGCGATGCAGGCCATCGTGCAGAAGAACCCGGCTGTGAAGTCCATCATGATGGGCCAGCACGGTTTCATCTCCTGGGATAACGAAGAAAAAGCCTGCTACACCTACACGCTCGACTGCATCGAGAAAGCCTCCGCCTTCATCGAAGCGAAATACCAGGCCAAGGGCGGCGACGCTGCGGCCTTTGGCGGGGCGAAATACGCCACGCTCACGCCCGAGCAGCGCCGCGCGACGTTCGCCGCGATCCTCCCGTGGTTCCGCGGTCAGGTCTCCAAGGCCAAGCGCTTCATCGGCACTGTGCAGGACGACGAAAAGATTCTGCGCTTCGTGAATTCGAAGGATGCCGCCCGCCTCGCCGAACTCGGCACGAGCTGCCCCGACCATTTCCTCCGCACCAAGATCAAGCCGCTCTATGTGGACTGGAATCCGCAGGCCGAGGACACCGCCGTGTTGAAGAAGAAACTCGCCGCCGGCCTCGAGGCCTACCGCGCCGACTACGCTTCCTACTACGCGAAGTGCAAACACGCCAACTCGCCCGCCATGCGCGACCCGAACCCGACCGTGGTGCTCATCCCCGGCGTCGGTCTGATCGCGTGGGGCAAAGACAAGTCCGAGAGCCGCGTCACCGCCGAGTTCTACAACTGCGCCGTTGAAGTCATGCGCGGCGCCGAGGCGATCGACACCTATATCTCGCTCCCGCAGCAGGAAGCTTTCGACATCGAATACTGGCTCTTGGAAGAAGCGAAGTTGAAGCGCATGCCCGCCGAGAAAGAGCTCGCACGCCAAGTCATCATCGTCGTCGGCGCCGGCTCCGGCATCGGCAAGGAGACCGCCCACCGCCTCGTCAAAGAAGGCGCGCACATCGTGTGCGTCGACATGAAGATCGAGACGGCGCAGGCCACCGCCAAAGAGATCACCGACAAATACGGTCTCGGCATCGGCGTCGCCGGCACGGGTCTTTCCTCGTGCGGCCCGGCGCTCGGTCTCGCCGCCAACATCACCGACCGCGCCAGCGTGCGCGCGATGCTCGACGACGTCGCTCTCGCCTACGGCGGCTTCGACTCGATCTGCGTTACCGCCGGCGTGTTCTGGCCGAGCGATACCACCGGCCACATTCCCGACGACAAGTGGGCCTTCACCTTCGGCGTCAATGTCACCGGCAGCTACATCGTCGGCGACGAAGCGCTCAAGACCTGGAAAGAGCAGGGCCTCAAGGGTCAGCTCGTCCTCACGACCTCGGCCAACGCCGCCGTCGCGAAGAAAGGCTCGCTCGCCTACGATTGCTCGAAGGCCGCCGCCAACCATCTCGTGCGCGAACTCGCGATGGAACTCGCGCCGCTCGTGCGCGTGAACGGCGTCGCCCCCGCGACCGTCGTGCAAGGCTCGGCGATGTTCCCGCGCGACCGCGTGATCGGCTCGCTCGCGAAATACAACATTCCCTACACCGACGACGAGGCGACCGATTCTCTCGTGAGCAAGTTGGCGCAATTCTACGCCGACCGCACGCTCACCAAGGCGCCGATCACGCCCGCCGACCAAGCCGAGGCGTATTTCCTCCTGGTGTCGCAGCGCCTCAGCAAGACCACCGGCCAGATCGTTACGGTCGACGGCGGCTTGCACGAAGCGTTCCTGCGGTGATTCGTTGAGGTGACGCGGATCGGAGCGTAGGGCGGGTCCCTGACCCGCCCTTTTTTGCGTTCCCAAGGCCGGTCTCTTGACCTGCGCGCGACGTCGACGCTGACTCGGTTTAGCCTCTTACCCCGATGTTTGCCGCCCGTCTTTTCCGCCGGCTCGTTCTCTGCACGGCCGTAGTTTGCCTCGTTCCGCCGAGCCTGCTCGCTGCACTCGGCGTGAGCTCATTGTTTCCCGCCGACGCCGCCACCGGCGTGTGCATCGACACAACGCTCCGGGTGGCCTTCGACGCGGTGCCCACGGTCGGCACCTCCGGTCGCATCATTGTGACCAACTCCGGCGGCACCGTGGTTGATACGATCGACCTCTCTTCTGCCACGCAAACGCGCACGATTGGCGGCACGGTTTACAACTATCGACCGGTAATCGTCGCCGGGAACACCGCGATTATCACGTTGCGCACCGCGGTGCTCGCCTACGGCCAGACCTATCGCGTGACGGTCGACGGCGAGGCGCTGCGCGACACTTCCGGCTCGGCGTTCGGCGGCATCGCATCGAGCGCCTGGAGTTTTTCGACGAAGTCCGCCGGGCCCGCCGCCGGCACGAGCAGCCTCACGGTGGCCGCCGATGGCACGGGTGACTTCGCGAGTGTGCAGGGCGCATTCGACTTCGTGCCGGTGAACAACTCGAAGCCTGTCTTGATCAATCTCCGCAACGGCACTTACCACGAGATTCTCCTGCTGCGGAACCGCCCATTCGTCACGGTGCGCGGCGAAGACCGCCGCCAGACGGTCATCACCTACGCCAACAACGCCAATTTCAACGCCGGCAACAATCGCGCCATGGTCGGGATCGACTCGAACGACTTTACGCTCGAGCGCCTCACCCTCCGCAACAGCACGCCCATCGGCGGTTCCCAAGCCGAGGCGCTGCGCACGAACAGCACGCGCTGCTTCGTGAGCAACTGCGACTTCTCCAGCTATCAGGATACCTTGCTGATCAACGGCGCGGTTTATTTCTCCAACTGCTACATCGAAGGTGACGTCGATTTCATCTGGGGCAGCGGGGTCGCGTATTTCTACCGCTGCGAAACGCGTGCGCTGCGCCGCGGCTACAACGTCCAGTCCCGCAGCACGGCCGGCAGATACGGGTTCATCTTTGTCGAGTGCGCGGTGACCGCCGCCGACGGCGTGACCAACCACGTGCTCGCGCGCACCGACACCACTTCGTTTCCCAACTGCGAAGTGGTTTTCCTCGATTGCGTGCTCGGCCCGCACCTCACCGCGGCCGGCTGGCTCGTCACCGGGACCGGAGGCACGGCCGGTCTGCGCTTCCTTGAATACCGCAGCAAAAATCTCTCCGGCGGTCTGATCGACACAAGCCAACGCGCGGTTGGCTCGCGCCAGATGACCGACGCCGAAGCTGAATTTTACCGCGTGCCGTCCAACGTTCTTGGCGGCTGGGCCCCGCCCGCCTCGACGGACACGAGCTCACCCGCCGGCCTCGTGACCGCTTCGCCCGCCGGTTCGAGCACGCGGCTCGTCAGTCTTGCCGTCCGCTCCTTTGCGGGCGCGGGGGAGCAGACTCTCATCGCCGGTTTCGGGCTCTCCGGCACGGGCACGAAGGACGTGCTCATCCGCGGCATCGGCCCCACGCTCGCCGAGTTCGGAGTGCCCGGCGTGCTCGCCGATCCGAGCCTGAAGTTTCAGCAGGGGAACGTGGTCTTGGCCGAGAACGACAACTGGGGCAACGCACCCGCTTTGCTGGCGGCCTCGCAGTCGGTCGGGGCGTTTGCGCTCTCGGCCGCCGCGAAGGATGCCGCGCTTCTCGCCGCCGTTGGCGCGACCAGCTACTCCGCGCAGATCAACAGTGCGGACACCGGCGTAGCCCTCATCGAGGTCTATGATGCGGCGACCGCGAATCGGAATCTTGGGCTCGCAAGTCTGTCCGCACGCACCGTCCTCGCCGCGGACGATGTCTTGATCGCGGGCTTTGTTCTCAGCGGCACCGGGAATCGCCTCGTGCTGATTCGTGGCGTCGGACCGACGCTCTCCGAGTTTGGCGTCGGTGGCGTTCTCACCGATCCGCGGATCGAAGTGTTTGGCGCCTCGGGGAAGATCTACGAAAATGACGATTGGACGGCGGAGATCAGGTCGGTCGTCGCGCGGGTCGGTGCGTTCCCGTTGCCGGCGGGAAGCAAGGATGCGGCGCTGCTGGTGTCACTCGCGCCCGGCAGCTACAGTGTGCAAGTGCGCGGACCGGCCGGCGTCGGCGGAGTGGTGCTCGTCGAGCTTTACGACGTGCCATGAGGCAAAGGTCGTGGGTGGGCGCGGGCCTCAGGGCAAAAGGGGATTCTCCGTTTTGACTCCTTTAAACCGATAAAAGTCGGTGTCGGCGCTGTGGACCGTTGCCCCGTAGTCCTCGGCCAGAGCGGCAATCTGGGCGTCGGTCACGAGATTGCCGCCGGTGCCGGCCCGGCCGAGGAGCCGACAGACTGCGGCGATGTGATCGGGTCCGGGGGTCAGCAGGCGCACGTTGGGCCGGGCCAGCCACGACGCGATGTTCCGGCTGGCCTCGTCGACCGTGAGCGGATGGGAAAAGACTTTGGGATTGGTCGAGAGACGCAGGTAGGCGAATACGACGACGGGACAAAGGCCGACCGGCTCCGGGGCCGAAAGCAGCCCCGCCCACCAACGCGCGGCGGGGCGGTGAAAAGGGCCGGTGGAGTCGTAGGCGTAAAGGAGCAGGTTGGCGTCCGGCACGATCATTTTTTCAAAGCGGCGCGAAGTTTGCGAGTCGTGGCGGCAAACGCCTCGGCCTCTTGATCGTCGGCGAGATCATGCAGCCGGGCCGGATCAATCCCGGCGCGCAGCCCCATCGGCCGGGCCTCGACGACAAACTTCTTTAAGGTAGTCGAAGGGGCTAGATGCGCCAGCCCACGGCGGAGACCGTCGTTGAGCGCGGTCTTGAAGTTTTGGCGTGAACCGTGGGTAGCGTGCCGGAGAAGCTCGGCAACGTCGGGATCAAGGGTGACGGTCGTTCGCATAAGAGCATCATGATGCTTCATTTTTTTGCTGTCAATATGGTCAGATCTGAACTCCGGGTGGGTGGCGTAGCCATTTCCAGCGCAGAGCTCGCGGAGTGGGCCTTGCTCGTGGAAGTGGGGCAGGTGGTCGGGGCCGGGGATTTGGGTGTTTCGGAACGCGTTCAGCCGTTGTGGATTCAGGTGCGCGGGGCGGCGGACAAATCAGCGGCTTGACCGGTCCTCTCATCAAGCTATTCTAGCCTGATGAAGACGGCTACCGTGACGGAATCGAAAAACGGGCTCAGTGAATTGTTGCGTTCGGCCCGCGCCGGCAAAGCGGTGCTCATCCTCGACCGCGATGTGCCGGTCGCGCGGTTGGAACCGGTGGCGGCTGATACTTTGCCCGACGACGTTCGGCTGCTCGGCCTTGAGCGGCAGGGGCTCATCCGCCGGCCGCTGCGGGCGGGTTCGGTGTGGGAGAAGCTGAAGGGCCTGCCTGCACCCCGGCTCAAGCTGGGGAAAAGCGCGGTAGCGGCCGTGCTGGCCGAGAGGGAGGAGGGGCGGTGATTTTTTGGGACAGCTCTGCGGTCGTGCCGTTGCTCGTCAGCGAGGGGGGCACCGCTGAGCGCGAAGCGCAGCTCCGGGCCGATTCGGTAATGTTGGTGTGGTGGGGCACGGCGGTGGAGTGCGCTTCGGCATTGCAACGGCTGGTGCGCGAGGGCGCGCTCAACGAGGCGGGCGCGCGGGCGAGTGAGGTGCGGCTGCGTCACTTGGAAGACCATTGGGTGGAGGTGGAGCCGACGGCAGCGGTGCGACGACAAGCCGAGCGCCTGCTACGGCTGCATCCGTTGCGAGCTGCTGACGCGCTCCAACTCGCGGCAGCTCTGGTGGCCTGCCATCACGAGCCGGGGACGCTTTCTATTCGCACGGCAGACGCACGTCTGGCCGACGCAGCGCGACGCGAGGGGTTCCACGTGGCAGATTGAGCGAGTCACGCCACGGGTGACATCGGGATGTTCCCCGAGGCAGGACGCCGTTGCAGCCACTGAAATCGCAGGCCATCTTGAGCCTTCGATAGGCCGGCGAGGCATCCGACTCATGTGGAATGCCGGCGTAGAAACATGGGCAGGATGCCCATGCCACCTTCAAATATGCGGTGCGTAAACCGTCTGTTTGAGATTCGCGGCGAGGTGGCGGCGGAAGGTGGGGAGGTCTTTGACGGCTTTGAGCGCGATGAGCTGGCTCGCGAGGTTGCCGACGGCGGTGCCCTCGAGCGCGAAGGACACGACCGGGAGGCCGGCGGCGTCGGCGGTGGCTTGGCAGAGCAGGCGGTTCTTCGAACCGCCGCCGACGATGAGGATGCGCTTGAATTTCTTGCCGGCCATTTTCTCGAACGAACGCATCGCGTCGGCGTGGCCGCGGCCGAGGGAGTCGCAGATGAGACGTGTGTAGGCGGCGAGGTTTTTGGGCGCGGCGAGCTTCCGGCGTTTCAGTTGCGCGTCGATCGCAGCCTTCATCGAGGCGGGGTTCGTGAACGCCGGGTCGGTGACGTCGAGCAGTGCGGCGGGCGCGGGGAGTTTTTCGGCGGCGGTGATGAGGGCGGCCCAGGCTTTGTCGTCGGACGGGCGCGAGGCAAAATCCTTCATCGTGCCTTCGAGCAGCCAGAGGCCGATGACATTGGTGAGCGGCCGATAGCGGCCGTCGCCGATGCGCTCGTTGGAGATGCGGGCGGCAAGGGCGTCGGCGCCGAGGACGGGTTTATCGCTTTCGAAGCCGACGAGGGACCACGTGCCGGAGCTGAGAAAGAGATCGGTGCCGTCGGGCGAGGCGGGCATCGCGTCGTAGGCGGCGGCGGTGTCGTGGCCGGGGACGGCGACGACCTGCACGCCGGCGAGCTCGGGAAAGTTTTTCACCGCGCCGAGGCGGGTGCCGGATTTAATCGGCTTGGAGAACCACTGGGGCGGAAGGCGAAAGTGCTTCAGCGCGGCGGGCGACCAGTCGGTCGAGTGGACGTCGAGGAGCTGGCTCGTGCTGGCGACGGTGAGTTCGTTCTCCATGCGGCCGGAGAGAAGGAAATTAAAGTAGTCGGGCAGAAAGAGGCAGCGCGTCGCGAGGTCGGTGATGGCGGGGCAGCTGGCGACGGTTTCTTCGAGGTGGAGCGAGGAGTTGTAGAAAACGTTGGGGATGCCGGTGGCGGCGTAGACGCGGGCGAGGGCGGCGCGGGTGTTGGCGAGGCGTTTGAGGCCGGGCTGCGAGCGGGCGTCGCGGTAGGCGTGAACCGGGAAGACGAGTCGGCCGGCATCGTTGACGAGGGCGAAGTCGACGCCCCACACATCGACGCCGACGGAGGCGAGTTTCGCGCCGCGCGGGAGGGCGGCGACGGCTTTGCGCAGGCCGGTCTGGGCCTCGTGCCAGAGCGTGCCGAGGTCCCAGTAGTCGTGGCCCGCGAGGGTGCGGAAGGTGTTGGGAAAGCGGTGAACTTCGTTGAGCGTGAGTTTGTTTTTCGACCAAGAGCCGAGGATAACGCGGCCACTGGTGGCGCCGAAATCGACGGCGGCGGTGTAGATCGTGGAAGACATGGGAGGGGATCTGAGAGGTGCCCACGGAACACTCGGAAGACACGGAAACCGAAGAGGATTTTCTTCCGGGTTCTCCGTTTAGTCCGTGGGAGAAAATTAGACGAGGCCTAGGGTCTTCTCCGCCTTGTCGCTATGGGTTTTGAAGAAGGCGGCGTTTTCGGGGAGTTTGATGTCCACGTCGTGGGTGGGGATCATTTCTTTCAGGCGCGCGCGGCCGTCGGGGGACGAGACCAATTCGGGGAAACACTGTTTGACGACTTCGAGGACGATGTGGACGCAGACCGAGGCGCCGGGCGACGCGCCGAGGAGGGCGGAGATCGTGCGTTCGGGATTGGTGATGACCTCGGTGCCGTAGTGGACGATGCCGGCCTCGCCGTCGGTTTTCTTGATCGCCTGCACGCGGATGCCGGCGTCGATAAGCCTCCAGTCGGAGGCCTTGGCGGTCGGATAGAAAATGTGGAGGACCTTCATGCGGTCGGCCATGCTCTGGGTGCCCTGTTGCACGAGGTAGCGCACAAGGCCGAGATTGCTCGCGCCAATTTTCAGGAGCGTGGCGAGGTTGTGCGGTTTCACGGAGGCAGGGAGGTCGAACACGCTGCCTTGGCGATGGAGGAACTTCGTGGTCCATGCGGCGAACGGGCCGAAGAGCAGGGTCTTTTTGCCGTCGAGCAGGCGCGAGTCGAGGTGCGGCACGGCCATGGTGGGCGCGGTGTCGAGGTTCTGTCCGTAGACTTTGGCGTGGTGGCGGGCGACGATTTTTGGGTCATCGCAGACGAGCCATTGGCCGCCGATGGGAAAACCGCCGAGTCCGCGGGCTTCGGCGATGCCGGATTTTTGGAGCAAATGGAGACTGCCGCCGCCGGCGCCGACGAAGACGAACTTGGCCCGGTTCTGACGAAGCTTGCCGGTGGCGAGGTCCTGGATGCTCACATCCCAGCCGGTGGCGGTTTTGGTGAGGTCGACGACGCGATGGTGGTCGGCGATGCCGCAGCCCTCTTGGCGGGCAAGCCAGCCGAGGAGTTTGCGGGAGAGATTGCCGAAATTCACGTCGGTGCCGCTGTCCATTTTGGTCGCGGCGATGGGACCCTCGGCGCGGCCCTCGGTGAGGAGCGGGGCCCATCGGCCGATCGTGGCGCGGTCGGTGCTAAACTCGATGCCTTTGAAAAAATGGTGCGCGGCGAGGCCGGCGTGGCGGGCTTTGAGGTAGGCGACCTGGGCCTCGCCGTGAACGAAGCTGAGGTGTTGCACGGGATTGATGAACTCCGTCGGCCGGTCGATCATGCCGGAGGCGAGGGCGTAGCTCCAAAACTGTTTCGTGCGCTCAAACTGCTCGAAGATCTTGATGGCGTTGGCGACGTTGACCGTGCCGTCGGGCTCGCGGTGCGGGGTGTAGCTGAGCTCGCAAATCCCGGCGTGACCGGTGCCGGCGTTGTTCCAGCCGTGGGAACTCTCCTGGGCGAGATCGGAGGTGACCTCGTAGACTTGGATTTTGAGCGTCGGCTGGAGGCGCTTGAGGAGCGCGGCGAGGTTGGCCGACATGACGCCGGATCCGACCAAAATGACATCCGGGTTATCGATGTGCGTGGTGTAATTCATGAAAATGACTGCGGGAAAATATCGTTCGGAGAGGACCGTTGGCCAGAGGAATGTCGGCGGGCGGGGTGGATCGGGTTGTAACAGAAACCGGGGTTGCGCGGAAACCGGTTCGATGCCGATTTGGAGGGATGGAGAAATTGAGCCCAGAGTTCCTCGGTCGGGTGCGACGCCAGGGGACACGAGCAGCGCGTTTGGGTCTGGTGGGTTTGAGTTTGGTCGCGGGGTGCGGGCGCAAAGACGAGGTGGCGGTCAATCCGGAGGCGAGCAATTCAGCGGCGGTGGCGCCCAGCCCAGACAAGACAGAAGGACGCCGGAGTGAGGCGGAGCGGCGAAGGGCGGAGGCTCTGGCGGCGCTCTTGGCGGAGCGGCGTAATCCGGCCGTCGGCGGGGAAGGCGCGGCCGTGGGAAAATTTTTCGAGCAGTGGGCCGAAGAGGATTGGGCGGCGGCGCGGGCGGCGGCGGAGAAGTTGTCGGACTTCAGCGAGCGGTTGGCGGCCCACGCGGTCCTGTTGCGGGAACTCTTGGCGAAAGATCCGGCGGCGGCGTTGGCGTGGCTGCGCGGCTTGATGCCGAAGGAGATGGTCGAGGTGTTGGTGGACGAAGCGTTGGCGGATTGGGCGGGGGTGGATGCGGCGGGGGCCGGCGAGTATGTAGCCGGGCTGGGCGCTTCGGATTACCGCACGGTGCTCGCCGGCGAGTTGGCTCGGGCCTGGGCGGCGAAGGACGGGGCGGGGGCGATGGCGTGGGGGGCGGAGTTGCAGGACCAGGAGGCGCGGGAGGAGGCGCTGACCGAAGCGGTGCATACGGTGGCGGCAACTGATTCGGCGGCGGCGGCGGAGCTGGCGTTGAGGATTCCGCTCGAGGCGGCCCGGGCCGACGCGCTGGAGCTGGCGGTCATCGCGTGGTGGGAGCGCGACCCGGTGGCGGTGGCGGCTTGGGCGGAGCGGATCGCGGACCCGGAGCTGCGGACGCAAGCGACGCGGTTGGTGGCGGCGCAACGCGAGGCGTCGGGGCGGTGAGGCGAGTGACGGCGGGCCGATTATGGGTGTTCGAGTTTGGAGTGGCAACGCCGGTGCCGGGGTAGCGGCCGGCTCAGGAGCGGGTGCGACGGAAAAAATGAAACAGCCCGGCCGCCAAGGCTGGCGGACGGGCTGTGTTGGTAGAGCGACAATCGTGTCGGGCCGTGTTTTATTGGTAAGTGACGGTGAGTTTGGGGCGGTTGGCGGCGGTGGTGTTTTCCTTGGAGCTAAGGTCGATGCCGTCGGTGTTGTTCACGTAGTCTTGGATGACGAAGCCGTAGTTACCGGACGGAGTGTTGACCCAAGACTGCACCTTGGCGACGCCGGCTGAGTTGAAGGCAAAGGTCTTCGAGCCGACGGTGCCGGTCACGGTGCCGAGGACGGTCGATTCGCGGTCGGTGCTGGTGCTGTTCGCGCCGGCAGTGGACCAGTTTGCGGTCGAGCTGGCCCTGACCCAGGTGGCGGACGACTCGGTCCAAGAGCGACGGAGGGCGTAGATCTCGTAGGCCGAGGCGCTGGCGTCAGTGACGTTAACGGTGAGGCTGACGGCGGTGATGGTCTTACCGGCGGGGATGGAAGACAGGTCGAAACGCAGCAGGGCGGCGTAGTCGGGGCTGCCGTCGATCTCGAGCACGGTGTTGGTGCCGTAGTTGGTGGTCGTGGCATCGCTGCGGATCTTGGTGTCGGTCGCTCCGGCGTAACCGGCCACACCTTGCTGGAAGCTCACGGTGACGGACGTGCCGGCGGCCGGATTCACGGTGACGCTGACGGCGGCGGAGGTGGTGGTGGCGCCGGCGTTGTCGGTGGCGCGGGCGGTCACGCTGTAGCTACCGGCGGCGATGTTGGCCCAGCTCAGAGAATAGGGGCTGGTGGTATCGGTGCCGATGAGAGTGGCGCCGGCGTAGAACGCGACCGAGGAGACGGTGCCGTCGCTATCGGCGGCGTTGGCCGAGACGGTGAAGGTGGCCGGAGCGGTGGCGGTGGCGCCGGGGGCCGGAGCGGTGAGGCTCACGGTGGGGG
>CALSBN010000144.1:0-13001 GCA_943373185.1 Opitutus sp. GAS368 | reverse complement strand
CCTCGGGGTGGTGTCCGAGATGCCACTTGCCGAATGCCGCGGTGGCGTAGCCCTGCTGCTTCAGGTGATCGGCGATGGTGTGCTCGGCGGGGTTCAAACCGGTGGTCGAGACCGGAAAGAGCACGCCTTTGTGCAGGCCCACGCGTTTGGGATAACTGCCGGTGAGCAATGCGGCGCGCGACGGCGTGCACACGGAGGAGGCGGACATGAAGCTGGTGAACTTGCGGCCTTCGCGGGCGAGGCGGTCGAGGTGGGGCGTGCGAATGGTCGTGGAGCCAAAGCTGCCCAGATCGCCGTAGCCCTGATCGTCGGTGAAAATGAGAACGATATTGGGCTTACCCGCCGGCAGCTGAACGGCGGCATTCACGATGGGCGTCACGGCCAGCGCTGCGAAGAAAAGCGGTGCTAGACGACGGAGGTAGTTCGGGGGAATCATGAAGGAAGTGGCGGCAATTACGGTTGGAATGGGGCGCGTCGTGGATGTTCGTCGCGGAGATCAGTTCGGGTGAATCGGTTCGATTTTTCTCCGGCCAAAGAGTCAGAGGCCCACGAAAAGTTCACTGGTCACGACCGCTTCGATCAACGAACGCATCCCATGCTGTCGGCCGGGCAGATCGGCGACGATCTTTTCAACGACGACTTGGTCGAGGGCGCCGATGCGCCGACCGCAGGCATAGGTGAGCAGACGGTCGGTAAGCATGTGGGCGAAGAGGTCTTGGCGCTTCACGAGGATTTTCTTGAGGCCGGCAATGTCCGAAAATTTCTCTCCGCTGGGCAATTCCCCGGCGGAGTCGATCGGGGTTTTGCCGTAGCTCGTCCGCCAGCCGCCGATGGGATCAAAGTTCTCCAAGGCGAAGCCGAGGGGATCGATTTTCTGGTGACAACTGTAGCAGTTCGGCGACTCGCGATGTTTGCTGACGAGTTCGCGGATGGACTTGGCCCCGCGCACGTCGGGATCGATCGCGGGCACATCGTCGGGTGGAGGCGGGGGCGGAGTGCCGAGAATGTTCTCCAAGACGAAGACGCCGCGCACGACCGGTGAGGTCTCGATGCCGTTGGCGGTGACGGTGAGGACGGCACCCATGCCGAGGAGTCCGCCGCGCCGGGAGTCGGGGAAGGAGACTTTGCGGAACTCGTGCGCGCGGGCAGGATCACCGAGATCGCCGAGACCGTAGTGGGAGGCGAGCGGCTGGTCGATGAATCCATAGTCGCAATCGAGGAAGTTTCGGATCGGGGCGTCGCGCTCGATCAGGTCGCGAAAGAAGAGCCGAGTCTCAGTTTTGAAGGCGGGCTCAAGACCCTTGGAGTAGTAACGCTCGAAATCCCGACGGTCCGGCGGCGTCGAGCCGAGGCTGCGGAGGTGCAGCCAACTGTCCAGGAAGCCCGACACGAACGCGTCGGAACGGGGGCTGGCCAACAGGCGGCGCGTCTGAGCGGTGAGGACTTCGGGCTTGGTCAGTTCGCCGCTGGCCGCGAGTCGGAGCAACTCGGCATCGGGCGGGGCGGACCACAGAAAATAGGAGAGCCGCGAGGCGAGCGCGTGGCCGGTGAGGCGCGGCCTGGTCTTCCCGTCGCCTTGGGGCGCGACCGTGTCTTGCGACAAGTAAAGGAAAGAGGGCGAGCTGAGCGCGGCCTTGAGCGCATCCTTGAGACCTTCCTGCGGAGAACGGCCGGCAGTGATGCGTTGTCCCGCGACACGCATCAGGCGGTCCACTTCGTCTTTTGTAGCCGGCCGGCGATAGGCGCGGTCGGCGAAGGAGTGGAGGACTTGACGCATGGCTTCAGGCGCAAGCGCGGTTTCGCCGTAGACCGCCTGCACCGGGGAAGGTGGCTTTGACTCAGCCAGAGGGCCTCGGATCTTCACCTCATGGATGCGGATGTGGGGCACCTTTCCTTCGACGACGCTGATGATGCGATTCTCGACGATGCCGAGGCCGTTCTTGCCTTCTCGTTTGGCGTCGGCGGGCCATTTGTCTTTGTGGTATTCCACGATTTTGACCCACGAGTTGCGGGCGCTCTTTGACCCGTTTGGAAAGACGAAGCGGGGAGTGTGCCCGGCATCCAGCCAGACCCGCAGCGTGTGCCACACCGGGTCGCCGTCGGCCAGAGCCACCTCGGCAAGCATGGGTTGGAGAGGCTGGGGATGATAAAGCGGACCGGCCTTCGCGTCGCCGGGGACGAGACCGAGGCGGAGGGGCTCGCGCGAGTCGGTGCCAAAGATTTTCGGATCATACGGGTGCACCCGGTTCATGGCCTGGGCGAGAACGCGAATCTCGTAAAATCCGTCAACGGGCACGCCTTGCTGAAAGTCGCTGATGAAGCCAAAACCGCCCTCGTGGTTCGGCGTGTCCATGCACTCGTAGATGCCGATGAACGCGTTTTTGAGCCGGGTGTGCGGGCGACTCATTTCCTGCTGGGGTTTAAAGTTTCCGCGGAAGTGCCACGATTGTTCCTCCGGTTTCTTTTGTGCCGCAAAGGCTTTCTCGACCACGAGGTCCGCCGCTTCGAGATACTGGTCCAGCAGATAGCCGGAGGTCTGCAGCACGTCGCCGAGGTTGTCCATGTGCTCCTCGCTTTGGTCGCGGGGAAAGTTCGTCGTTGGATCGAAAGCGGCCATGTTGAGCCCGAAAAGATCGCCCACGGTGTTGAGGTATTCGCGGCGGTTCAGTCGGCGCAGGACCGTATTCCCGCCGGTGCCGGCCAAGTTTTCGCGTCCCCGGGCGAGTTCGAGGATGACTTGATCCAGGAACACCTTCTGCTCCGCGAGGCTGGGTTGCTTGGCCTTTTCCGGCGGCATGTCGCCGAGATGGAGCTGATCCATCATGTCCTTCAGGTCGATCAGGGTGTCCTCGTTGGCCGCCGGGAGGAGCAACTCGTCGAAGCGCCGATCACCTTTCTGTTTCTCCGGGCCGTGGCATTCGACGCAGTAGGTGGAGAGGAAGTTTTTGACGACCGCGTTGTTGGGCGCGGCTGATACCGGAGTGGCCGCCAACGCGAGCAAACCGGCGGCGAGGAGCAATGGGCTGCGAAGCATGGTGCGTGGGCGGAAAACGGCAGGTCCGGAAACGCTCACGTGAGGCCGGAGAGGGTGCCGGTGCTGGTGCCAAATTTGTTCACCTCGAGGCCGAAGCGCTGGAGCATGGACAGATAGAGATTGCACAGAGGCTGCCGACCGAGGCCCTTTTCCGGATAGGCCTTGTGCTCGCCGTGCTTGAAGCCGCCGCCGGCAAAAATGATCGGGAGATTTCCGTTGGTGTGGGAGTTGGCGTTGCCCATGCCGCTGCCGAACAGAACCATCGAATGATCCAAGAGGCTGCCGGGCCCGTCCTCGGTGCTCCGGAGTTTGGTGAGGAAGCGGGCGAACTGTTCGACTTGGTAACGCTCCATCTTGACGAGAGCGGCGATCGCGTCGGGACGCTGCCCGTGGTGGGAGAACGCATGATAGCCGCCATTCAACCCGAAGGCATTGGCCTCAAAGTCCCCTCCGATTTCAAAGGTCGCGATGCGCGTCGAGTCCGTCTGCAGGGCGAGCGCGATCAGATCATACATGAGCGGGAGGTCGGAGACGAAGCCCTTGTTGTTGGGCTCCTTCATTTTTGGATCGGGTTTCGGGACGTGCGCCCATTGGCGGCGCAGCTCGATCTGTTTCTCCACGTCGCGGACCGAGGTAAAATACTCTTCGAGCTTTTCCTTGTCGCGCCGGCCGAGGTGACGTTCGAGGGATTTTGCGTCGCCTTGCACGGCGTCGAGGATCGAGCCCTTGAGATTGAGGCGGTCCGTAGAGCTCGCGATCTGCGCGGCACCGTCGGAAACAAACAGTTTTCGGAAGAGTTCCCGCGGCGTGCTGATGGGCGGCACCCGCGTGCCACTGCGCGTCCACGACATGAGGCAACCGCCGTGCAGCCCGCTCTCCGAACCCAATGCAAGCGAGGGGAACCGCGTGGCGCCGCCCATCGTCTCTGCTGCGCGTTGGTCAAGGGTGAGATTGCCCTCTGGCATCCCTTTGGCGTCGGCCGTCCGCACGCCGCTCAAGAAAGAGCTGATGGCGAAGTGCCCGCCTTTCACGCCATGATCGAGGCCGGAGAAAACGGAGACCTCGGGCTGAAGCGGCTTGATCGATTCCAGAACGGTGGGGAGCTCGTAGTTGCGGCCGGTCTGGGTGGGAAAAAACGTCGGCGGGTGAAACCCGAGCATGTTGCCGACGCACACCATGCGCTTCGGCCGTGAGGTGCCGGCCGCTTTGCCGGGCAGGGCGCCGACGGCTGAGTTTTGGGCGAAGACACGCCCGCCGAGTGATTCCAGCAGCGGAAGGGCGAGGGTGATGCCGGTGGCCCGCAGAAAGTGACGGCGGCTTGGGGCAAACGTGGGGAGTTCGGAGTTCATGATGCGTGGTTGAAAAGTGAGGATTTGGGCGAGGCCGGCGCCGCCATCAGTGGCGAGAATTTCAGGTGGAACGTCGGGCAAGGGACATGAATTGAAGTCGCTGAAAAGATGAGGGCGGCGTAGCGGTCAGCGCCGATGGTCAGCCAGACGCAGGGCGCTTGATTTCGATCTTCGCCAGTTTCTCAAAAAATCGGACGATTGCCCCGTGATCGGAATCGCCGCAGCCGTCATGCTTGAGCGTCTGCATTATCTCCATCACGGCAGCGGTGAGCGGCAGCGGCGCGCCGACCTCGTGGGACGTGTCGAGCGCGTTGGCGAGATCCTTGATGTGAAGATTTAAGCGGAATCCGGGGTTGAACTTGCGGTCGAGCATCAGCGGGGCTTTTGCGTCCATCACGGTGCTGCCGGCCAGACCGCCGCGGATCGCCTGATAGACGAGCTCCGGCTCCACGCCGGCCTTGGCTGCGAGCACCATGGCCTCGGAGAGCGCCGCGATATTGAGTGCGACCACCACTTGGTTGGCGAGCTTGGTGACATTGCCGGCACCGATGTTTCCGACCCGGACCACGGAGGCGGCCATAGCTTTGAATACGGGCACGCAACGGTCGAAGACCTCCTGCTTGCCGCCGACCATGACCGAGAGCGTGGCGTTGATGGCTTTCGGTTGGCCCCCGCTAACCGGGGCGTCGAGCATCTCGATGCCTTTTGGTGCGAGCTCGGCTGCGATTTGCTGACTCGCGAGTGGAGCGATGGAGCTCATGTCCGCGACGATGCAGCCGGGCTGGGCACCCTCGATGACTCCGCTTGCTCCCAAGATGACCTCTTTCACCTCGGGTGAGTTCGGCAGCATCGTGATGACGAGCTCAACCTGCGCGGCGACCTCCTTCGGGGTGGGGGCGGAGGTGGCTCCGGCCGCGACCAACTCGTCAACCGATGATTGGGTTCGGCTGCAGACGACGAGTTGGTGTCCGGCGTTGAGCAGGTTTTTGCACATGGGTTTGCCCATGATGCCGAGTCCGATAAAACCGATCTTCATTTGGGTAATGTGAGACGAAGGGAGTTGAAAAAGAAAAGGGAGCGGCGGCGGATTTAGGCGTGGATTCCGTGTTCGCGCAGCCAGCCGAGCGAGGCGGCCGTGTTGGGCGAAGGGATGTATTCCAAGCCGACCCAGCCCGCGTAACCGCTCTCGTCGAGCTGGCGGAACAGAAAGGGGAAATTGATCTCGCCGGTGCCGGGCTGATGTCGGCCGGGATTGTCCGCGATCTGGATGTGTCCGATGCGGGCGAGATGCTTGCGGAATGTGGCGGTCAGTTCCCCTTCCTCGCGCTGCGCGTGGTAAATGTCGTATTGCACGCGGACATTGGGCAGGCCGACCTCGTCGAGGAGCCGAAGCGCGTGGTCCGTGCGGTTCAGGAAAAACGTGGGAATGTCGTAGTGGTTGATCGGCTCGACCATGAGTTCGATGCCGTGCGCGGCCAACTCCGTGGCGGCGAAGCGGACGTTTTGCACGAGGTTCTGCCAATGCTCGTCGTCGTTGCGGCCGGCGACACGCTTGCCCGCGAGACAGTTCAGGCGGTTGACGCCAAGGGTCTTCGCGTAGGCGATCGCCGTGGGCACACCGGCGCGAAATTCGTCGCTGCGGCCCGGCAGCGCGGCGATCCCGCGTTCGCCGGCCGCCCAATCGCCGGCGGGAAGATTGAAGAGAACTTGCTGCAGACCGTGCTTGGTCAGCTCGGCTTTCAGTTCCTCGGCTTTGAACGCATAGGGAAACAGATACTCGACGTGGGTGAAACCGGCCGCGCGGGCCAGAGCGAAGCGTTCCATGAAGGGCGCTTCCGTGAAGAGCATGGTGAGATTGGCGGCGAATCTTGGCATGAGATTGTTTTCAGTCGTGGTTTTTGGTGTGCGGTGAATGTAGGAAGCCAGCAAACCGCACAGCTGATCGCCCGTTACTTTCGAAAACCTTTCTCGCTGCCGGTGCGGCGGCCGTCGTCCTTGAGGGTGCCGGGCTTCCAATTGCGGGCGAGGTCGACGTCCGCGGCCACGTTCTTGGTCAGCGCGGTGATGTCTACGTAACCGAGGCGGTTGTAGAGCGCGGGAACGTAGTGGGCATCGCGGACGGCGGCATATTTTTTCCAGTGGGCGAGGGCGTCCGCGAGGTGGCGCAGCGACGCGGCGTGCTCGCCGGTGTCGGCGTTGGCATCGAACAAGGCGAGCGCGCAGGCGCCGCGAATCTTGGCCGCGTAGTAGCGGCCGAGCCACGCGAGGGCTTCGCAGTCGTTCACGTTTCTTTGGAGTTCACTATCCTGCTTGGCCGCTTCGCGCAGTCCGTCGAGCGCGGCAAACGTATCGGCGGCGGCGCCATCGAGCGCGGCCGCGATCTCGAGCGGGGTGGTGTCCACCATGGGCTTTCGCCCGAGCAGGCGGGTGCGCCAATCGCGGATGGGCAGCACGTTGGAGCCCGGCATCGTGATGCCCTCCATGAAGTGGCGCACGGTGTAGAAGCCTTTGTGCCGCGGATGACTCAGGCACGCCTCGGGAAACCATTTCAAATCGATGTCGCCCCAAAAGAAACGCGTGATCAGCGGCATGACCTGTCCTCCGCCTTGAAGGGCACGGAAGAGATGGGGCGCCGACGCCGTGGGATGCCGCGCGGCGAGAACCCGCTCAAAGTGCGAGTCAGGGAGCGAGGGGTCGTAGGCGAGCCGGCCCCAAAGCATAAACGAATACCACTGTTTCTCCATCACCAGCGGACGCGGGCCGGGCGCGGGATTACGTTCGAGGAAATCGCGACCCCAGATGTAGCCGTCCGGCCCCATGTAGAAGCCGGCGATTTTGTCCGCCGGGGGAATGTTCGCGATGTAGTCACGGGCAAAGGAGGCATCGCCGAAGCGGAAGGTGTAAATGTCGTCGTTGCGGATGGTGAGCCATGTCTTCCGGCCGGCCGCGATGTTCTCCAGCAGCGGCTGGATGAAGTTGGGCCTCGTGATCGAATACATGTGGGCCACCGCATACTTGAAGCTGAACTCCACCTTGCCGGGGAAATCCTTGAACGCGTCGAGAATGTCGCTCTGCGCGGTCCAATGGAAGCGATGGATCAGGCCGAACTCGCGCTTGGGATCTTCTTTCAACGCGTCGCGCACGCCCTCGCCGTAGGTATCCCAGAGCCAGGCCTCTTTGGCTTTGGAGGTCATTTCCTTCGGCATGTTTTCGCCGGCGGTGATGCCGACACCGGCGAGCAGCGGGTAGGTTTTTACCAGCTCGCGCACGCTCGCGCGGAAATAGTTTTTTGTGATCACGTTCGTCAGATCGTCCGTGATGCCGTGTTTCCCGGCAGTGCCGAAGGTGAAGACGTTCCACGTGAAAAAATAAACGCGGATGCCGCGGTCGGCGGCGTGCTGCATGACCCAGCGCCAAAATGCGATCTTCTCGTCCATCGTGATGCGTTTCACGACCTCGTGGTTGGCGAGCATCTCGGGCCGGACCATATCGGTCCCCCAGAAATGACACGAGTCGTCGAGTTTGGCGCGCGTGCGCCAAACGTCGTTGAGCGCGACCTCGGGGAAGTCCGGCACTTTCACCAGCGACGGGAACGGATGGAGGCTCCAAAGCGAGAGCACGTTGTAACGGTGGCGCGCCATCGTATCGAGATAATCGGTCCAGAAGGCGCGCTCCCACATTTCGGGGATGTTGGCCTGCGCGGCGTCGGAGCTGTCGGTGTAACTCGGCGTGCGCAGATCGAGCGGGAGGTTAAACTTGATGCCGCGCTGAGCGATGTGCGGTTTGTGCTCGGAGTCCTTCAACGCATCGAGCGTGCCCGTGCGGATCGCCTCGGCGACATCGAGACCACCATACATGGCGCCGACGGAATCGGCGCCGCGCACCGTGATGGTGCGGCGCCCTCCCTCGGTCTGCGCACGGATGCCATAGCTCTGCGCCGCGGCCTTGCTTTCTCTATCAACGATGATGGAGATTCGCCTCGCGTTCGCGTCATCCGCCAAAGTCATGCCTTTGGCTTTGGCTTCACGGCGGATTTCGTCGGCGGCAAACTTCCCCGGCTCGGCCGCCGCAGCGTCGAGGTCGACCATGAGGGATTGCTGCGCAAAAGCGGTCGTGGATAGCGCGCAGAGCAGCGCACAGAGTAAGGCATTTGGTGTCTTCATAGGGGGCCCTTGATGTTGAACTTGCAGTTGCCTTATTTGGCGGTGGCGGTGCGGGCGATGTCGATGTCGCGGCGGGCGTCGTCAGTCAGACGGACCCAGTCAATGGTGCGCGATTTCGAGAGGAATTGCGGGCGGTAGTTGGCGGTGGCGGAAGCGGCGTAGGCTTTCCAATGTGCGAGGCCTGACTCGAGAGCTGAGATCGCCGCAGCTTGTTCGCTTGGAACCCCGGTGGTGCGAAATTCATGAAGGTGGGTGGCGCCACGGATTTTTGAGGCGTAGTAGTTCGCGAGATTGGCGAAGGACTCGATGTCGTAGAGGAGCTCGCTGAGCTCTTTGGCGATGGGGCGACGGGCGCCACGGACGGAACGCACATAGTCGAGAGCGACCGTGGCGTCGGCTTCGAGCCGATTGGCGACAGCCGTGGGAGGCGTCTGGCCTTTCTTCGGATTACCGAGGCGGCCCGCGACATACTCGGGAATGCTGAGGAGGCCGGAGCCGGGCATGGTTTTTGTAGAGATGAAATCATCTACCGATTTGAAGCCCTTGCGCAGTTCGAGGCAGCCTTCGACGGCCCACTTGAAATCCCAGTCGATCCAGTGGAATTGGTTGACGAGCGCGATGGTGCGGGAGGCGGCGGTCCACGCCTCGAGCAGCGGTTCGGCGGGCACACCGGGAAAGTGATTTTGCACGATGGCGGTGAGACGGGCGGCTGGAAGGTCGGGGTCGTAGCCGAGGCGGCCCCAGAGCAGAAAGTTGAACCAATGTTTGCGGATCTCGAGGTCGCGCGGGTGATTGGGGCGGGTGCTGATGGACTCGCGCCCCCAGACGTAGCTGTCCGAGCCCATATCATATCCGGCGGTAAGGTCGGGGCCGGGTAGGTTCTTCATGAAGGCGCTGACGTAGGCGGGGTCAGCCCAGCGGAAGTGAAAGAGGTCGTCGTTGCGGAGATTCCACCAGCTCTTGATGCTATATTTCTTTAAGTCGGGAATGATCTCCTTCGCCGCCCAATGCGGGGCGGGCGTGGAGTGAAGGCGGGCGCGGGTGTATTTGTAGCTGAGATTGATGGGGTCGGGATAACGGCGAACAAAACTATCCATGATCCGATCTATACCGGCCTGCCAGACTCGGTGGTAGACTTCGATGGTCCGGCCGGGCTGGAGTTTTTTTGCGTCGAGGATGCCTTCGCCGTAGGTGGCCCAGAGCCACTTTTCGCGACCAAATTCATCGTCGCGAGTCTCCATGTTTTCGCCGGGAGTGAAGCCGATACCTGCGAGATCGGGATAGGTGAGGATGAACTCGCGCACACACGCACGGAGGTAGGCGATGGTGCGGGGGTTGGTCTGGTCGTTGTTGATGCCGTAGAGGCCAGCGTCGCCCTTGAGGTTCTCCTGGCCGCGATACCAGCCGGCGGGAGCGAGGCTATTCATCCAGATGTTCCAGGTGACGAAATGGACTTCGATGCCGCGGTCCTTGGCGTGGCGCATGACGCGCCGCCAGAAGTCGATCTTTTCATCGATGGTCATCGACTTGAGCACGATGAGGTTGTCGAGCACGGGTTGGGAGACGCCGCTGCCGGCGATGAATTTGGCGGCGGATTCTTCAGTGCGGTCAGTATCGAGGGGGAAGGCGGTGCCACAGACGTCGCGCAGGGCGGCATCAGGGTAGTCGGCGAGTTTCACCATCGAGGGGAACGGGTGCGGGTTCCAGAGACCGAGAGAGTTGTAGCGGTGTCGGGCCATGCTATCGAGGAACTCGCGCCAGAACTCGAAATTCCACATCTCGGCGATGTTGGCCTGGGCGGCGTCGCCGGCGTCCTGATACGAAGGATTGCGAATATCGAGGGGGATGTTGAACTTCAAGCCGCGGCGGGCGACGTGCGGTTGGCCGGTGGCAGGTTGGACGCGGGAGACGTCACCGGAGGCGAGCCGAAGCTGCTCGGCCAGTTCGAGGCCGCCATACAGGAGGCCGCGGGGGTCGCCGCCGCGAACGGTGAGCGCACCGGTGGCAGCATCGCGGGAGAGGGCGTAGGCCTGCGGAGCCAGAGTTGGGTCGAGTTTGAGGGAGATGGCGTTCGCACGGCCGGAGGCCGGGAGCGCGGCCTGAATCTCGGCGGCGGCGAAGGCGGCCTGAGGTAGGCCGGAATCGAATTGGAGGCTCGCGGCGTATCCGTTAAGCGCGACAAGGGCGAACGCCGGAACGAGGAAGAATCGCATGGAATTGGTAGCTATCAGGGGGCAGAGGGAGAGCTTGAAGAGCGTGGAAATCCTCAATTCCAACCGGACTAGAATTCGCCTTTGCGAAATGCCTTCACCGCTAGCCATGCCGTGCGTTGCAGGAAAAGCCGCTCTTCGTCGGTGAAGACTTTCTCAAGCGGCCCGCCGTCCGGGTTTACGAGCGATGAAAGCGCCTGGGTGTTTGCATCTGTGCGCACCACTTCGCCATGGATGTTCTGCGCTTTGTTTTCCGCCACTTGGTTGAACAAGAGCCCTTCCGGAGGCTTTCCAAACACCGCAGCATAGAAGGTGCACGCGGTGAGATAGGCCATCGTCTGGTTCGGGTGCATGTCGTTTTTATAGCGAAAGGTGAGCGTTCTCGCGACCGGCTCGGTGCTTTCCTGCGCGAGTGTGATCGCCAGCGGCACCGGCACCACGATCGCGCCATGCGTTTTTGAAAAAGCCAAGGCGGCCCGGCATTCACCGATAGCCCGCTCCCGTGCCACGGCCTGGGTCACCGGCATCGCGTTGTGCGCATACGACGCGGTCAGATACAGCACCGGACGAGCTCCGGACGCCTTGGCCACGTCGGAAAACTTCGCCGCGTATTTGAAATAACCGGTGCCGGGGTCGTCCGTCACGTCGAGCCAGCTCTGCAATACGACAAAATCAAACTTGTGTGCCGGGGCGGTCGTCTTTTGCGACAGCCACCCTTTGTGCCGGGTGACAGCTTGCCGGATGCCGCCACGGTCGGCCTCCCAGTCGTTCTTAGTCTTGGGCGTGAATTTCCGATAGAACGCATTGCCGGACAAGTCCTGCCAGAACGCCGTGTAAAAATCAGGCTCCTCCTTGCTTTCGCCGAGCTTGGTTAGCTCGTTGATGTTATTTTGCAGATCGCTTTCTTTGCGGCCACTTAGATTCAGTCGGTTGTAAGAGCGATAAAGCTCCCAGTGGTGAAAGAGATTCTTTCCTCCGTAGCCCAAGATTTCGGTTTCCACCGTTGATCCGGGAAAGCCCTCTTGCGCCAGCGTAGCAAACAGCGTGGGAAGGCTGTGGCGCATCGTGAAGCTGTTGCCGATGAAGAGAAAACTTTGCGTTTTCTTCGACGACGCATCTGGCTTGGCAGGCAGTGTGGCCTCTGCGCCACCGCAAATTGCGGCCAGCGGCGTGAGCAGCAGGGCGGCGAGGGTGAAGAGTTTCGTTCTCATGTTGTTCTGCCGTTCTCAGAGTGGGGCATTGGGAGTGTTTTATCTGGAAGATTGAGGACGACCTCGTGTTATTGCGCCGGCAGGGCTGCCAGCCAGCCGCCTTTGATCAAGGCGCTTAGTTCGGCGACCACGTCCTTGTATTTCGGATCCTTCGCCAAGTTCCGCAGTTCCTTGGAGTCGGTTTCGTGGTCGTATAGTTCCGCCTGTTCGGGCCCGCCCCACTCGTTGTAACGGTAGCGTTCGGTGCGGACGCTGGTGCCATTGCGCATGTAGGTGAAAGCACCTTTCGTCCACGGTCGTTTCGGCTCGCGCAGCAGCGGAACCATGCTGATGCCTTCCTTTCCGGATGGCACCCCGAGGCCGCACAAATCAGCCAGGGTGGGAAACAGGTCAATTTGGCTGACCGGTCTTGCGCAAATGCTGCCTGGCAGAGTCACCCCCGGCGCGCGGATTATCAGCGGCACCCGGCTGGATTCCTCGAACAGCGTCATCTTCTGCCACAGCAGATGTTCGCCCATGTGAAAGCCGTGGTCGCCGAGAAAGACGACGATGGTGTTCCGGTCGCGCCCGGTCTCTTTGAGCACGTCCAACACCTTGCCCACGCACGCATCCATGTAGGAAGCGCAGGCGTAATACGCGGCGATGGCTTGGCGCCGTTTGTCGTCAGTGAAGGCCCGGTGATTCTGCAGGCTGTAGCTGTGGGGCAATCCTTCGAGGCAGTCCTCCGGGTATTGTGGCAGAGGTATCTTCTCTGGCGGATACAGGTCGAAATACTTTTTGGGAGCTGACAGTGGCAGGTGCGTCTTGTGAAAGCCCAGGGCTAGGAACAGCGGCTTGTCCTGTTTCTCGCGGAGCACCTTGATGGCCTGCTCGGCAATGCGGCCATCGGGAAGATCGGCGTCTTCCGTGCCCTCCGGACCCCAGCGCCAGGCCCGCGTGGCGTATCCTTCTTTTTGCTGCTCCGGAGTCAGGTCACTGTAGAGCCGGGTTTCTTGACGTTGAACCTGCGTTCCACCCTTGCCGCCGCCTTTCCT
>CALSBN010000143.1:0-13159 GCA_943373185.1 Opitutus sp. GAS368 | reverse complement strand
AAACGCGACTTGCCCGGCGCCCAGGCCTATAGCACAAAATTCGCTCACGACCTTTTTTGTATGCTTATCACGCGCTCTCCTCTTCGTATCTCTCTCGGCGGCGGCGGCACCGACCTGCCCTCCTATTACCGCGAGCACACCGGTTTTCTCGTGGCTGCGGCGATCGACAAATACGTCTACCTCACCCTGCACCGCACTTTCGTGGACGAGCTCATTGTCAAATACTCGAAACTCGAGCGCGTCACTTCCGTCGACCAACTCGAGCATCCGATCATTCGTGAGGCGATGAAGTTCGTCGGGGTCGGCGCCCCCAACCTCGAGCTCACCTCGATGGCCGATATTCCCGGCGGCACCGGGCTTGGCTCGTCCGGCAGCTTTACCACCGCCCTGCTCAAGGCTCTGCACACTTACAAAAAGAACATCATCCATCCCGCGGACCTCGCCGAACAGGCCTGCGACATCGAAATCAAGAAACTCGGCGAGCCTATCGGCAAACAGGACCAATACATCGCGGCCGTCGGCGGCATCACCGCCTTCACCTTTCACAAAGACGGCCGCGTGGAATATCGCCCGTGCAAGATTTCCGAAGAAACCCTGTTCAACCTTGAGGACAATCTGCTCCTTTTCTTCACCGGTTACTCCCGCAGCGCTTCCGCCATCCTCAAGGACCAAAACGACAAGTCGAAGAGCAACGACTCGGCGATGCTCGACAACCTTCATTTCACCAAGGAGCTTGGCTATAAATCCCTTGAGTGTCTGGAGACCGGCAACCTCGACGAATTCGCGCGCCTGATGGATGTCCACTGGCAGCGAAAAAAGGCCCGGAGCGTCGGCATGAGCAATCAAGTCATCAACGACTGGTATGAATACGCGATGACCCAAGGCGCGCTTGGCGGCAAACTCATCGGCGCCGGTGGCGGAGGCTTCCTCATGTTTTATGCCGGCGACAAAAAGAAGCTCCGCCACGCCATGCGCGAAAAGGGCCTGACCGAGGTCCGCTTCCGTTTTGACTTCGAGGGCACCAAAGTCGTCGCCCAGAATTAAGATGGGCACCGCCGACCTCCCCGTCGCACTTCTCGCCGGCGGCCTTGCCACCCGCTTGCGGCCTATCACCGAAAAAGTCCCCAAGCTGCTCATCGAGGTCGCGGGCGAACCTTTTTTCTCGCACCAAATCCGCCTGCTCAAAAAAGCCGGCCTCACCCGCATCGTTTTGTGTGTCGGCTATCTCGGCGAAAAGATCGTCGAACAATACGGCGACGGCTCCGCTTGGGGCATGCGGATCGAATACTCCTTCGACGGCCCCAAGCTCCTCGGCACCGGCGGCGCGCTCATCCAAGCCCTGCCCAAACTCGGCGATGCGTTCTACGTCCTCTACGGCGACAGCTTTCTGCCCATCGACTACCTCGCCGTCGGCGAGCATTTCCAGAAATCCGGCCGCCTCGGTCTGATGACCGTCTTCGAAAACCACGAGCGCTACGACGCCAGCAACGTCGAGTTCGGCGACGGCGAAATCAAGGTCTACGACAAAAAGCACAAAACGCCCGCGATGCACCATATCGACTACGGACTGGGCCTCTTTCGCGCTGCCGCCTTCGACGGCTTCCCTCGCGATGCCGTGGTCGATCTCGCCGCCGTCCAAGGCGCCCTCGTTGCCCGTCGCCAACTCGTCGGCTACGAAATCGGCGAGCGTTTTTATGAAATCGGCTCCCACGAGGGCCTCAACGAACTGGACGCCCTGCTTCGCGCCGGAAAGTTCGCCTGACCGCCCCGGGGATTTCACGAAAACCGCGCTCGCCACCGGACTTCTTTGTCGCTCCGTTCTGCTCTTCAAAAACCCATGTCCTACGCCATCCAACATCTCAAAGAGACCGCTGAAATCGTCGCCAAACTCGATCCCGTCGCCATCGAGAAAGGTGCCCAAGAACTCGTCGGTGTCCGCAACCGCGGCGGGCGTCTGTTCATTCTCGGGGTCGGCGGCAGCGCCGCCAACGCATCTCACGCCGTAAACGATTTCCGAAAAATCGGCGGGCTCGAATGCTACGCCCCCACCGACAACGTCTCCGAACTCACCGCCCGCACCAACGACGACGGTTGGGCCAGCGTGTTCGTCGAGTGGCTCCGCGGTTCCCGCCTCAACGCGAAAGACGCCCTGCTCATCCTCTCGGTAGGCGGTGGTAATCTTGAGAAAAATGTCTCCCCCGGTTTTATCTCCGCCATCCAATTGGCAAAGCAGGTCGGCGCCCGCGTCATCGGAATCGTCGGCAAAGACGGCGGCTACACCGCCACCCAAGCCGATGCCTGCGTGATCGTCCCCACCGTCAACGCCAACAACATCACTCCCCACTCCGAAGCCTTCCAGGCCGTTGTCTGGCACCTCTGGGTTTCACACCCCGATGTGAAGGTGAACCAAACAAAGTGGGAATCCGTAGTAGCGGCTCCGGCCCGCTAAATTGTTAATCCTCTGTAACGCGGCGATGACCTCGCCGCGTTTTTTATTTTACAGCGTTTCATAACCCTCTTCGCCCATTCGATGCCCGACCTTCGCCCCGCCGTCTTCCTTGATCGCGACGGCACCCTGAACGTCCAAGTCGTCCGCGCCGGCAAACCCTATCCCCCGGCCACCCTCGCCGAGTTCGCGCTTTTCCCCGGCGTGCCCGAGGCCTGCGCCCGACTCGCCGCCGCCGGCTACGTGCTCGTCGTCGCCACCAACCAGCCCGATGTCGGCCGCGGCGACCAAGCCCAATCCGTCGTCGAGGCCATGCACGCACGGCTCCGCGAACTCGTCCCCTCCATCAGCCATATCGAGGTCTGCTACGCTCCCGGCCAAGGCGTCGCTCACGCCGAGGACTATCGCCGGAAACCCGCCCCCGGTATGGTCACCGATGCCGCGCGCGATCTCGGCCTCGACCTCGCCCGTTCCTGGATGATCGGTGACCGTTGGCGCGACATCGATTGCGGCCAACGCGCCGGTTTGCGCACCGTGTTTATCGATTTCGGCTACGACGAAGCCCTTCGTGCCGCGCCCGATTTCACCGTCAAAGACTTCACCGCCGCCGCCGCCGCTATCCTGCGCTCCAACCCTCTCCCCGAAAGTAAATCCTTGCCCGCGCCGGACCCCGAAACCTGACTGCTCTGAAATACCAAAACATGAAATCCCTAGCCGATCTCAAAGTTCAGCTCTATGCCGACGGTGCCGACAAAGCCGGTATCCTCGAGCTCTACGCCAAGCCCTACATCAAGGGCCTGACGACCAATCCCAGCCTCATGAAGAAGGCCGGGATCAAAGACTACGAGGCCTTCGCCAAAGACATCCTCCAGACCGTCACGGCCAAACCCATTTCGCTCGAAGTCTTCACCGACGACATCGTCGATATGAAACGCCAAGCCCTCATGATCAATTCCTGGGGCGCCAACGTTTATACCAAGATCCCGATCACCAACTCCAAGGGTGAATCCTGCCTGCCGCTCATCAAGGAGCTCGGCCTCCTCGGCGTGAAGCTCAACGTCACCGCCCTCCTCACCCTGGCCCAAGTCCGAGGCGTCGCCGAGGCCCTCAATCCCGCCGTGCCCGCCGTAGTCTCGGTGTTCGCCGGCCGCATCGCCGACACCGGCGTTGACCCGATGCCGATCATGCGTGCCAGCGGGGCCCTGCTCACCGAGTTGCCAAAAGCGGAGCTCCTTTGGGCCAGCACGCGCGAGGTCCTCAACCTTTTCCAAGCCGAAGAGGCCGGCTGCGCCATCATCACGGTCCCCCACGATATTCTGGGCAAGGCCGCCAAGATGATCGGTTTCGACCTGACCGCCCTCTCGCTCGACACGGTAAAGATGTTCGTCGCCGACTCGAACGCCGCCGGTTTCAAACTCTAAAAAATCCGCATTTACCTCCCCGGCAGACCCGCGCAACGTCGCGGGTCTGCCTTTTTATTTCCGGCCCCGCGCCGCCCGTCCTTCCTCGCGTGAACATCCTCTTCGTCAACTACGGCGACTTTAAAACCAATAGCCTCAACCACATCGCCGGCTTCGCCAACGCCCTCTGCGCCGCCGGCCACGCCTGCGTCGTCGCCGTGCCCTCCGGCCCCGAGACGATCTCCGCGATCCGCGATCCGCTGTTCATCCCCGCGACCTACGCCGCCGCCCTCGCCAAGCCCGGCCTTTTCCCCGACGCCCGCCCCGCCGACCTCATCCACGCCTGGACCCCGCGCGAGGGCGTTCGCAAATTCGTTCTAGCCTACCAAAGGCTGCTCGCGACCCCGGCCCGCGTCATCATCCACTTAGAGGACAACGAGCGCTATCTCATCGAGGCCTACACCGGGAAACCGTTCTCGGAGCTTCGCACCGCCAGCCCACACGACACGGACCGCTGGCTCGTCGACGGCCTGCCCCACCCGCTTCGCCACGAGAGTTTCCTCCGCGTCGCCGACGGTATCACCCACATCGTGGACCGCCTCAAGGAGCACGTCCCCGCCGGCATCCCGACCCAACTCCTGCCGCCTCCGGTCGATTTCAACCTCTATCGGCCCACCGCCCCGGACGCCGCGCTTCGCCTCAAGCTTGGGCTGCGCCCCGATGAAAAAGTCATCGTCTTCACCGGTTCCAACACTTTCGCCAACGAACCCGAGATGCGCGAACTTTACCTCGCCGTCGCGCTGCTCAACCAACGCGGCACGCCCACCCGCCTGATCCGCACCGGCTTCAATTCACCGACCTTCCTCGCCTCGCTCGCCTTCGACTACCCAACCTTCGTTCTCGATCTCGGTTTCGTCGAAAAATCAAAACTGCCGCAGCTTCTCGCGCTCGCCGATGTGCTCGTGCAACCCGGCCACCCCGGACCGTTCAACGATTTCCGTCTGCCTTCAAAACTCCCTGAGTTTCTCGCCGCCGGCAAACCCGTCGTTCTCCCGCCCACCAATCTCGCCCTGCTGATGCAAGACGGCCGCGAAGCCGTGTTCCTGGAAACCGGAGCGCCCGAGGAGATCGCCGCCACCTGCCAACGCCTCTTCGCCGACCCCAAACTCTGCGCCACTCTCGGTCAAAACGCCGTCGCCTTCGCCCACCGTCACTTCGATTCGGCGGCCAACACCCGGGCCCTCGCCGCCTTCTACGCCGCCACCGTCGCCCGCCCCGCTGCCAACGACTGGTCGCTCGCCTCCGATCCCGTCGCCAGCGAGACCGAACTCCTAGCCGCCCGCCTTCAGGCTCTCGCCCCCGCCCCACTCGCGCCTGAGCTCGCCCATCTCGCTCTGCTTCTCCGCGACCTCGAACTTTCGCTCGACGCCACGCGCGGCCTTCAAGCCCGCCAACTCGCCGCCACCGCCGCCGCCCGCGACGACGCCCAACGCCACTACGAACTCACCGCCCAGCACGCCCGCAACCTCGAGCTCAACGCCACCGAGGCCGAGCGGCTCTCCGCCGCGCACATCGCCCAACTTTCTACTGCACACGCCCAGACTTCGGCCCACGCGGCCAACCTTGAAACCAACCTCTCCGATTTGCGCGCCCACGCCGCCAATCTCGAAACGACCATCGCCGAGACCCGCCGCCACGCCGCCGCCCATGCCGCCCAGCTCGAGGCCGCCCAAGCGAGCACCCGCCAGCACGCCGAAAATCTGCAAAAGGCCCTCGATTCCCTCCGGCCCCAGTTCGCCCGCAGCGAGACGTATCGGCAACAGGCCGAGACGCTGCTCGCGGCCGCGCGCAAGCAGATGACCGCCCTCGACCTCGAGATTGACCGTCTCGAGGGCGTCCGCGGCCAACTGCAAAACCAGATCGATTTCGCCCACCACCAGATCAACGAGCTCCGAGCCCAAGGCGCCGCCTTGGCCGACTCCAGCGCCCAAGCCATCGCCCAAGTCGGCGAACGCCTCCGCGACCAACTCGCCACCATCCGTCACCGCGAGGACATCATCCGCCAACGCGACGAGAAAATCCGCCAACTCCAGTCCACCTTCTCATGGAAGGTCACGGCCCCTCTCCGCGCCCTCCGGCGCAAGTTTATCGATCCCCGCCGCCCCGCCGCGCCTCTCGCGACGTCCGATTCCTCACCGCTCCCGAAGCCCGAACTGCCCGCGCTGCCCACGCATCTCACCGCGTTTCACGCGCCGGCCCAGCGTGCCCTCCCCTACAGCGTCGACTATCCCAACCGCTGGGGCTTCGCGCCCCGGAAGCTTTCCCTCCGCGGCTGGTGCTTCGCCGACGATGGCACGTCGCTCAAACACATCCGCGCGACCATCAACGGTCGCTCCTACCCCGGCACCTATGGCCTCAAGCGCATGGACGTCCTCGCCTCCGTCCGCGACCGCCCCCAGGCCGAATACTGCGGCTGGAAGGTCGAAGTCGAACTCCGCGACGGCGACACCCACATTGTCCTCGAAGTCGGCGACCACGAGGGCCGCTGGCAGATTTTCTTCAAAAACGACCTCAACGTCGGCGCCGGTTTCGATGTCGCCGAGCTCACCTCCTACGAGCGCTGGGTGACGACCTACGACACCCTCACCAACGACCGTCTCAGTGCCCAACGCGAAAGCAGCCGCCACCTTCCGCGCCGTCCGCTCATTTCGATTCTCGTCCCCGTCTACAACACTCCGGAAAAATGGCTCACCAAAGCCATCGCCTCTGTCGGCGAACAAACCTACTCCAACTGGGAACTGTGCCTCGCCGACGACGCCTCGACCGCGCCCCACGTTCGCCCGGTGCTTGAGCACTACGCTGCCGCCGATCCGCGCATCAAAGTCTGCTTCCGCGAAAAAAACGGCCACATCTCCGCCGCGTCCAACTCCGCCCTCGAACTCGCGACGGGTGACTTCATCGCCCTGCTCGATCACGACGACGAGCTTACGCCGCACGCGCTTTACGAGGTCGCGATGGCGCACAACGCCGATCCCACCGCCGATTTCTTCTACTCCGACGAAGACAAAATCGACGAGGAAGGCCACCGCCACGAACCCTACTTCAAACCCGACTTTTTGCCCGATCTCTTTCTCGCGCAAAACTACACCTCCCACCTCACCGTCTATCGCGCCTCGCTGATGCGCCAAGCCGGCGGCTTCCGCATCGGCTACGAGGGCTCGCAAGACTGGGACCTCGCTCTTCGCGTCGTCAGCCTGATCCCCGATCATTCGAAAATCCGCCACATCCCAAAGATCCTCTATCATTGGCGCGCAATCCCCGGCTCCACCGCCCTCCTCTCCAGCGAGAAAAATTATCCGGTCAAAGCCGCCCACAAAGCCCTCACCGATCACTTCGCCCGCCTTAAACAGCCGGTCGAACTCATCCCCGTCCCCGGCGATCACTGGCGCGTCAAATATCCCCTGCCCGCCCAACCGCCGCTCGTCTCGCTTCTCATCCCCACGCGCAATGGCCTGAAATTCCTCCAGCGCTGCGTCGACAGCATCCTCGAGAAAACCACCTACCCGAACTACGAGATTCTGATCGTGGACAACGGCTCCGACGATCCCGCCACGCTCGATTATTTCAAAAAGGTCGCCGCCAAAAAATCCGTCCGCGTCGTTCCCTTCAACGCTCCGTTCAATTACAGCGCGATCAACAACTTCGCGGCGAAGCAGGCCAACGGCACCATCCTCGGCCTGCTCAACAACGACCTTGAAGTGATCCACGCCGATTGGCTCCACGAGATGGTGGCCCAAGCCCTGCGCCCGCAGATCGGTTGCGTGGGCGCGATGCTGTATTACCCCAACGACACCATCCAACACGCCGGCGTGATCATCGGCCTCGGCGGCGTCGCCGGCCACGCCTTCCGCGACTTCCCGCGAAACACCGAAGGCGTCTTCAACCGCGCGCGTCTCGTCCAAAACTACGGCGCCGTCACCGCCGCCTGCCTCGTCATCCGCAAATCCGTCTTCGATCAGGTCGGAGGCCTCGACGAAAAATCCCTCGCCGTCGCCTTCAACGACGTCGACTTCTGCCTAAAAGTCCGCGCCGCCGGCTACCTCAATCTCTGGACGCCCTTCGCCGAACTTTACCACCACGAATCCGCCAGCCGCGGCGTCGAAGACACGCCGGAGAAACACGAACGTTTCCGCGGCGAGGTCGAGACGATGATGAAGCGTTGGGAAAAAGAGCTGAAGCACGACCCCGCCTACAATCCGAACCTCACGCTCGAATTGACCGACTTCACCCTCGCCGCCCCGCCGCGTCCTTGGCAGCCGTGAGGCCACGATTCCGCCGCGACTCACGCCGAGCTGCCGCTCTATGCTAGCTGCCCTCGATTCCCCAATCGCCGACGCTCCCTGCGATCCGCTTTCGCTGCCCATCGAGGGCTGGCTTTACTTCGGGACGGGCCATTCGGAGATCACTTCTGTCGAGGCTCTCCTTGACGGTGCTTCCATCGGGTCGAGCGCACAGTTCACGATTCGCGCCGACGTCAACGCCGCGCACGCGCTCCCGCCGGTGACCGCCACGGGCTTCCGCTTCTTCGGCTACGCCGCCTCGCCCAACTTCGGCGCGCGCGCCGTCCTTTCCCTCCGCGTCCACTTCGCTGACACTCGACCGCCACTCACCGTCCTCGAACGCTCGGTGCGCCTCATTCGTCAGGACCATCGCCAAAGCGCCTACGGCTCCCTGCTCACCCCCGAGCTGATCGCGCTGCACCATCGTGAACACATTTACGGCTCCGGCCCGTCGCTCGCTGTCGGCAGCGGCGAGGTCCTCGCACTCGTTCAAAGTTACCTCGGCTCACCCCCGGTCCGCGTGCTCGATGTCGGCTGCGGCCTGGGTTGGTATGGAGCTCAACTCCGCGCCGCCGGCTACGACTGGCACGGTGCAGAAATGAAGGCCTCCGATTGCGCCGCCCTCGCCGCCGCCGGTTTGCCGCACACCCAAGTTGACGGTTCAGGCCTGCCGTTCACCGACGGCGCGTTCGACGCCGCACTCTGCATCGAGGTGCTCGAACATATCGCCGAACCCCGCCCCTTCCTCGACGAACTCCGCCGCGTCGCTCCGCGCCAGTTGATCGTCTCCGTGCCCAACGCCGAGCTCATCGCCTACCTGCACGACCACCTCGCGGTGCCGTGGCACATGCTCGAAGCCGACCATAAGAATTTCTTCACGCGCTGGAGCCTGGGCGCGTTGCTCCGCGAATTTTACCCACACGTTGAAGTCGGTTTCCATACCGTCCATCCGCTGCGCACTCCCGAAGGCACCGCCGGCTACTACAATCTCTTCGCCGTCGCCCGCACCTGATTCCATTTACCGCGTCCCTTTTTCTGCCCGTGCTGAATCAACGCCCCGCCTTCATTTGGCCCGCCGCCATCGCCGCATGCCTGTTCGCCTTTATCGTCGGCGTGCGCTGGTCCGTGTTTCACCGCTACGGCATGACCATGCCCGAGTGGGATCAATGGGACGCCGAGGGCCTCCAGCTCCTCGCCCCGTGGTTCAACGACGACCACTTCCTCCGCGCGCTGTTCACCCCGCACAACGAGCACCGCGTCGTCCTCACCAAGCTCCTCAATCTCGGCCTCACCCTCGCCAACGGCCATTGGGACCAACGCCTCGAAGCCGTGGTCAACGCCCTTTTCCCGGCGACGATCGCCGTCGCCTTTTTCATCCTCGCCCGTCGCCACCTCGACCGTCGCTGGCTCGCGCCGTTCACCGTCTTTCTCGGCTTCATCTTCGCTTTCCCCTTTGCGTGGCAAAACATCCTCGGCGGCTTTCACTCGCAGCAGTTTTTCTTGGTCGGCCTGGCCCTGATCGCCATCGCCCTGTTGCCGTTTAGCACCCCGTTCTCCCGCCGCTGGTGGCTCGGGGCCGCCGCCGCCGCTCTCGGCCTCTTAAGCATGGCTTCAGGTCTTTTCGGCGCCGTCGTCGTGATCGGCCTGCTCGGCGTGCAATGGCTGCGGCGCGAGCGCACGTTTAGCTCGGCTCTGCCCACGCTCGCGCTGTGCACCGCCGTCGCGCTGGCGGGCTGGTTCAGCCGCTACGAATTTCCTCCGCACGAGGTTCTGAAGGCTCAAAACTTCCGCGACTTCGCCTTCACGATTATCCAAAGTCTCCAGTGGCCCGCGCCTTCTAGTCCTTGGTTCGCCCTCATCCTTTGGCTGCCGTGGACGTGGCTCGTCATCCGCGCCGTGTTTTCCCCGCGCCCGCTCGCCGTTCCTTCCCGGGCGTTCGGCTATTTCATTCTCGGCCTCGGCGTCTGGGTCTGGCTCCAACTCGTCGCCACCGGTTACGCCCGCGGTGCCGGCGGCCCGGCGCCGGCCTCGCGCTACATCGACACCTTGGTCTTCGGCATCGTCGCCAACGCCCTTGCCCTCGTCTGGCTGGCCACGCCCGACCTGCTGTCCCGCACCGCCCGCCGCGTCCTCGCAACCGCCGCACTCACGTGGGCCGGCATCTTCGTTTGGGGTGCGCGATCGGAGCTCACCCGCATCTTCGTCATCGAGCTCCCACCCGTGAAAGTCTACCACGACTACTGCGAGATCAACGTCCGCAACTACCTCTACACCGGCGACACCAAGCACCTGGATCACGACGAAATCCCTTACCCCGGCGCCGGCTCATTTCTTGTCCGCATCGGCATTCCCGCCCTCCGCGCCGTGATGCCGTCCACGGTCCGACCTCCCCTGCCCGTAACCGCGGGTCGTTCCACCTTCGCCCCGTCCGATCCGAAGAATCTCTACCCACCCGCCCCCGGGCTCTCTCCGGCCACCCATCCGCTGATCTATCGTCAAACGTGGGGCTCTTTCGCCGCCGACGCCACCCCCACCTCCCGCGAGTTCACCAGCGCCCCCATCCGGGCTCCTTTGGGTGCCTGGCTAAAGTTTGAGACCGCCGGCGCGGCCGGCACACCGGGCACCACCCTCGAACTCCGCGACGCCGCCACCGGTATCACTCTCGCCCCGATCATCCCCGACCAGACTCCCGGCGATACGTGGCGCGCCGCTTACGTCCGCGCTCCCGACGGCGCTTTCGTGATCCACGCCCGCGCCCCTGACTCCGCCCGGTGGCTCGCCTTCTCCGAACCCGTCGAAATGGCCTCCGGCTCCTATTGGGCCCGGCAACTCTCGAAAAACGGCCAACTCATCGCCACGCTTGCCTTGGCCCTCGCCCTGCTTTTGTCCACCGTCGACCTCGTCCTCCGCCGTGGAGCTCCCGCCCCTTAAATCTCAAACCTCCCACTCCCACCATGTCCCTCACCCGTTTCTCCGTCGCCCCACTCCACACTCTCACCCGCACCCTCGCCGCCGTCGCGATGGGCCGCGAACTGCCCGATCTCGTCCTCACCGGCGCGCGGCTGCTTTCGACCTACACCGAGCGCCTCCACCCCGACCGCGAGATCTGGCTAAAGGCCGGCCGCATCGCCGCCGTCAAACCCGCCGGAACCGCCAAAAAACTGTTCCCGAAACTCGCTCGCGCCAAATTCTTCGACGCCGCCGGCGGTATCCTTGCCCCCGGCCTCGTCGATCCGCACATCCACATCGAGAGTTCGATGATGACCGCGTGCGCTTACGCCGAGGGCGCTCTGCTCAACGGCACGACTACGATTTTCTGCGACAGCCATGAAATCGGCAACGTCTGCGACTCCGCCGGCATCGAATGGATGCTGGAAGACGCCCGCCAAGCCCCGCTCTCCATTTTCCTAACGGTCCCCTCCACCGTGCCCGCGACCTCGCCCCAATTCGAAACCGCCGGCGGCGATCTCACCGCAGCCAAAATCGGCCGTCTCTTCGACCGCTACCCGGAGGCCGTGGCCCTCGGCGAGAAAATGGACTTCGTCCAAGTCGCCATGGGCGACCCACGCAGCCACGCCATCATGGCCGCCGCCCTTAAGCGCGGCCGCCCCATCTGCGGCCACATCTACGGCCGCGAATTCGTCACCGCCGGCGCCGCCTCCGGCATCACCGACACCCACGAGGCCATCGACCGCGAGATCGGCGACGATTTCTTGGAAGCCGGCGTCTGGATCTTCCTCCGCGGCGGCCCGCCCACCACGCCGTGGCACTCGCTCCCGCACGCCATCAAGGCCGTCACCGAGCTTGGCGCCAACCCCAAGCGCGTCTGCGTCTGCACCGATGACCGCGACGCCGATGATCTCTTCCTCTTCGGCCTCGACTGGGTCACCCGCCAAGCCGTCGTCGCCGGCCTCAAACCCACGACGGCGTGGAGCCTCGGTTCCCTCCACCCCGCCACCCGCTACGGCATGGACGGCGAGATCGGCGGCCTCGCTCCGGCCCGCCGCGCCGACATCGTCCTGCTCAACGATTCGCTTGAGCCCCAATGCACGTGGTATGGCGGCGAACTCGTCGTCAAGAACCGCAAAATCACGCCGCTCCTCGATCGCGCCCTTTCAAAACGCTACCGCTACCCCCGCGCCGCCTACCAGACCGTCAAGCTTCCCGCCAAAAAGCTTATCCTCACCCCCGCGCTCCCGACCGCGCCCGTTATCGCCAACGTCATCCGCACCGCCCTTCCAGGAATTATCCTCTTCCACGAAAAAGTCGCGCTCGCCCCGAAGCCCGGCGAGACGTGGGCCGATCTCTTCACCCAACACCGCCTCTGCTTCGTCACGATCGTCGAGCGCCACGGCAAATCCGGCGCCGTCGCCCACGGTCTGCTGCAGGACTTCAACCTCAAGGCCGGCGCCGTCGCCAGTTCGGTCGGCCACGATGCCCACAACATCATCCTCGCCGGCACCAACGAAGCCGACCTCCAACTCGCCCTCGCCACCGTCAAAAAACTCCGCGGCGGCGTCTGCGTCGTCCGCGACGGCAAGATCATCGCCCAAGTCGCCCTGCCCGTCGCCGGCCTCATTTCCGATCTTCGCGCCACCGCCGTGGCCAAGGAAACGACCAAGCTCAAGCAGGCGTGGCTGGCCGCCGGTTGCACCCTGCCTTACATGGGCTTCAACCTGATCCCGCTCTCCGTGATCCCGGAAATCCGCATCACCGACCGCGGCCTGGTCACTGTCCCCGGCATGCAACAACTCCCGCTCTTCGAGCCAGTCTGAGGGTGAAGTGGCGTCGCCGGACCCCGCCCCCAAATCAGCGCCCTCGCCGGGAGCGCGGGAGGCCCGCCCGTTTTGCATTAATTTATGCCCGGCAAAGAGGCTGCTTCCCCACCGTCCCCGCCCGCCCGATACCGTTTCCGGCCCAAAATAAAAACTGGGTCCATGGCACATCCCGTGCTCATCTGAACCCGCCAACGT
>CALSBN010000142.1:0-13170 GCA_943373185.1 Opitutus sp. GAS368 | reverse complement strand
TGACTGCGCGAACTCACCTCCCATAAAGAGCAGTTTTTTCCCGGGGTAACACCACATGTGGGCATACAAAGAGCGCAAATTTGCGGCTTTCTCCGGAATGTGCCACCCGCCCATCTTGAAAAGCATGGAGGCCTTCCCGTGCACCACTTCATCATGCGAAAAAACGGTCACGAAGTTTTCCGCATACTGGTAAAGCATCCCGAAGGTAAGGTCACTTTGGTGCCAACGACGGTGCACCGGCTCCTTTGCAAAATAGCGGAGGGTGTCGTTCATCCAGCCCATGTTCCATTTGTAATCGAAGCCCAAGCCACCGTCGCCGGTCGGGCGGGTTACTTGGGGAAATGACGTGCTCTCTTCCGCGATCATCATCACGCCGGGATGATAGTGGTGAACCAAGTCGTTCACCTGCTTCAGAAACTCGATCGCCTCCAAATTCTCCCGACCACCGTGCTTGTTCGGAATCCACTCCCCTTCCTTCCGCGAGTAATCGAGATAGAGCATCGACGCCACGGCATCCACGCGCAGGCCGTCGAGGTGATACCGCTCCAGCCAGGCCAAGGCGCTCGCAATCAGGAAACACCGCACCTCGTTGCGTCCATAGTTGAAAATCAACGTGCCCCAGTCCATGTGCGCCCCTTGGCGCGGATCAGCATGTTCGTAGAGATGACTACCGTCGAACTCCGCCAAGGCGAACGCGTCGCGCGGAAAGTGAGCGGGCACCCAGTCCAAAATTACCCCGATTCCCCGTTGATGCAGATGGTCGACGAACCATGCAAAATCTTCGGGCGTGCCGAACCGTTGGGTCGGAGCGAAAAAACCGGTGACTTGATAGCCCCAGGAACCATCGAACGGATGCTCGGCGATCGGCATGATCTCCACATGCGTGAACCCCATTTCGACCACATAGTCGGCGAGTTCCGGGGCGAGTTCGCGATAGGTGAGCGGGCGGTTGTTGTCCTCCGGCTTTCGCTTCCAGGACCCCAGGTGCAGTTCGTAAGCGGAAATCGGTCGATCAAGGCGGTTCGCCTCCGCCTTCCGTCGCTCCATCCAGTCCCGGTCGCTCCATTTGAAACGATCCGTTGCACAGACAATCGCCGCGTTCCCCGGCGGCGCTTCGAAGAAAGTCCCGTAAGGATCGGTCTTCACTCCCACCCTGCCCGACTGGCTGCGAATCTCAAATTTGTAGAGTTCGCCGGTTCCGAGCCCGGGCACAAACAACTCCCACACGCCCGAAGCTCCCAAGGGCCGCATGGGGAAGAAGCGTCCATCCCAACGATTGAAATTACCCACGACCGAAACGCGGGCGGCAGACGGCGCCCAAACGGAAAAAGCCACCCCGGGCACACCTGCAATCTCCCGCGGATGCGCCCCGAGCTTTTCGAAAATCCGATGCTCGTTGCCCTCGTTGAACAGGTAGAGATCCTGCGCGCTTAAGGTCGGCAGGAAGCTGTAGGGATCAAAAAACTGCCGGGTCTCCCCGTTGCGGAAAGTGGCGCGCAACTGATACCGGAAAACCTCGGGGCGTTTGGCGATGAAGCCTTCAAAAAAACCTTCGTCCGCCGCCCGCTTCAACTCATGCACCGACTGAACTTTTGCATCGAGCTCGACGACCGAACAGCTCACCGCGTCGCGCAGCAACGCCCTGACGACCACACCTTGGCTTCGACCGCGCTTGTGGGGATGCATCCCGAGCACCCCATGGGGCGCCGCGTGAGTTGCGCTGAGCAAGGCCGCCAGATCAGATTTGGAAGTTATCACGATGGAAACACCGCCACCGTGACTCCTGCCGCCCCTCTCGTCTAGTCGCGAATGCCATCGGGTCTCTGGCTTTGCCCACGGGGTCTAACCCGTGTTCTTCAGCCCCCCCGATATACCATTGATCGTCAACTCCACCACGGCGCGCGCCGCTTCGGCGTTCTCGGTGGAGAGTTTCTTCCCCGTCGCCTGAATCCGTAGACGGCGCAGCATGTCGACCTGGATGTAGTTGAGTGGATCGATGTAAGGATTCCTGAGCTGCACCGACTTCAACAGCACCGGTTCCCGCGCCAACATTTGTCGCTCGCCCGTGACCGCGAGAATCGTTCGCGCCGTTCGCTCGAACTCGACCGTGAGCAGGCCAAGAATTCGCTTCCGAATCTTGGGATCCTCGACCAACTCGGCGTAGAGGGACGCAATTCCCATGTCCGCCTTGTGCATCGTGAGTTGGGCATTGTTGATCATGGTCTGAAAAAACGGCCACTCTTGGTGCATCGCCCTCAACAGTTTTTTCCCCGCCGGGCCCCGCTGCAAAATCACCTCGAGGGCCGAACCCAAACCAAACCACCCGGGGAAATTGAAACGACTCTGCATCCAAGAAAACACCCAGGGAATCGCCCGGAGGTCCTCGACGCTTGTCGTCGCCCGCCGGAAGGTCGGCCGTGATCCGAACTTGAGATTGCTGATCTCGTCGATCGGCGTCGCCTGCTTCCAAAAAACGAGAAACTCCGGATCGTCGTGCACAATGGCCTTGTAAGCGGCGAACCCCGCCGAGCTCATCGCCGCCATGGCATCACGCCATTCCTCCGGCACCTCGGCCTTGGTTTCTGCCGCATGCGTTCCTAGCATCACGCCATAGGCCATCTGCTCGAGGATGCGATGCGCCAAATCGGGATCATGATACCGCGTCGAAAGCACCTCGCCTTGCTCGGTCACGCGGATGCCTCCGTCGCGGAGGCCGGCCGGCTGGGCCAAAATCGCCTTGGCCGCCGGTCCTCCACCTCGCGCGATACTGCCGCCCCGGCCATGGAAAAGCGTGATCTTCACTCCGTGCTCAAGTCCCACGCGCGCGATGGCCGCTTGCGCCTCGAAGAGCGCCCAATTCGCGGTCACGTAGCCGCAATCCTTGTTGCTGTCCGAATATCCAAGCATCACGTGCTGGTGCGGGGGTTTCTGCCGGCCGGGCAACGTGAAGAGCGCCGCTAAAATGTCCGGCGCCCGCTCCAAATCGTCCAACGTCTCAAACAACGGGGCCACCGGGAGCGCCGCGCCGGTGAGTTTTTGCAAGAGCTCCAACTCCAGCACATCCGAAACTCCGTCCGTCATGCTGATGATCGCGATACCGAGCGCTTCTGCGCCAAATCGCTCCACCGCCCGCGCCGCGAGCGCGAGCGGATCCAACACGTGCCTCGTGCCCGCCGAGTATTTCGCCACCGTCGCCGCCGCCAAAATCTTGGCCTTGGCCAGCTCGGCCAAAAGCAGGGTCTGTTTCTCCGCTTCGTTCAGCGATGCGTATTCACCGAGCCCGAGAATCTCGGCCACCGCCGCTTCGTGCTGCGATGAATGTTGCCGGATATCCAATCTTGCGGTGTGCAGGCCAAACACCTCGAACTGCTCGCCCATCACTTTCAATTCGCCCTCGACCAACATCGCTCCTTTCCCCGCGGCCAGGCTGGCCCGGATGGTTTCGAGCGTTTCCTCCACCGTGGGACGGTCGAGATATCCGCCAACCAACGAGTCCGAAGAGAGCACACTTCCGTCCCGCACTTCGTTGACCGCTTGCGCCAGCCGCGCGCGCAGCACGCCCAAAACGAGTCGATATGGCTCGTGGGGATAACGTTTGCTCAACTCCTCCACGTGCTTCGAAAGATGCAAATTTTCCCGCAGCTCCCGCTTCAACGCCGGCACCACCGAATCCCTGCGGTCGCTCACCGTGAGCGAGCGGGCCAGGTCCCTCGACGCCAACCGCAGCTTCTCGATCGCGAGTCGCCGATGCAGCAGAAGGACTTCCGCCGTTACCGCCCCCGTTACCCCGGGATTGCCGTCGCGGTCTCCCCCGATCCATGACCCGAATGCCAGCCACCGTCGCGGCGGCTTGACCGTGGGATAATGCCGCCCGAGCGCACGCTTCATGTCGGCGTGCAAACGCGGCAGGGTTTCGAACAGCGTCGTGTCAAAATACCACAAACCCGTCTTCGCTTCATCCGTCACCTCGGGCCGGGCCGCGCGGCTGCGATCCGTCAACCACAGCGAGGCAATCTCCCTCTCAACACACTCGGCCTCCAACAACGCGGGATCGGTCAACAGCGCGGGCTGCGAGCGCAACCGCAAGATCTCGCCCAGGCGGCGCAACTTCGTGAGCAGGGTTCGCCGCTTCGATTCCGTCGGGTGCGCCGTAAACACGAGCTCGATCATGAGCCGGTCCACCAACGCCTGCATCGCGGCCGCCCCCACTCCGCGTCGCTTCAACTCGATCACCGCCGCTTCGATTGATTCACGCATCGGCGGGCTCGTCGCGCCCTCCTTGCCGCGAGCAGCGCGTCTCTGGCGCAACAGCATGATGCGAAAGTTCTCTTCGGCGAGGTTCACCAGTTCGAAATAGAGCGTGAACGCCATCGCCTGGTTAAACGCCTCGATCGGGCTCAACTCCGCGACCCGCGCCGCCAAACCGCGCGCCGCCTTCTCGTCACCGGCACGCCGCGCCTTGGCCAACTGTCGCAAGGCCTCGACGGTCGCAAACGTCTCCGGCCCTTCCAACCGGGTGATCACGCGGCCGAGCGCGCTGCCGAGCGCACGCACCTCGGCTCGGAGCGAAGCGATTTCAGTGGGAGTGACCGGGAGCGGCGTCGTTGGTTTTGGCATGAATTCGGCGCACCATGAGGCGCACCGGAACCCGGCAAAAGCTAAAACTACGCCAGCGTGCCGCCCATTCCCGTAGGCTTGCTTGCGCCTCAGGCGACTCCTTTGCTCCCCCGGTGCTTCGTCGTCTCATCCTTGTCTCCATTGCTCTGCTGGCTGCCTGCCCGCACGCCCCCGGGCAGACGCCCAATGCCCAACCCGAGGTCCAATACGAGAGCACCACGGTAGACTTCACCACGGGAGAAACCGTGTTCACCAAGGCCAGCCTCAGCGATGGTCCCTCGATCCTCACGGCCGACGAGATCCGCTACAACTTTAAGACCAACGTCGCCACCGCCAACGGTAACGTCACCCTGACCCGTGGTCCCCAGCGGCTCATCGCCCAAAAGCTGGTCTACCAACGGAGCACCGCGTCGTTTACCGCCGACGCGATCCGCATCGGCTCCTACCCGTTCTACGTTTCCGGTGCCTCGGCCTCCGGCACCGTCGACGAACTCAGCGTCTCTTCCGCCACCGTCACCTTTCGCGAGCCCGGCCGGTGGCAACCGACGGTTCAATCCGGTCGGCTGCTTTTCGCGCCCGGCCGCGACCTTCGCAGTGAAGACACCCGCTTCGGTCTGGGCCGGAACCAGCCGATTCCTCTGCCCAAGATTCAGCAAAACCTAAACGAGCCGCTCATCTCCTACGTTTCCGCCACCGCCGGCTATCGGCAGTTCCTCGGCGCGTATCTTGAAGCCGGGCTTCGCGTGCCTGTCGCTACCGGTGTAAAGCTCGGGGCCGATGTTGGCCTCTACACGGCGCGCGGACTCATGGCCGGTCCTTCGGCCAGTTACATCGGCGAAAACGACGGCCAAAATCTCCGCGGTCTCTTTCGCTCCGGTTACATTCGCGACTCCGGTGAGAAACTCACCGATGTGCTCCGTCGCCCCGTCCCCGAGGATCGAAGCTATGCCGAGTGGCAACACACCCAGCGCTTCACCGAGAACCTCACGCTTGCGGCGCATTTTAACCTGTGGAGCGATTCCGAGGTCATTCGCGACTTTCGCCCCAAGGTTTTCTTCCCCGTCCAGTCACCGGACAATTTCATCGAGTCGCTTTACACCGGCCACAACTACTCGGTCTCACTCTTCGCCCGTCTCCGGCCCAATTCCTTCGAGTCCGTGCAAGAACGTCTGCCCGAGCTGCGCTACGACCTGTTTCCCACCGCGATCGGTCACGGCATCTATCAACGCGCCCAAGCCAGCGTCGTGTCTCTCCGCGAGCGCCCTCCCGGGGCGATTGCGCCCCGCCTAGCCAGCGATCGCGCCGACGCCTACTACGCGCTCACCCGGCCGTTTACGCCCCGCGAGTGGCTCACCGTTACGCCCACCGCCGGCGCCCGCGTGACCCACTATTCGAACCCCGCCGGTGCTTCCGAGGCCAGCCGCCGCTACACGCGCGCCCTCGGTGAGGTCGGCGTCGATGCCGCCCTCCGGGCCAGCGCCACCTACGCCTACAAAAATCCCCAGTGGAAAATAGACGGCCTGCGCCATCTCGTGACCCCGAAGTTGAGCTACCGTTACATTCCGCAAGGCGACCTCGGCCGCCGCTTTATTCCCGGAATCGACCGCCGAGAGCCGTTCACGAGCTATCTGCGTCCCCTCGGCCTCGGCGAGCAGCGCAACATCGACGATCTCCGCGCCACGAACACCCTCCGTCTCGGCCTCGACAACACCCTCCAGACCCGCGACGCCACCTACGGCTCCCGCGACCTTCTCGTCTTCAACAACGCCGTCGATTTCCGGTTCCACCGAGGCCCCGGCGAACGCGACTTCTCCGCGATTCACACCGAAATAGCCCTGATGCCGGCCCCGTGGCTTCAATTTGATCTCTACGACAGCTTCACACCGCAGACTGGCACTCTCCAAGAGCTCAACACCGGCATCACGCTCCGCGACGGCGATACATGGTCGCTCCGCTTCGCCACCAATTTTCTTCGCCGCGAGAGCGAAGACTATCGCATCGAGGGGCGCATCCATCTCAACGAAGCCTACGATGCACTCGCCCGTTTCCAATACGACGCCCGCGAACGCCGCCTCAACGAACAGGCCTACGGTCTCGTCCAGAATCTCGATAACACCTGGCTCATCGAATACGTCGTTTCCGTTTACTCCGGTCGTCGCCGCGAAAATGGCTTCGGTTTCAACGTCCAAGTCGAGGCCCGCAACTTCTAAGCCGCCGGCGTCCTTGGCCTGAGCCCGCTCGCTGCGATTTCCGCCCCGGCTCCGACGATCCTCTCACAATCTCAATTCTTCCACTCCCTCTTTCGACCACCATGTCCCTTTCCGGCAGCCAGCAAAAAGTATTTCTCCGCCTCCTCTCTGTGCTGCGCCCGCACTGGCACACCGACCCATCCTTGCCCCTGCGCATCCAACAGGAGTTTGCCGCCAATCGCTCCTTCGGCTCCCGCGACCGGAAACTCTACCGCGAGCTCATCTACACGACGCTGCGCTACCTCCCGTGGATTGATCCGCTGCTCGACACCGATCCCGCCCGCGCCTCCACGATCGTAGCTTGGCTCGCCGCCGATCTACCGGCCACCAAAGCCTACCGCGCCGGCACCTGTGGCGACTGGCCTCGTTGCCCCGCTTCCATCGCGTCCCGGGCCGCCCACCTCCATCTCGACCCGTCGCTTCTCCTGCCCGCGTGGCTTGCCCGTCATTGCCCCGCCGCCGGCGTCGCGCCTGACCTCGACGCCCTCCATGCCCGCGCCGCCGTCTGGCTCCGCCTGCAAACGCCCGATCCGGCACCCGTGCTTGCCGAGTTCGCGAGCCTTGGCTGGGCCACCCGTCCTGCCGCCGTCCTCCCCGGCGCGCTCGAGCTGCTCTCCGATGCGGATATCACCAAAACCAACTCCTTTCTCTCCGGCCTCGTCGAAGTCCAGGATCTCGGGTCGCAACTGATTCTCGCCTCCGCCGCGATCGCCCCCGGCGGACGCTGGCTCGATGCCTGCGCCGGTGCCGGCGGCAAGGCCCTGCAACTCGCCGCAATCCTCGGCGCCAACGGCCAAGTCGACGCCTACGACATTCGCGCCGGCGCCCTCAGAGAACTTCAAATCCGCGCGGCCCGCGCCCGCCTTAACAACATCGCAATCCTTCCGGCCGCGCCCACTGCGCTTTACGACGGAGTCCTCGTCGACGCTCCGTGCAGCGGCACCGGCACCTGGCGCCGGTCCCCTCACCTCAAGTGGACCACGACCCCCGCCCAAGTCACCGCCGCCGCCGAGCAACAGCTCGCGCTCCTCACCCAATATGCCGCCCTCGTTCGGCCCGGCGGCCAGCTCATCTACGCCACCTGCTCGCTCAGCCACTTTGAAAACGAAGATGTGATCCGGGCTTTTCTTGCCGCCAACTCTTCGTTCGCCCCCGAGCCGCCGGCATCCGACCGCTCCTTTGGCTTCACGCCCGACGCCGCGACCGGCGGCCTCACGATCCTCCCCGCCAAGCACAACACCGACGGCTTCTTCGTCGCCACCCTGCGCCGTCGATAACCGGATCGCTTCCGTCGCGCGTTTTTATTTGCCGCGCCCCACCGCCGCCCAAACCTCTCCGCACCGTGGCTCCCGACACCGATTACCGCATCAAACTTCAGGTCTTCGAAGGCCCGCTCGACCTGCTGCTTTTTCTCATCCGCAAGAGCGAAATCGACATCTACGACATCCCGATCGAGTCGGTGACGAAGCAATATCTCGAAGCTCTTCGCGCGATGCAGTCGCTCGACCTCGACGTCGCCGGCGAATTCTTCGTCATGGCCGCCACGTTGATGGAGATCAAGAGCCGGCTCCTGCTGCCCAAAGGCCTCCACGCCATCGACCCCAACGCCAACCCGGACGACGACATTGATCCGCGCTGGGAGCTCGTCCACCAACTGCTCCAATACAAAAAATTCAAGGAAGCCGCCGGCGAACTCGCCGCGATCATTCGCCGTCAGCAGGACCTGATGGAGCGTCACGTTTCGTCGCTCTCCGCCGAGTTCAGCGAGCGCCCCCTGCAAGCCGTCGGCCGGATCGAGCTTTGGAACACCTTCAACATCGTCCTCCGCCGGCTCGCCGAAAAACTCGTCGTGGGTGAAATTCACGACGAAACCATCACCGTCTCCGATCAGATGGAATGGTTGCTCGCCCGCATCCGGACCGAGAAGACGTTCATCTTCTCCCACCTGTTTCCCAACGGCACGACACTCCGCCAACTTGTCGCCACCTTTCTCGCCGTGCTTGAACTCACGCGCCTGGGAAAACTTCACCTCGCACAGAACGAAGCCTTCACCGACATCGTCTGCACCGCCCGCGAAGAAAACCCGCTTGAAACTGCGGCTGCCACCAGCACGTTGCTCGCGTGACCAACAAGCGAAAACCTGCCGCGCCCAAAGCCGGCCTCCTCGGGCTAGGATTGGACAACAACGACGGCCACAAACGCATCACCACCGGCGAGCAATTCGCCATCGTCGGCGGTTCCGCCGAGACTCACGACCGGATGACGGAGACCGTGGTGAAAACGTTCGAAGAACTCAAAACCCGCGGAAAACCGCTGCATAAAGTAGAGCCGAACGAACTCGCCGAGATTCTCCATAAATCCACCCCGCGGTAACCTGCCGCCCCGAGCCGTCACTTGCCTTTCGCCCAATTTCCGACCTCCTTCCTTCAACGCTCATTCCACCATGTCTGAAAAAATCGCCAATCTCACCACCGCCGACTTTAAAGCGACCGTCGCCGCCGCGACTACGCCCCTCCTTGTAGACTTTTGGGCCCCATGGTGCGGCCCCTGCAAAGCCATCGCCCCTATCCTCGAGGAAATTGCCACCGAGATGGACGGCCAAGTGAAGATCGCCAAGGTCAACATCGACGACAACGACACCATCGCCGCCGAGTATGGCATCCGCGCCATTCCGACCATGCTCCTTTTCAAGGGCGGCAAAGTCGCCGAGCAGATTGTCGGCATGATGCCCAAAGCCGCCCTCAAGGCCAAACTCACCGCCCAGCTTTAAACGGGTTCTTGGCCGGCCCTTCAGCCCCGACGCCCACGTCGGGGCTTTTTTGTAAACATCCACCATGAGTTTCCGCCTCCCCACGTTGTTCTTCGCCGCGCTCGGCGTTGCCGTCGGCCTGAGCGCCGCTCCGTCCGCCTTTGGCTTTTCCCAACTCCGAAAGGAGCGCGACCTCGTCATCTACGAGCACCCGCGGTTCCACTCGGCTTTCCCTTCGGTCATGCGAAGCCCGAGCGGCGAGTTCCTGCTCGCCTTTCGCCGCGCGCCCAATCGGAAGGCCTTCGGCGAAGAGAAGAACAACCACGTCGATCCCAACAGCCAACTCATGCTCGTGCGCTCCCAAGATGGCGTTACTTGGACGACGCCCACCCTCATCTATGCCCACGCGATCGGAGGATCACAGGATCCCTGTCTGCTGCAGCTAAGCGACGGCACCTTGCTCTGCCTGAGCTACGGCTGGACTTTTCTCCGCCCCGACGGGGTCAAAAACCTCAAGCCGCCTTTTCTGCAAAACTACCCGGGGTCCATCTTCACCGGCGGCTACTTTCTACGCTCGGTTGACGGCGCTCAAACGTGGCAAGGCCCGTTCTACCCGCCTCACATCGCCCCTGAAATCCTTCGCGATCCCTACGGCCAACCCGTGCCCGCCTACAATCGCGGTGCCGCGATCGAGGCGCGCGACGGTCGTTTGCACTGGGTCGTGGCCGCGACCGACCAAGAGTCGCCGCGAAAGACGTCCACCCACTTGCTCACCTCCACCGATCGCGGTCTCACCTGGGCTTACTCGGCTCCGGTCGCCGCCGACTCCACGGCGTCATTCAACGAAACGTCGCTGATTGAAACTCCACGCGGCGACCTCGTCGCGTTCCTCCGATCCGAGAAGCTCGGCGATCAAGCCTGTATCGCTCGCTCCACCGACGGAGGGAAAACGTTCCAACCCTGGCAAAAGATGGGCTTCCAGGGCCACCCCCTCCACGCCCTCAGATTGCCCGACAAGCGCGTTCTCATCACCTACGGCTACCGCCACGCACCCTTCGGCATTCGCGCCCGCGTGCTCGATGCCGAGTGCACCGATCTCGCCACCGCCCCCGAAATCATCATTCGCGACGACGGCACCACCACCGACCTCGGCTATCCGTGGTCCGTGCAACTCGACGACCGGCGCGTCCTTGTTGCCTACTACTTCAAAGCCTCCGGCGACATTCAACACATCGCCGGCACAATTCTGCGATTGGACTGAGGCCGTTCAAAACCAGAGTCCGCCGCTCAACAAAACCGCATACCCCGCCAGCAATTTTCCCGTGTCGCCCAGCAAGGCGATCAGCTCCGCCGGCGTCCCGCTCGTCTTCAGTCTCTGCGTCTGTTGCCACGCGACGGGCCCGATCAACAGCGGCGCCAAAACCCACGGAGAAAATCCCCGCGACCAGAACACGAGAGGCATCGCAAGCGCCACCACCAATGAGGCCTCGAACTGCGCCCGTGCCGCCCGGCGCCCGAAGCGCACGACCAATGTGCGCTTCCCTGCCGCTTTATCGGTCTCGACGTCGCGATAGTTGTTCACGACCAGAATATTTGCCGCCAGCAACCCGATCGGGATCGCGGCCAAAACCGCGTCCACCGTCACCTCACCGGTTTGAACAAAAAAAGTCGCGCCGACCGCGACCAGTCCGAAGAAAACAAAAACAAACAGATCCCCGAGGCCGTTGTATCCCAGTGGAAACGGCCCGCCGGTATACGCCACCCCGCAAGCAATACTCGCCACGCCGATCACGATCAGGCCCGGTCCGCCCCACGCGATCAATCCCAGCCCCACCGCAAAAGCCAAAGCAAAGACCGCGACCATCGCCCGCTTCATCACCTCCGGCCGCACCAGCCCGGCCGCCACCGCCCGCCTCGGTCCCACCCGGCTCGCCGAATCGGCTCCCTGGATAAAGTCGTAGTAATCGTTCGCGAAATTCGTGCCGATCTGGATCAGGAGCGCGAAGAGCAGGCACAACCCCGCCGCCGCGTAATCCGCGTTGCTGTCATGGGCCGCCAACGCCGTTCCCACCAGCACCGGAGCCACCGCCGCCGGCAACGTTTTTGGCCGCGTCGCCTCGATCCATACCGACCACACCGGCAAATTTTCCATCGGCTGAGCGGCTTCAACCCCGGCGGTTAAAAAGCATCAACGGCTTCTTCGCGAGCAGACTGATCAACACTGGCAAAAAAAGCGCTAGGAACCCGGTGACAACAAAAACTCTGCCCGGCCCGTCGAACAAAACACCAAAGGGAACAATCAACACGGCGTGAGTCCCCATAAACGCCGCCGGACCCGGAAGCCCCAGATTCAACGCCCAAATCAAAACAAAGGCCAAAGCCGCCCCAGCGACGCCGCACAGTCCGAAGGTCAATCCACTGACGAAAAAAATCGGGGCGAAAAGAGTCAGCCGGCGCTCGTAACGGATCAACTGCACAAACATCGAGCCCAACACGATCGCGGCCTTCAAAATGATCAACAGGCGCACGCTGTCACCCGACGCATTGGCCTCCAGCGTGAAACAACTTTCCGTATACGCCGAACCGATGATCACCACGCTGCCCACTGCCCCGCGCAACAAATCCACATAGTTTCTAAGCTTCGAAAACTCGTCTCTGAACACCACCGCCGGATCCCCCATCTCGCGGCGCCGGCTGGGATCAAAGTCGTTTTTATCCGCATTCTTCGAGTGCTTCTCACTCTTGAGCGTCCGCCTTTTTCCCCACCGCAACCACTGCCGGGGGAAATAAAGCAGGCCCAGCCCGATCAACAATAGGACGTAGTCGGTCGTGAATGAGGCCATCATCTTCATCGAGAAATCTACCCGCCTCGATGTCAAAGCCTCACTCGTCACTTCGCCCGGTAACGCTGCTCGGCCGGCACCGCCAACGCGTTCTCCAGTTCCCGCAACCGCGCCAGCACCAGAGGCGCATCCGCCGCGTCATCCTCGGCCGGCAACTGGGGATGAAGCTCTCGCAACCAGGCATAGGCCTCCGCGTTCTTTCCCTGTCTTCGGAGCAGTTCCCCATAGATGCGCGCCGCGTAATAGGGGCCCCGCGGCTCCGCCCAAGCGCGGCGATAGCTCTCCGCCGCCGCCGCCACATCCATGAGCTTGTTGAGCTCAATGTTGGCCTGCTCGACCCAGAGCGCAGCCTGCCCCGCCTGCACCCGGCGTGCCGCCTCGAGGTGCTTGATCGCCATCTGCGCATGCTCGACTTCGATCGCCCGCCGCCGCGTCGCCGAAACGACTTCGTAGCCACCTTCCGCCGCGATCCGCCATGCCGGCAGGTCGTAGGCGAGAATGCGGGCTCCGTTCAGCCAAAAGTAAACCGGCCGGGGATCCACCGCCACCACGGCGCGGATCAGGGTCTGCGTGCCGGGCAAATCCCGATCCTCCCATTCCGCATACATCCGCAGCCAAAGAAAATCCGCCGCCAACGCCTTGAAGCCGCCCAACCAGCCAAACAGCGCCCCGGCCCCTGGCGACTCTTGCATCGTCTCGTGCCCCCGAACCT
>CALSBN010000141.1:0-13220 GCA_943373185.1 Opitutus sp. GAS368 | reverse complement strand
GTCAATCCCGCCGCGGCAACAGCATCACCCCACCGCGCGACTTTGCGATCGTCGCCGCCGGCAGGTAACCCGAAAACGCCACCGTCGGCATCACCAGCGCCCGCGGCCCGAGCACCGTCCCGGGGTTGAGCACCGCGTTGCAACCCACTTCCGCCCGGTCGCCCACGATCGCGCCAAACTTTCTCAGCCCCGTTTCAAATACCTCGGCTGGCGTCCTCACGGTGATCAGCTTTTGGTCGAGCCGCAGATTGGAACAGATCACCCCCGCCCCGAAGTGCGCGCCATTGCCCAAAATCGAGTCGCCCACGTAGCTGAAGTGCGGCACCTGCGCGCCGTCCATCAGCAGGCAGTTCTTAAACTCACAGGCGTTCCCCAGCACGCAATTCGCCCCCACGATCACATTGCCCCGGATAAACGCCCCCGGCCGGATCTCCGTCCCCTCGCCGATCCACGCCGGCCCGATGATCGTCGCATACGGCGGCAACTTTACGGTCGGGTGAATGAAAACGAATCCTTCGATGTGCACGCCCGCCGGCCGCGCCGGCAAAGCCTCCTCAAACTTATGCGCCGCGAGCGCCGGCCCGATGCGCTTGAGCCACTCCCACGGCGCCACGTCCCCCGGAAAATGCGCCGCAAAAGCTGCCAACGACGCGGGCAGAGAAAAAAATTCGGAAGCGATCATTTGGACAACGTCGATGAAGTTGGAGCAAATCCCGGAACAGGGACAGCGGCATTTTTCGGCTCAAAACCCCGGCAACATTTCCGGGCCGGCCTCCGGCTTTTTCTTCTTCGGCCGGGGTTCCACCCACAACCGGATCACCAATTCGGCCAGATTCTTCATGCTCGTGCGTCTCATGCCTTCGTGGCGCGCCGCCTCCCTAAACACCGGCACCACCCCGCTCCGCTCGACGTAATAACGCCAAAATTCACCGTCCAACCGCGCCGCCGCCGCATGGTCGTCGTTGAGTGATTTCACGATTCCCCGAACTTTCTCCTGCCAAAACTGTCGTTCGTCGCGATGACCCTGCCAATAATCGAAGACGCGCTGCTCAAACCGATTCAAACTCATGCCGCAAACGTGCGTCGCGTGACTCCGAAAACAACCGCAAAACCTCGCCCCACGGCGACGTTGCATTCCCGCCTCCGCCGTTACTAATCTCCGCCTCGAAACGTTTATCCCCCCTTCCTCCCATGTGGCAAAAATTCAAAGAGCAGATTCTGGTCATCCTCGTCATCGTCGTGATCGTGGTCGGCGCCGCCTTCTGGCTTAACCAAAAGACTGTCACCGAACTCCAAGCCCAACAGGAGTTGAAACTCGCCCCGTTGCGCGAGGCGAACGACGCCCTCAAAGCCCAGAACGAGGAAAACCGCCGCTCCCTCGAATCCACCAAGAAACTCCTCACCGACGCCATCGCCAAGCGCGAGTCGGACCTCTTCCGCACCGACGAGGAGGTTCAGAAACTCAACGTCGAGCGCATGGACGCCCTCGCGGAAGCCATCGCGAAAAAGGTGCAACCTTACAACCCGCTGCCAAAATCGCCGGAGGAAGCCGAAAAAATGCAGAACGAGCAGGTGGACAAAGTCTCCAGCCGCATGACGGAGAAAATCTCCCCCATTCTTTCCGAGATGGCCAAGGACCAGAACCTCACCCGCGAGTCCATCGCCACCTACAGTCAGCGGATCTCCGATCAGGTGGGCAACGTCCTGACCGCCGAACTCGCGAAGAACCAAGTTCTGAACAACAACCTGATGGCGACCCAAGCCGCCGCCCAAGACGCGTTGAAACTGTCCCACGAAATCACCGCGCTCTATCTCAGCTCCTTCAAGGACCAAGGCCTCATCACCCGCTTGCTCACCTTGCCCGCCAACGTCGTTCGCGACGCCGCCAGCCTCAGCATCGTTTCGAGTAGCGACCGCAAGAAAGTCGAACAGGAGCTCATGACCAAGATGGCCGAGATCGACCGGAAGCTCGCTGAAATTCAGGCTCAGGCGCCGAAGAAATAATTTGGCTTTCGAGCACCCGAATCTGCCGACGCCCTCTCCGGCGTCGGCTTTTTTTGCCCCTTGCGCCTTCGTATAACTCGCACTCGCCGAAACCTCCGACCTCTGAAACTGTTCCGCCCCAGATGAAGCGCTTGAAGCAATTTCTCACCCCGCAAGTCATAAAATGGTTCGTCGTCGGCGTGGGCTTTACGGGGTTCGGGGTGCTCTTGCTCAAGCTTATGGTCGGCATCTTGGGGTGGCCCTACACCGTTGCGACGCTCGTGTCGGGCGAGATCAACACCGTTTTGCGATTTTTGGTCGTGGATCGCTGGGTGTTTACCAATCCACGCCCCACCTGGAAGCGACTTTGGCAGTATCATCTGGCCAACTTCTTGGGCTTCGCGGTCTGGTGGTCGGCGACCAACCTGCTCGAAGCGGCCGGCACCCACTACCTATTGGCCCCGATCCTCGCTATCTTTTTCTCCATCGGCTTTAGCCTCGCGACCAATTTTCTCTGGGTCTGGCGCAAACCGGCCGCTTCGAATCCCGCGGGCTGACCGGCCCGATCGATGCCGGATCGCCGGCGGTGTATTCAAGGACCGAAGTTCGCCCTGCGTCTCTGCGACCGACTTTACCGCCCAACTCCGTTCCGCCCGATGTTGCGCGATTCCCCTCTTGGATTTGGCCCCTTCCTCGCCGCAGTCGTGATTCTCACGCTAGCCGGCTGCGCCTCCGGAGCCCCTTTCTCCACTCGGTCGCCCGGCGATCCCACGTTACAACAAAGTTCGCCCGCCGCGCCGGCTCCGTCGCCCAACGAAACGTCCTCCGGCCCGCGTTCGCCGACCGGAAACGACCCGGTCACCTTGCCCGCGTTCGAGGTCAACGCCTCGGCGCTGAGTGATTTTGGCATGTCGGTTCAGACCAACATCGAGGTGTCATGGGATGGGCCCATCGACTGGATGCGTGTCAGCGCAGTGGCGGCGGACAGCTCGGCCGCCCGAGCCAATCTCCGGCCCGGAGACCGAATCCTCGCCATCGACGGTCAACTCACGGCCAAGATGGATCGCACCCGCATGTTCGAGCGATTGTTCGAACGTCAACTTGGTGCCCGCACCCGACTGCTGATTCTCGCGCAACAGGACCCGCTCCCGCGCTTTATCACGTTGGTCGCCCGTCCCCCCGGTCGTTAGACGTTCGCCCCGTTACCGCTGAAGAAAGACGATGCAGATCGGCGCCGGCACGTTGATCACGCCCTTGGTTTGATAGGTGAGTTCACCGGTCGTCTGATTCACCCTATGCACTGCGACCGTGTTGGAATCGGCCCCGGCCGCGAGCAACCAACCGCCGTCGGGCGAGAGCGCGATGTTGCGCGGAAAGGCCCCGCGCACCGGTTGCACTTGGATCACCTGCAAGGCCGCCGTCGCCGGATCGGCGCGATAAACCGTCACCGTGTCGTGACCGCGATTCGACGAGTAGAGAAACTTCCCGCTGGCGTGGACCAAAATCTCGGCGGCGGAGTTAAACGCTTCCTTGGCCTTCACCGCTTCACTGAGCGCCGGCACGGTCGCGATCAGTTTTGCCGTGCCCGCCGCCGCATCCCACGCGAAGGAGGTGACCGACACCGAGAGCTCGTTCAGCAGATAGATAAACTTTCCGTCCGGAGAGAATTTCATGTGCCGGGGTCCGCCGCCGGGGACCGATGCGATGACTCCGTGCATCGTGATGGACGGCGCCGCGAGGTCGATCCGGTGCACCACGATTGCGTCCATCCCGAGATCGGGCACGAGCGCGAACCGGCCGTCCGGTGAAAACGCGCACATGTGTGCATGGGGCTTTTCCTGGCGGCTCGGCATCACGCCCGAACCCTTCGTCCCGTGCTTCACAACTTGCGCCGTTCCAAGGCGTCCGTCGGCGTCGAGGGGAAACAGCGCCGTCGAACCGCCGCCATATTGGGCCGTCAGCAAAAACTTTCCGCTCGGATGCACCGCGATGTGCGCCCCGCCGCCATCGGTCGTCGGCGCGGAATTGAGGAGCTCAAGCGCACCCGTCGCACCGATCCGATAGCCGACGGCACTCGGCACGCCGGCGACCCCGGCAACGGCGTAGAGTTTCGAGCCGTCCGGATGCAGCGCGAGAAACCCGGGATTGCCGACTTCCGCCGCCAACTCGGCCGCCGTGAGCTTGCCGGTCTTGGGATCAAAGGTAGCGCGATAGATCCCCTTAGCGCCGCCCCCACCCGTGCCGAAATAAACGGGCATGGCCTGCGCCGCCGCCAGCGCAACCACCCCGCATGAGACCATCCACCACTGAGCCAGCCGAACCAAAGAAGGGATTTTCATATCTCCCACTAAGCAGCGCCGCCCGGTCCGAGCCAAGCCAACAAGAGCCGCACACCTAGCTCTTGAGCAACGCCACCGCCCGCCTCATCGCCGCAGAAACCGCCGCGCACGCCGGCTCGTTCTCCAGCGCATTGAGCACTTTGTTGAACGGCTCGGCCCGCACCGGTCCGTCGAAACCGAGAGTCACCAGCGCGCCGAGAAACGCCGCCGCGTCGATCACGCCCGTTGCCGCCGGCAGTTCCCGCTCGCCGTCTTTCTGCAGATTCTTCGCCACGCCTTGCGGCGCATCGTTCAAATCGACGCTGACGACGTCTGAGTTTTTCAACGTCAACAAATCCGCCACCGTGTCGCCCGCCTGCCACCAATGCCAGGTATCGAGCACCACGCCGACGTTGCCCGTCCCGATCTCCGCGATCAGCTCCCGGGTCTCCGCCAGAGTGTGGACGAACGGATATCTCCCGCGGACCAGCAGAAGCTGCGTGCCCACATACTCGAGACCGAGACTGATCCCGTGATCCCGCAACACCCGCGCGATTTCGGCCAACCGCAGCGCGTGCTGCTTGAAATTGGCGCGATAGGTCAGCGTGTCGCTGCTCGGCATCAGCCACGTGCCCATCCGCCGCACTCCCGCCCGTTGCAGACCCGCCGCGATCGCAGGCAACTTGCCCAAGCCTTCGCGAAACAGCGCATCCTCTTTGCGAAATTCAACCGACAACCCGGCTGCGGCCCACGTCAGTTTCTTCGCGGTCAAATCCGCCAGCGTTTCGGACACCTGCGTCGCCGACATCGCCGCCAATTCCTCCGGACGGGGCTCGACCGCCTCGAAGCCATGGTGCAGGGCCAGATCGTTGAGCTCGCGCTGGCTCGTCACCGCCACGCCGATGCTGCCGGGAGTCAGCGCGAGTTTAAACGCCCGACCGGGTCCGCTGGCCGCCGCCAAGAGTCCTCTCCCCGGCAGAGCCGTCGTCGCCGCCAGCAATGAGGTGCGTTGCACAAATTCGCGTCGGTTCATGCCGACACCCCAACAAAATCTCAGCCCTCCGCAATCCGGTTCTCTTCAACGACGCCGCCTACTGCGCCGTCCATCCGCCGTCGATCACCAGATCGGTCCCGGTCATAAAACTCGCCGCATCCGAACATAGATAAACCGCCGCCGCCGCGATTTCGCTCGGCAGGCCCCAGCGACCCAACGGCGTCTTCGCCAAAAACGTCGCCCGCAGCTCCGGGTTCCCCATCAGCGGCGCGTTGATTTCCGTATCGCAGACGCCCGGACTGATCCCGTTCACCGTGATTTTCTCCGGCGCCAATTCCAAAGCCAACGCGCGATTGAATCCCAGCAGCGCGGACTTGCTCGCCGAGTAGGCCGTGCGGCCCGGCAGCGAGATATGGGCCATCATCGACGTCAGGTTGATGATCCGGCCGTAACCGTGCCCCGTCATCAGCGGCACGAACGCGCGGCACATCAGAAACGTTCCGGTCAGGTTCGTTTCGATCACGCGATTCCACTCCGCGAGCGTGAATTCGGTGATCGGTTTGCGCAGGTTGATCCCGGCATTGTTGACCAGGATATCCAGCCGGCCGCCCAGCGCCGACTCATACGTTTCCCGCGCGCGGCTCACCGCCGCCTCGTCGCGGACATCGGCCACCAAAAGCTCGGCGCGGCCGCCGTTCGCCCGGATTCGGTTCGCGACCTCGGCCGATTTCGCCTCGTCCCGCGCGAGCAACGCGACCGTCGCACCGGCCTCGGCGAGGGCGAGCGCCATGGCTTCACCGAGGCCTTGGCCGGCACCGGTCACGAGAGCGAATTTTCCAAGAAGGGGCGGATTCATGCGCAAAATTCAGGCGCGCCGCCCGCTTCCCCGCAATGGATTTCACCGGCGCCGCATCCGCCCGCTTTTACGGCGCCTTTGGCAACGCCCACGCCGGCGGCGTCAGAGGGTCGAAACCCATGATCCCGGGAATCAGATAATACGCCGCCAACAAGATGCCGACAGCGCAGATCAGATTAAGCCAAAGCCCGGTCTTCACCATGTCCGGCACCGAGACTTTGCCCGTGCTGAAGGCGATCGCGTTGGGCGGCGAAGCGCCCGGCATCATGAACGCGCAACTCGCCGCGAGCGTCGCCGGGATCATGATGAGAAACGGGTGAATTCCGAGCCCGCCCGCGAGCCCCGCAAGGATCGGCAGAAACGCCGTGATCGTCGCCGAGTTGCTCATCATTTCCGACACCGCGACGATCAAGGCCACCACCACCACCATGACGAGCCACACCGGCACGGCATGCAAAATATGGAGTTCTTGGCTCAGCCACCGCGTGACGCCCGTCTCGGTCAACGCCGCCGACAAGCTGAGACTGCCGCCGAAGAAAATCAAAATGCCCCAGGGCAGTTTCTCCGCGTCTTTCCATGAGAGCACGGTGCGCTCCCATTTTCGGTCCAACGGCGTCAGGAAAAGCACGAGCGCCCCGACAATCGCCACCACCGCGTCTTCGATGTTGGCCCCGATCAAGCCGGAGAAGAAATCGCTGAACACCCACGTCGTCACGCAGCCCAAAAACACCACCGTGGTGATCGTCTCGCCGGCCGTATACCGCCCGAGCTTCGCATACTCGCCGCGCATCATCGGCGCCAGATTGGCCACCGCCGGCGCGCCGCGCAGCAGGGTGAAATAAAGCAGCAACCAGCAGCCGACCAGGAGCACCGCCGCCACCGGCACGCCGAAGGACATCCACTGCGCGAGACTGAGATTCACGCCGTAGGTCTTGCTGACGTAGCCTTCGAGCACGGCGTTGGTCGGCGTGCCGATAAACGTCGCCAGCCCGCCGATGCACGGCGCGTAAGCCACCGCCAACACGAGCGTCTTGGTCACCGGGGAAGTCGCGTCACCCTTGGTGATCAACGCCGCGATGCTCAGCGCCATCGGCATCATCACCATCGCCGTCGCGGTGTTGCTCATCCACATGCCCATAAAGCCCGTCACGAGCAGGAGACCCGCGAGCAAGCTCGGCAGATTCCAAGCCGCATACTTCATGAGCCCGAGTCCGACCCGCTCGTGCACGCGCCACTTTTGGATGGCGATCGACAGGATGAACCCGCCGAGAAAAAGAAAAATGAGTTCGGCCGCGAAGTTTGCCGCCGCTTTTTTGAGCGGCATCAGATTCGAAAGCGGCAGCACCACCAGCGGCAACAACGCCGTCACCGGCAGCGGCATCGCCTCGGTGATCCACCAGACTGCCATCCACAGCGCGAGTCCGCAGACCCGCCACGCCGGCTCCGTCATGCCCTCGGGCGGCGCGACGAAAAACGTCATCAGAAAAAGCGCGACGCCGAGCCCGAGCCCGATTTGCCGCACAATCGCCGGCGTCTGGTCTGCGGGGGCTTCCAGTTTTGAATCGGCACTGGGACCGGGACCGACGGGGGCAGGAGCAGGCATAGGCGGGAAAGCGGATTGGGAGAAACCGCCAAAGCGGGAGAAATTCTCCGGGGGCTTCAAGGTCGAGTTCGTCGATTGGACCCGGTTTGGAAACAGCGCCGAGATTTTCTAGACTCAGTCGAAGCCGCCACTCCGACAATCGGCCAGTTACGAAATGGTGTCCCTCAACTTTGCCTCTTGGCCGTCGTCTCGCCGCCGCTTTCGCTTACGTCATGAACCATCGCGTATTCGTTTCGATTTTGAGCGCCCTCGCGTTTTCCACCTCCCTCTGCGCCGCCGGCCGCATCGTCGCCGGCCCGATGCTGGGCTATCAGGAACATCGCGAGGTGCTTGTCTGGCTTGAAACCGAGGGAGCCGGTCGCATCGAGCTCTCGGTCCGGCCGGCAGCCTCCGACGCTCCGTCCCGCCTCGTCCCGGCGACCCGCAGCCTCACCAACCCCATCGGAACCCAAGTGCATCACTTCGTCGTGGACGGGCTCGTCGCCGGACAGGCCTACACCTACGTCGTCATGCTAGACGGCGCCGCGCAGCCCACCGCGACCCCGCTTACGTTTCGCGCCGAGTCCCAGTGGGAATGGCGGGGCGATCCGCCTGCGGTCCGTTTCCTCGTCGGATCGTGCAGCTACTTCAACGACCCTCCCTACGACCGTCCCACCGGCCCCAACCGGCCGCCTTACGGTGCGTCGCCGGAGATTTTCCGCAACATGGCAAAGCACGGCGGCGATTTCATGCTCTGGCTCGGCGACAACCTTTACCTCCGCGAGCAGGATTGGTCGTCGCGCTACGGCATTTTTTACCGCTACAGCGCCGACCGACGCGCCGAGGCCGTCCAGCCCTTGCTCGCCGCCATGCACCACTACGGCACTTGGGACGACCACGAATTCGGGCCCAACGACTCCAGTCGCAGCTACGAATTGAAAGACACCACGCTCGAAGCCTTCCGCTGGTATTGGCCGATGCGAAGCGCGGGCGAGACCGACAACCCCGGCATCTACACCCGCTTCGTGCAGGGCGACGCCGAGATTTTCATCCTCGACGGGCGCTACCACCGCGACGCCTCCCCGTTGGCCGATGACACTCCCGGAAAGTCCTTCCTCGGTCCGCGTCAACTCGCGTGGCTGAAGAGCGCGCTCTCCGATTCCAACGCGAACTCGAACATCGCGCTGCGTTTCATCGCGGTCGGCAGCCAGTTTTTGAATCCCATGGCCTTCGATGAAAACCTCTCCCGCTATCCGCAGGAACGGGCGGACATCCTCGACTTCATTCTCAAAAACAAAATCGGCGGCGTGGTCTTTTTGACCGGCGACCGCCACTTCGGCGAATTCTCCCGGCTCGAACGGGCGGGCGCCCCGCCGGTGCTTGAGCTCACCTCGTCATCGCTCACCGCCGGCGCGAATCGCCGACCTGTGACCGAGGGCGAAAAATGGGCCGAAGCCAAGAATCCCGTGCGCGTGCCCGGGAGCATCATCGTCGAAAACAACTTCGGCGAAATCACCCTCACGGGGCCGCGCCGGGCGCGAATCCTCGGCTTCGCCGCCTACAACCGCGAAGGAAAGCCCATCTGGTCGACCTCCGTCCCGGTGGCTGAACTCCAGTTTGCCCGGACGCCTTGATGCGTCGGGCGCGGAAAGCGAAACGCGTCGGCGCCACAAACGCGTTGTCTTACGCCACGTCCGCAAGGACGCTCACGGATGGAAAACCAAACCCAGCCGTGGCCCGAGCGCTTCGGCCTCACTCTTTGCCCTGCCGCCGATGTTGAGACCGCGATTGCGGCGAACACCCTCGGCGTCGCCGTCGTCTTCTCGGCCGAGAGCATCTTTCTCGTGATCGAATCACGCGCCCGCAGCCTCCGCACCGAGTGCCTCCGCCGGCTCACATCCGCCAAGCTGCCCGCAGCCACGCAACTGACGGTCGCGTTCCACTGCGAGGTCTTGCCGGAGACGAACCGCGAGCAGATCGACGCCGCCTGCCGCCGCCAAGTCGTCCTCGCCGGCGAGTTGCGCCGCGCGCTCCGGCCCGCGATGCGTTGAGCGAATTCACCCCGTCTCAAACACCCCGAATCAGCCCGGGGAGCTGGGATAGATTCAATCCACGCGCGCGGGACTGAATCTCCGGCAACAAGCGCTCACCCTGCGTCCGCGCCGCACCGAACAACTGCTGGAACGACTCCTTGAGTTGCAGCGACGAGAGCGTCCGTCCGCCCGCGTAGTAGCGCTGCGCAAGTTGTCCCATCGCATAGGTCGTCGCGAACGTGATTGCCGGACCGGTCGCCGCCTTCGCCAGACCGCCCGCCAGTCCGCCGCCGGCCTTTTTGACGAGTCCGCCCAGAAATTTCCGGGCGAGACCTTCGAACGCCTGCGACGTGAGCCCAAGACCAAGCACGCCGATGAATTCCTTCACGTGACCTGCGTCGAGCGAGTAGCCGTAGTGCCGCCCGATCCGGTAAACGAGATGCGTCTGCAGCGGAAGCACGCCCAGAGTCGCCACCGACTGCGGCAACAACTCCAGCGCACCAGCCAGAATCGCGGTATTGCGAATCGTCCCGTCCAACGCCGGATCGGGTGCGCGGGCCGCAACACTCGGCGCCGGTGCCGCCGCCGCGGCCGCGAGCACCGGAGGCAACGCCGCCGCGCCGGCAAGATCATCCGCAATCCGCAACGGTTGCGCAGCCTGCGCCGACGGCAACTTCAACAGGGCCGCCAACGACGAGAGAAACTGCGCCTCGGCATCGTTGCGATGACCGTCCGCTTCCACGATGCTCACCGCCATCTCGTAAGCGAGGGTGCGCGACTCGGGACTCGTCAAACCGCCGACGGTATCATTGAGCGAAACCTGCTTCAGCAGCACCCGGGTGATGAGCCCGGAGGCGTTGTTCAGTCCCAGGTTTTCGCACAACGCCCGGATCGCCTCCCGCTCGGAGTCCGCCTTGCTGCCGTCGCAAAACGCGGCTGACAGGGCGATGATCGCTACGCTCTCTCGTTCGGAATTGTTCATGCCCCGAGTTGGTGAATTCCCGCGTCTTTCGCAATCGGCCGCGCTCGCTTTGGAATCAAGCCCGCAGCCTTCTACCGACATTCGGCGCCGCTGCGCACTCGACCCTCGACCCGATCACGCCGGTGACTTTGATCGGCGCACATGATCGCACGTCGGCCCTTCAATCACACGCGGTGTCTCCGTGTTTTGTTGGGTGCGGTCTCGATTCTACTGCTCGCGCTCACCGCGCGCGGGGCGACACCCCGGCCTGAGGACGGCGTCATTCTGCTGGCGAACTCATCGGATCCCGACTCGCTGCGCATCGCCCGACATTACGCGGAGGTGCGCCGCGTCCCCGAGGCGAACATCATTTCGCTCCCGTTGCCGCTGGCCGAGACAATTTCGTGGTCCGAGTTCGTCGTGACCCTTTGGCAACCGCTCCAAGACGAGCTCATTCGCCGCGAGTGGATCAAGGCGATCCCGATGACCTTGGTTGATCCCGTGGGGCGCCGGAAGTTTTCGCCGCTCGGCCACCGCATCACCGCCCTCGCGATCTGCCGCGGGGTCCCTTTGCGCATCAATCACGACCCGGCCCTGGCCACCGACGCGTTACCCTTCACCCGCCAACCGGTGTTCCGCACCAATCAGGGCTCCGTCGATTCCGAACTCAGTCTGCTCGCGGCCGGCTCGTATCCGATCAACGCCTTCGTCCCCAACCCGCTCTATCAAAACGCCGCCCCTTCCGACCACGAGCTATCACAGATCGTCAAAGTCTCCCGGCTCGACGCCCCGTCGTTCGCCGAGGCCAACGCGTTGGTGGATCAGGCCGTCGCCGCCGAGCGCCTCGGCCTGATCGGCCGCGCCTATGTGGACATCGGTGGCGCGCACCCCTCCGGTGATCGCTGGTTGGAGGACGTTGCCGGCCAACTTACCACGCTTGGTTTTGACCTGTCCGTTGACCGCGATCCGGCGACTTTGGCGGCCGCCGCGCGCATCGACGCGCCCGCTCTCTATTTCGGCTGGTATGCCGGCAATCTCAACGGCCCCTTCGCCCTTCCCGGATTCCGTTTTCCCCCGGGAGCAATCGCGCTGCACATCCACAGTTATTCGGCGGCTACCCTGCGCTCGACGACCTCGGGCTGGACCGGACCGCTGCTTGCCCGGGGCGTCACAGCCACGATCGGCAATGTCTTCGAACCCTACCTCGAGCTCACCCACCGGCCGCAGCTTTTTTTGCGTGCACTCTCGCGCGGTGCGACGCTGGCCGAAGCGGCCACCTTCGCGCTGCCGGCGTTCAGCTGGCAAACCGTGTTGATCGGCGATCCGCTCTACCGTCCGTTCGCCACGCCTTTGGAGACCCAGTTGGCCAACAACGCCGCCCTTCCGCCGCGCCTCGCCGGTTACGCCGCCCTGCGCCGCATGAAACTGCTCGAAGCCGACGGCAAATCCGCCGACGCCCTCGCGCTCGGCCGCAAGGCCCTCGTCGCGACGCCCAACCTCGCCCTCGGGCTCGGCCTCGCCCAACGGTTTCGCACCGCCGGCGACAACGCTTCGGCCGCGCAAGCGCTCGGCTTTGCCGCCTTGTTGACGGCGTTCCCGCCCGACGAATGGTCGCTCGCGGCGACGTCCGCCACGTTGCTCGCCGAAGTCGGTCGCCCCGCCGGCGCACTCGCGGTTTACAGGGCACTGCTCGGATCAAAAACGGCGCCCGATGACTTGCGCCTCTTTTGGCTCCGTCCCGCGATCGCCAGCGCACGGCTCGCCAACGATGAAGCCCAGGCGCGACGCTGGAACACGCTCCTGACCGAGCTCACACCGGCGGAGCCGGTGCCGGCTCCCACCAAGCCGTAATTCAGGCAACGGTCCGGCCATAAAAAAGCCCGGCGCCGGTTCGGGCGTCGGGCTTTGCAGTGGAACAGGTAGGCTTACTTGCCGGCAGCGGGAGCAGCGGGCATGGCAGGCGCCGGAGCGCTGGCCTTGATGTCGAGCAGATCGATTTCGAAAATCAACGTCGACGAGGGAGGGATGTTGCCGCGCGCATCATCGCCGTAGGCGAGCGAGGGCGGGACGAAGAGCTTGATCTTGCCGCCCTTGTTCACCTTTTGCAGGCCCTCGGTCCAGCCGGGAATAACTTGGTCGAGTTGGAACTCGGCGGGCTCGTTGCGCTGCACCGAGCTGTCGAAAACGGTGCCGTCGATCAGCGTGCCGGTGTAGTGGACTTTGACGGTCTCGGTGGGCTTCGGCGCGGCGCCGTCGCCTTGCTTGACGACTTCGTAGCGGAGACCGCTGGGCAGTTCGACGACCGCCTTGTTTTCCTTCAATTTCGCGAAGAACTCAGCGCTCTGCTTGAGGCCCTCTTGCTTGAGCTTACCCATGTAGGCGTCCTGCTTCTTCTTCATGAATTCGTCCATCGCCGGCCCGATCTTCTCGAGTTCATAGGGCGAGTCCTTGCCGGAAACCGCCGCGCCCATGCCCTTGAGCAGGGCCTCGACT
>CALSBN010000140.1:0-13243 GCA_943373185.1 Opitutus sp. GAS368 | reverse complement strand
AAGTGCGTTATTCCGGCCGCTTCGATCTCCAGCGGAATTTCGCGACCCGACTTCCCTTCTACCTCAAAGGCGGGATGTCGTTCAACGAACAGACGCGCGTGAAGACTCAGCCCCAACACCGCTGGTCTTGGGTCGGCCCGGACGGTGCGGCGGGCACTCCGGATGACAGCTTGCCGATGGGGATTTTTGCGGAGCCGGTCCCGGTGACCATGCAGATTCCCAATTTCGGTCTCCGCGAGCCGACCTACATCAGCACCCGCAAAGTTTACGAATACCTCGTCGCGAATCCGCAGGCGTTTCTCTTCAACGAGGCTTATGCCGCCCAACAACGTCGCCTTGGTTTGCAGAAATTTAAGGAGGAAATCGCGGCCGCCTATTTCATGGGAGCCGTGACCGTCCGAAATCTGTTCGTCTTGGCCGGAGTCCGGGTCGAAGAGACGACGAGCGAGGCGCAAGGCGTGCGGACCCTCCCCACCTCCGGTCCGCGTTCGGTGCTCCCGGCCGGAGTGAATGCCAATTCGCTGCAGGCGATGGGGCTGATCTATCAAGATGTGAGGACCACGAACCGTTACACCTCCGATCCGTTTCCCTATCTTCATTTGAAATACGCGCTGCGGCCCAACTTGCAGGCGCGTGGCAGTTACACGGAGGCAATCGGCCGTCCCGATATTTCCCAGCAGTTGCCGAACGTTTCCCAAAATGACAACGCCGTGCCTCCCAGCATCACGGTCAACAATAACGCCCTGAAGCCCCAGCGGTCCAAGAACCTCGATTTCAGTCTCGAATATTACACCAAATCGACGGGGGAGTGGACCTTCTCCTGGTTTAGTCGCGACGTGGAGGACTACCTCTCCTCCACGACCTCCCAGATCACGCCGGAACTCTTGGCCGATCTGGACCTCGACAGCTCCTACTCCAATTACGTGGTGAACACTAACACCAACCTCGGAAGCGCAAAGTGGGCCGGCTTTGAACTCGGGATGCGTCAGCGCCTGAGCGATTTTCGGTTCCTGCCCGAATTTCTCCGCGGCGTCGAGATCTGGGCAAACTCGACAAGAATCTACCAACAGGAAGGCACGTTTGGCGCCTCCACCACCGCCATCTTGGCCGGGACTGCGCCGAAGCTCACCCAGCTGGCCGGCACCGTGCACGAGCTTTACAACGGCGGCATCAGCTACCGCACGCCCGGCGGCAAGTATTACGTGCAGCTGAAGACCAACTATCAGGGGCCGACGACTCAGGTTAATTTGCCGGCGACCAACGCGGCCGGCCAACAGGGGGCGCTCACGCCCGCTTATCAATTCTGGGATATGGAAATGAGCTATCGTCTCTCGCCGCGGATCAAACTCACGGCCACGGGCCGCAACCTGTTCAAGGAACGCCGGACCACCCAGGTCTTGGGGAATTTTATCACCAACCGTCAGCAGGATACGGGGATCCTTTGGACCTTCTCGACCAAGATCGATTTGTGATCCGCTCCGGGTTCGGCGCGGCCGGCGGTGAAGCCGCGAGAAGACAGAGCGCCCGGCGGGCGACGTCGCCCGCCCGAGCTCGCATCACCGCCGTGACGGCGGCCCGTCGACGTCGAGTTCGTGCGATTTGCGATACTCCCGCGGCGAGCATCCGCAGGCGCGGCGAAAGGCGTCGTTGAAGCGGCTGATGGAGAGGAAGCCGGATTCAAACGCGATCTCCGTCACCGTCTGGGCGGTGGTGGCCAGCAGCCGCTGGGCGTGGGAGATCCGATGCTGGGTCAAATAGCTGATCAACGTCGTGCCGAACGTTTTTTGAAAAAGACTCATCGCGTAGTTTGGGTGAAGTTTCACGGCCGCGCCGATCTGCTCCACTGTCAGCTTCTCCGTGTAATTCTGGGCGATGAAGCACGCCATCTGCTCGACCTTGTTCAACCCCGTATCGGTGATGGAGTCGGTTTGATTTCGCCGGGAGCGGTTCTTGGCCGGCTCGGGAATTCCGAGCGCCAACCGGATGAGGCGCGCCTGCATCTCCAGCAGCACCGGCCGCTCCAGCTCCGGCGATTTCTTCACCAAATCTCTCTCCCAGCGTTCAAACAACTGCACGTCCGAACCCGCCCCGCCGGCGCCGCGCTCGCTCACGAGCCGGCCTTGCATCAACGGCTGCACGAATTTTTCGGGGAGCCGCCATTGTAGGAAACACTGCAACGGAATCGTGGCGACGTAGTAGGCCGTCTCGGTGCCGAAATCGATGATCTGGTGGGGAATCGCCGCCCAGAAAGCGCTCAGCCTCCCGGCTTCGACCACCGTCTTGGTGCCGCCGAGCAGATACGTGACCGAGCCGGACTCCAGAAAGTTGAGCTCCACTTCGTTGTGGTGATCGGGCCGGCGCATGGGCGAGGGCCGCCAGTGCACGCACGTCAGTCCGTAAGGCGCAAAATCAGGCCGGCTGGGGTCGAAAGAAAGCGGGACAAAATCGGCGGCCATATCGGTATCTTAGGATCCAGTGAAAAAAATCCGTATTTTCGGCGGACTGCTAGCAAAAATATATGTAAGGTGAATTTCCCGGTCCGCACCGCTGCGTCGCTTTCGCTCTTTGGTTCGAGCGCGTGATTGAAGTGGGTGCGAAAAATTTAGTCACTCCATGTTACCCTCCCCCATGAAAAACTCCTGTTTCGTCCGGGCACTCGCGTGCCTCCTCCTGATCGGTCTCACGGTTGCCTCGGTCGGCACCAGCGCCGCCGCCGACGTCAAACCCGCGGTGGTTCGGAAAGTCGCCGTCGTCGTCTCTACGCTCAACAACCCGTGGTTCGTCGTCCTCGCCGACGCCGCCCGCGACCGGGCAAAAGAGCTCGGCTACAACGCCGTCGTCTTCGACTCGCAAAACGATCCGGCAAAAGAAGCCCAACATTTCGACAACCTCATCTCCGCCGGCTACAGCGCCGTGCTCTTCAACTGCACCGATGCCAAGGGCTCCATCGCCAACGTCCGCCGCGCCAAGGCCGCGGGCATTCCGGTGTTCTGCATGGACCGCGAGATCGAAGCCAACGACGCCGCCACCTCCCAGATTCTCTCCGACAACTACTCCGGCTGCGTCGCCCTCGGCCAATACTTCATCGAGGTCGTGGGCGAAGAGGGCAAATACGTCGAACTCCTCGGCCTCGTCGCCGACACCAACACCTGGAACCGCTCGAAGGGCTTTCACTCCGTCGTCGACCGTTTTCCGGGTCTGAAAATGGTCGCGCAACAAAGCGCCGACTTTGACCGCACCAAGGCGCTCGAGGTGCTCGAGGCGATTCTCCAGGCCCATCCCGACATCAACGCCGTTTTCTGCGGCAACGACGCGATGGCCATGGGCGCCTACCAAGCCCTGCTCGCTGCCGGCAAAGCCGGTAAGGTAAAAGTGTTTGGTTTCGACGGGGCCGATGACGTCGTGAAGGCCGTCGCCGAGGGAAAAATCGCCGCCACGGTCATGCAGTTTCCGAAGATCATGGCGCGGACCGCCGCGGAAAACGCCGACCGCTACATCAAGGGCGAGCGCAACTTCCCGCAGCGCACCCCGGTCGCCGTCGAACTGGTGAATCGCGAGACCGTTCACAAGTTCGGCGACTACGGCCGGAAGTGATTCCATGGGCGCCCCCGCTGGCGGCAATGCGCGCCGCAAACCGTTCGTCGCGTGGCCGGTGATCGTCGCCGGCGTCGGGTTCGCCGGCCTGCTCGTGGCGTTCCCTCCGTTCCACATCGTCACGAAGCGGGCCGATGACGCTCCCCCGGCGAACGCGTCCACGGGAGTCGTGGCCGTCGCCGCCTTCGACGCCGTCGCCTTCGCCGAAAAATTTTGGAGCGACCAACTCGCCCCCGCCGCCGCCCGCGCTCCCGGGGCCGCGGTTCTGCTCGCCGATCTCCGCCGCGATCCTGCCGCCGCCGCCAAGACCCACGCGCACCGCGTCGGCCTCGGCAACGCCGCCTTCTACTTCGTGCGCGGCACCGGCCGCGTCACGGCCGTCGAGCGCAGCCGCCTGCTCCTTGAGATCAACGGCGCCGTCGTCGCGCTGCGCACCGGACCGGTCTTCGGCAACGTCGTGCGCGACGGCTGCGGACTGCTCGACGTGAACCAGGTGCCCGGCCTCGCCGAGTTCAACGCCCTCTCCGCCGAGCTCAACCGCCTCGTCGAAGCGCGCGTGCAACCCCCGCTCAAGACCGTCGCCGTCGGCGCGACCATCACCTTTGCCGGCTGCGCCGAGGCCCCCGAGTCGCTCCCGGCCGCCGGACCGTTGCTTACCTTCATCCCGGTCACCGCCGAAGTGACACCATGACCTCCGCCGCGACCAACGACGTGCTGATCGACGCCACTGGGATCGAGAAATCCTTCCCCGGCGTGCGCGCGCTCGCGGGCGTGTCGTTGCAGGTCCGCGCCGGTCGGCTCGTCGCGCTGCTCGGCGAAAACGGCGCGGGCAAGTCCACGTTGATGAACATCCTCTCGGGCGTCTTCCCGCCCGATGCCGGCACCATCCGCGTGGCCGGCGGGGAGCCCGTCCGTTTCGCCAGCCCGCGCGATGCGCAGGCCCTCGGCATCGGCATCGTCCACCAGGAACTCAATCTCATCCCCGGCCTCACCGTCGCGGAAAACATCTGGCTCGGCCGCGAGCCGCGAACCGCCGCCGGTCTCATCGACTACGCGCGTCTCCACGCCGACACCGCCGCGATCCTCACGCGTCTCGATCTCCCGGTTGACCCCGAGACGCTCGTCGGCGAACTCCGCGTCGGCCAGCAGCAACTCATCGAGATCGGCAAGGCGCTCTCCGCCGACGCGCGCGTGCTCATCCTCGACGAGCCGACCTCCTCGCTCTCGTCCCACGAAGTCGACGTTCTCTTCAACGTCATCGCCGATCTCAAACGCGCGGGCGTCGGCCTCGTCTACATCACGCACAAATTCGAGGAGCTCGCGCGCATCTGCGACGACCTCGTGATCATGCGCGACGGCCGACTCGTCGGCACCGCGACCTACGGCGAACTCACCCGCGACGCCCTCGTGCGCCTTATGGCCGGCCGCGAGCCGAAGGAAATTTTCCAGAAAACCACCACGACGCCCGGCGCCGAGTTGCTCCGCGCCGAAAAGATCGTCCTCCCCGGCGACGGTGTCGGCCGGCGTTTTCTCGTGGATCACGTCTCGCTCACGCTGCGTCGCGGCGAAGTGCTCGGCATCTTCGGCCTCATCGGTGCAGGTCGCACGGAGTTGCTTGAAACGCTCTTCGGCCAGCACGCCGGTCGCGCCACCGGCACCGTCACGGTCGAGGGCCGCGTCGCACGTTTTCGCGGTCCGGCCGATGCCATCGCCGCCGGCCTTGCCTTCGCGCCCGAGGACCGCAAACGCGACGGCGTCGTGCTGCCCATGAGCGTGCTCGCCAACGCCAGCCTCGCCGACTTGCGCCCTGCCTTGCGCGGCGGCTTCGTCAGCCCCGCGCGCGAACACGCCCACATCGCCACCTACCTCGAGCGCTTCCGCGTAAAAACGCCGTCGGTCGACGAACTCATCATCAACCTCTCCGGTGGCAATCAGCAGAAGGTCATCCTCGCCAAGTGGCTCGCGACCGGCCCGAAGATTCTCCTGCTCGACGAACCGACGCGCGGCATCGATGTGAATGCCAAGCGCGAGATCTATACCTTCATCGACGAACTCACGCAGGCCGGCCTCGGCCTGATCGTCGTCTCTTCCGAGCTCCCCGAAATCCTCGCGCTCGCCGACCGCGTGCTCGTGCTTTGCGAGGGCCGAGCCACCGCCGAATTTACCCGCGCCGACGCCACCCCGGAGCGCGTGCTCTCCGCCGCGCTGCCCGATCGCGCCATGGCGCTTGCTTCCTGACCGCATGACCTCGCCCGATTACAAAGCCTTTTTCGCCCGTTTCCGCTCGCTGCTCGCGCTCGGCCTGATGGTGCTCGCGCTCAGTCTGCTCTCCGACCGTTTCCTCACCCCCGACAACGGCTGGAACATTCTCCGCCAGATCTCGGTGAACCTCTGCCTCTCGATCGGTATGACGCTCGTCATCCTCGGCGGCGGCATCGATCTCTCCGTGGGCGCGATCCTTGGTCTCGCGGGCGCGGTCGCCGCCGGTTTGTTGAAGCACGGTCTCGGCATTCCCGGCACGACGCTGTGGATCGAGTTCACCGTCTTCGGTGCGATTCTCGCGGCCGTTTTCGTCGGTGGCGCCGCAGGTTGGTGCAACGGCTTCGCGGTCACCCGATTCAAACTTCCGCCGTTCGTTGCGACTCTCGGCATGCTCAGCATCGCGCGCGGGCTCACGATGCTCTGGACCGGCGGCTTTCCGATCACGGGACTCGGCGACGACTTCGGCCACATCGGCACCGGGGCGTTTCTCGGCATGCCGCTGCCCGTGTGGATCATGCTCGCGCTGACCGCGGTCTTTGTGGTCGTGACGAAGCGCACGCGCTTCGGCCGCCACCTTTACGCCGTCGGCGGCAACGAGCGCGCCGCGCGCCTCACCGGCCTCAACGTCGCCCGCATCAAGCTCGCGATCTACACGCTCGCTGGCGCGCTCGCCGGGGTCGCGGGCCTGATCGTCACCGCGCGCCTCGACTCCGCCCAGCCCAACGCCGGCCTCGGCTACGAACTCGATTCGATCGCCGCCGTCGTGATCGGCGGCACGTCACTCTCCGGCGGGCGCGGCTCGGTCGCCGGCACCGTGCTCGGCTGCCTGATCATCGGCGTGCTCAACAACGGCCTCTTTCTCCTCAACGTCTCGCCCTTCTGGCAGCAGGTCATCAAGGGCGGCGTCATCCTCCTCGCGGTGGCGCTCGACAAAATGAACTCCAAAGGACGCGAAACCTGATGAAACTTCACCCTCTCATTTTTCTCCTCGGATTTGCCCTCCTGTCGCCGGCCGTGAGCCAAGCCGATTCCGGCGCGCTCGCCGGCACGCGCCATCGCGTGATCGTCTCGACCGACATCGGCGGCACCGACTTCGACGATTTCCAATCGCTCGTGCACGTCTTGCTCTACGCCGACGTGGTCGACCTCGAAGGTCTGATTTCGTCGCCCTACGGACCGGGCCGCAAGGAACACATCCTCGAGGTCCTGGCGCACTACGAGAAGGACCACCCGAATCTCCGCACTTACTCCGATCGTTACCCGACGCCTGCCGCGCTCCGGGCGATCACCAAGCAGGGCGAGACGGAGATCGCGCCTTACGCCGGCGTGCTCCGTGCGACCGCGGGTTCGAACTGGATCATCGAGTGCGCGCGCCGCAACGATCCGCGTCCGCTCTACGTGCTGGTCTGGGGCGGCCTCGAGGACGTGGCCCAAGCGCTCCACGACGCGCCTGACATTCTGCCGAAACTGCGCGTGCACTTCATCGGCGGCCCAAACAAGAAGTGGAGCCCCGACGCTTACCACTACCTCGCGACGCAGCACCCGTCCCTCTGGATGATCGAATCCAATTCGAGCTACCGCGGCTGGTTTGTCGGCGGGAACCAAGACGGCGATTTCGCGGCCGAGGCCTTTGCCGAGAAACGCGCCGCCGGCCGGGGAGCGCTCGGGGAGTTCTTCGCGCACGGGATCATCTTCCACGGGCAGAAGCGCACGTCTTTGAAGATGGGCGACACGCCGACCTTCAGCTGGTTGCTGCGCGGCAATCCCGAGCTGCCGTTTCAACCCGGTTGGGGCGGCCGTTACGTTCGCGCTTGGACGCGGCCCTACGTGAAGTTTGACCGCATCACCACCGCCGCGGATCGCATGGAGCATTTCGGAATTCTGGAGCTCGTGCTGCCGCTCGGACCCAACGCGCCCGCCGCCCCGTCGGCTGTGATGGTGATCGAGAATCAACGACTCATCGGCCACGTCGACGGCGCAGGCTCGATCCGTTTCCGCTTCTGCCCGAAGGACGCCAAGCTCTACCACTATACGATCGCCGGCAACATCCCGTCGCTCGAAGGCCGGCGCGGTGAAATCACCGTTTATCCTCCTGTGCCGGCGGCCGCGCTCACGCCCGATTCGCGTTGGCCGAATTGGTGGACGGACGACCCGTCGCCCGAAGCCGCCGAGGGCATCCACCAAGGCGCGCGCACGATCAGCGTGTGGCGCGAAGCTTTTCTCGCCGATTTTTCGGCCCGTCTCGAACGTTGCCGCACGCCCTCCGGCGGGGCCGCTCCGCCCCGCTAATCATGCCCCGCCGCACCCGTTGCCTCACTCCGTCCCGATGAAAACCCCACGCTCCCTGATCGTTCTCGCCGCCGCGGTCTGGTCGACCGGCTTTACGTTGGCCCAACCCGCGACCGCGCCTCTGATCGTCGAAGCCGAGTCCGGCACCTTTTCCGGGTGGATCGACCGCCACAGTTGCTGGCACAACGTTATGCTCACCGACGAGCCCCACTCGACCCACTCGGGCACCGGTTTGGTGGATACGCCGAACAAGACGGGCAGCTTCATCGAGGTCGCCTACGACGCGCCGCGCGCCGGCCCGCACCGCGTCACCGTGCGCTACACGCACATCAAGCCCGACCCGCGCCCGGGCCAGCTTTGGATCAACGGCAAAGACGGCCCGATTTTGCCCATGCCGCAGGGCCGGGTGTTGCCCGCCTTCCGGACCGATTCCGCCGTGGTGACTTTGCCCCAAGGTCGCAACCTGATCCGCCTCGTCGCGCTCGCTGATGGCGGTCTGGGCAACGTCGATTACCTCAAGGTCACCGAACTGCGCGAACCCGACCCGGGCGAGGTGCCGCGCGTGGTCGTGCTCGAGGCCGAGGACGGACTTTTCGAGGGCAAGGTCGATCACCACAGTTGCTGGAACTTCATCGCGCAGCATCCCGGCCCGCACACCGGCTTCACCGGCGAAGGCTACGTCGACGCCGACAACAAGATCGGCAGCCACTTTGAAGTCACGTTCGACGTCCCCGCCGCCGGGTGCTACGTGCTCGCGGCGCGCTACGCGCACGGCAAACCCGACACCCGCGTCGCCGAGTTGCGCGTCAACGGCGAGGTCACTGAAGCCGAGTTCGCGTTTCCTCCGACCCGGTTCTGGACCGATTGGGTTTACGTGACGTCATCGCGCCCGGTCGAGCTCAAGGCCGGAAAAAACACCGTGCGCCTCACCGCCGCCACTGCGGAGGGTCTCGCGAATCTCGATCATCTCAAGTTCACCCCCGCGCCGACTTCGACCGCGCCCGTGCGGCTCAGCGAAGTCACGTGGGGCGGCGTCGGTTGCTACAAGATCGAGACGCCCATGGGCACCGTCTACTTCGAAAAGGACAACGGCATCTCCGGCTTCAAGAGCTTCGTCGACCGCGCGGGCAACGACTGGATCGCGGCGTATATGCCGCCCGGCCCCAACGGCGATTTCCGCGGCTTTCCCAACAGCGTGGGCAACTTCGGCCACGCCGGCCGCAACAGCGGCTCGACCACCAAGGTCATCGACGGTCGCACCGAGGGCGACCATGTCATCCTCGAATCGTCCAACGTCGACTTCACCTTTCAGTATTGGTTCTTCCCCGACCGCATCGCGGTGAAGGTGCTGCGCTCGAAGGGCGATTACTGTTTTCTCCTCGAGACCGTTGCGGGCGGCACGGCCGACGCCGCCGACTACTTCGCCGGCGCCGACGGTGTGAAGCGGATCCCGCGCGGCGAGTTCCCCGACTTCTCCCCCGAGTGGTTTTACATCGGCGACCCGAAGGCGAAGCAGGTGCTCTTCCTCGCCAAGACGCCCGACGACAACGCGCCCAACGAGAACCATCGCCAGATCCGCCCCAATGGCATGCATAACATGGATCTCTACAGCTTCGGTCGCGCCGGCCGGGAACAGAACTACGAGATCCGCGGCATGAGCGGGAACGAGCACATCTGCGTGATCGGCTTCCTCGAAGCTTCGCTGCCGCACGCGGAGATCGCCGCCCGCATGACGCGTTACCTCGCCGATCCTTTCGCCCTGCCGCCCGCCGCACCCGCGCCGTGGAACAGTTCCTACCTGCGCCGTCCGCCGGAGTGGTATGCCACGCCCGCCGCGCGCGCCGTCGCCGACAGCGTGCTGCAGTATCAGTCGTCCAAAGGCGGCTGGCCCAAGAGCACCAACCTTGCGGTGCCGCCGCGCACTCCGGATGACATCCCGCCCGAGGGCCGCGGCCGCGCCAACAGCCTCGACAACGACGCGACCACCGTGCCCATGCGTTTCCTCGCACTCGTCGCCACCGCCACCGACGAACCCCGCTACCGCGAATCGTTTCTCCGCGGCGTCGAATACCTGCTCGCCGCCCAATACCCGAATGGCGGCTGGCCGCAGTTCTGGCCGTTGCGCGGGGATTACTACGACCACATCACCTTCAACGACGGCGCCATGATCCGCGTGATGCAGGTGTTGCAAGGGGTCGCCTCCGGGCGGCCGCCTTATGCGTTCGTCGACGAAGCTCGGCGCACGCGCGCGACCACCGCGCTCGCCCGCGGTCTCGATTGCGTGCTGAAAACGCAGATCAGTCAGGACGGAAAGCTCACCGGCTGGTGCGCCCAGCACGACGAGAAGACGCTGGACCCGACGTGGGCCCGCAAATACGAGCCGCCGTCGATCGCCGGAGCCGAGAGTGTGACCGTCGCCCAATTCCTCATGTCGGTCGAAAAGCCGTCGCCGGAGATTGTCGCCGCCATCGAGGGTGTGGTGGCTTGGCTGCGCGCCGTGCCTATCGCGGGTCAGCGGCTGGATGAGATCGCCGGTGCCGACGGTCGCAACGAACGCCGGCTCACGCCCGACCCGAAGGCGCCGCTGTTGTGGGCGCGTTTCTACGAGCTCGGAACGAATCGCCCCGTCTATCTCGATCGCGATTCCGTGTTTCGTTACGACTTCATGCAGGTCGGCTACGAACGGCGCAGCGGCTACGATTACCACGGCACCTGGGCCGCGCCGCTCCTCGAAAACGATTACCCCGCATGGCGCGCCCGCCTCGCAAAAACCCCCAACTGACCCAACCCCATGATCCGATCCCTGCTCCTCGCGGCCCTCGCCGCCACGTCGTTGTCCGTCGCTTCCTCGTCGCCGGGCCCGCTGCGCGTCTCACCCGGCGGCCAATATTTTCAACAGGCCGACGGCGCCCCGTTCTTCTGGCTTGGCGACACCGCTTGGCTGATGACGCAGAAACTCACCCGCGCCGAGGTGAAGACCTATTTCGAAAACCGCCGCGCGAAGGGCTTCAACGTCGTGCAGTGCTGCGTGGTCCAGTTTCTCAACGACAAGAGCATCACCGGCAGTCCCGCGCTCGTCGGCGAAGATCTCACGAAACTCAACGTCACCCCCGGCGCCGATCCGGCCGACCCCGCGCAATACGATTATTGGGATCACGTGGACTACGTCGTGGACACCGCCGCGGCCAACGGCATCCACGTGGCCATCGCGCCGGTGTGGAGCCACATGGTGCGCCGCACGCCGCTCACCGCCGCGCAAGTCCGCCCTTATATCGAGCAGGTCGCCAAGCGCTACAAGGACCGCGCCAACGTCATCTGGCTCAACGGCGGCTCCGCGCGCGGTCACGAAAACACTGACGTCTGGAAGGTGATCGGCGAGACCTTGCAAAAGGAAAATCCCGATCAGCTGGTGGCCTACCACCCCTTCGGACGCACGGTGACCACCGATTGGTTCAAGGACTCCGCGTGGCTCGACGTCCACATGTTTACTTCCGGTCACCGTCGCTACGACCAGGATACCGAAGGCCGCAAATACGGCGAAGACAACTGGCGCTACGTGCTCGAGGCACGCGCCGCCGATCCGAAGCGCCCCGTGCTCGATGCCGAGCCCGCCTACGAAAACACCCCGCAAGGCCTGCATAAACCCGAGGAACCCTACTGGACCGGCGCCGACTCCCGCCGTTACGCCTACTGGTCCGTCTTCGCCGGTGCCTCCGGCCACACCTTCGGCGAAAACTCTGTGCGCCAGGTTTACATCGCCACCGAGAAAAAACCCGCCAGCGGCGCGAAGGGTTTCATCATGGACCGCCTCGAAACCGACGGCGCCCGCGCGATGCCGCACCTCAAGGCTCTGATGCTTTCCCGTCCGTTCTTCGAGCGCGTTGCCGACCAGTCGTTGGTCGCCGGCGTTGAAGGCGAGAAATATGAGCGCGTGCTCGCCACGCGCGGAGCGAGCTACCTCTTCGCCTACATCTATACCGGTCGCGATTTCACGCTGAAGCTCGGCGCGCTCTCCGGCACCACGCTCAACGTCTCGTGGTTCAACCCACGCACCGGCGAGTCCATCGCCGCCGGCACGGTCGCCAACTCCGGCACCCGCACCTTCAACCCGCCCGGCGATCCCGCTGCGGGCAACGACTGGGTGCTCGTGCTCGACGATACGGCCAAGAACTTCAAAGCCCCGGGCTCGCTCTGATCCCGCCAGGACAACCTTACCCAGCATGACGCTTTCCCGACTCTCCCTCTTGTGGCTCGCGCTCGTCTTTTTCGCCGCCGTTGTCGCCGCCGAGAAACCCCGTGTCTTTGTCCTCACCGACATCGAGAACGAGCCCGACGACGCCCAGTCGATGGTGCGGTTTCTGACCTACTCCAACCAGTTCGACGTCGAGGCCCTCGTCGCCACTACCTCCGTCCATCAACGCAACAAAACCGCCGCATGGCGCATCCGCGAGATCGTCGAGGCCTACGGCAAGGTCCAGGCCAACCTTAACCTCCACGAGCCCGGTTACCCGACCGTCGATTACCTTCGCTCCCTTATCGACGAGGGGCCGGCCCTTTACGGCATGGACGCCGTCGGCGCCGGCCATGATTCCTCCGCCTCGGAGCGGCTTATCCGGTCGGTCGACCGCGACGATCCGCGGCCGCTGTGGGTTCCGGTGTGGGGCGGTCCCAACGTCCTCGCCCAAGCCCTCTGGAAAGTGCAGGCCACGCGCTCGCCGGCCGAGCTGGCCAAGTTCGTCGCCAAGCTCCGCGTCTATGCGGTCTCCGATCAGGACAACAGCGGCCCGTGGATCCGGAAGACGTTTCCCGCGCTCTTCTACATCTGCAGCCCGGGCATGGCCGACGGCGGAGCCTATCACCACGCGACTTGGAGCGGCATCAGCGGCGACAATTTTTGGGGGCGCTTCGGCGGCGCTGACTTCAGCTTGGTTGATAATCCTTGGCTCGATGAAAACATCCGCCGCAAGGGTCCGCTTGGGGCGCAGCATCCGCACACCAAATACCTCATGGAAGGCGACACCCCGACCTTCCTCTCCCTGATCCAAAACGGCCTCAACGCACCCGAGCGCCCGGATTGGGGCGGTTGGGGCGGTCGCTA
>CALSBN010000139.1:0-13268 GCA_943373185.1 Opitutus sp. GAS368 | reverse complement strand
TCCTCGCCGCCAACCAAGTGCAGCCCGACGACACCATCGTCCTCTTCAACACGAGCACCGGCCTAAAATATCTCGAGTGCTACGGTGGGTAGCCTCCCGCAGGGGCATCAATCGCCGACGCCCTCCGTTTCACTCCAGTTGCCCAGGCGCCCTTACCGCGCGTTTCTCGAAGACCCGGGTCCTCCGTGCCCGTAACCGGCGGCCCTCGCTCCCCGTCTTGCGAGAGAACCGCGCTCAACACCATCCTCTCTCGCACGTGAATCTCCGCCTAAACCTCCTCGTTTTCTGCGCCCTCGTCACCGGACTCTCCCTCCCCGCCGCCGAAGCCCTCACCCGCCGCACCTGGACCGTCGCCGGCGTAACTCGCGAAGCCCTCGTCGCCTTCCCGTCCCAAGCCGCGACCAAAGCCACGCCCGTTGTATTCGTCTTCCATGGTCACGGCGGCACCATGCGCCACGCCGCGCGCACCCTGGCGCTTCACCCGCTTTGGCCCGAAGCCATCGTCGTCTATCCGCAAGGCCTCAACACCCCCGGCGCCCTCACCGATCCCGATGGCAAGAAATCCGGCTGGCAGTCCGCTGCTGGCGCGCAAGACGACCGTGATCTGAAATTTTTCGACACGATGCTCGCCAGCCTTCGCCGCGAATTCCGCATCGACGACCGCCGCCTCTTTGCCACCGGCCACTCCAACGGCGGCGGCTTCACCTATTTGCTCTGGGCCGAGCGCGGTGCCCAGTTCGCCGCCTTCGCCCCCTCCTCTGCCATCGCCGCCCGCGCCGTGCCCAAACTAAAGCCCAAACCCGTTTGGCACCTCGCCGGCCGCAACGACGACCTGGTAAAGTTCGCCTGGCAGGAACGCATGATCGACGCCGTGCGCCGCATCAACCAATGCGGCCCCGCCCAACCCGCCGTCCAAGGCCAAGTCTCCTATCCCTCCAAAATCGGCGCACCCGTCGTCACCTACATTCACGACGGCGGCCATACCTTTCCCTCGGAAGCCCCCGCCCTCATCGTCGCTTTCCTCAAAACCCACGCTCTTCCGGCACCGACCGACTCCGCCCCATGAGTTTTACTCTCCACACCAAAAAAGGCCTCGCCCGCTGCTCCATCGACGACGCGCTCCGCGGCGAGCCCTTGCATTTTCACATCTCGGAAGTCCCCGCCGGCCAAGCCTCGCACGCCCCGCATCAACACGACGGCACGGAAGCCATCCATCTCCTCGCCGGCGAAGCCACCCTCACCCTCGGCGACGAAACGCTCCGTCTCCAAGCTGGCGAAAGCGTCATCTTCGACCCCCGCCGCCTCCACGGCCTCGTGAACTCCGGCTCGATCGCCAATCGTTACATGGTGATCATCGCACGCAGCGCCTGAAAAAGACGCCCGCCGCCCACCTCACCGCACCTGGAGCGTCGATCCGTCGTAGTCCAATCCGAGCGAGGGAATCACGACCGCCTTCCGCGCGCCCTCTTTCTTCACCTTGCCCGCGATCCACGCGTCGTGCCCGCAGCTCTTCGCGGCCGCGACCACGGCGTCCGCCGTCTCCGGCGCGACATAAGCCGCAAACCCGATGCCCATATTAAACGTCGCATATGCCTCCCGCAGCGTGATCGGCCCCGCCTCCATCATAAATTTAAACAGCGCCGGCGCCTCGCGCGGCTCGGTGATCTCGTAAACAAACGGCTCGTCCAGCCGCATCAGTTTTCGCCAACCGTGCCCGGTCACATGCGAGACATAGTTCAGCTTCAATCCCGCCCTCTGACATTCGCCCACGAAATCCACGTAGATCGCCGACGCCGCCAACAACGCTTCGCCATACGTGCGCGAGTCGCCATGACCGATCGGCGTCTGGTAACCCTGCGGCAACTTATCCGCGATCAACCGGCACAAGCTCAGCCCGTTCGTCTGCACGCCGGTTGAGGCCAGAAAGATGATCGCGTCGCCCTCCCGGACATCTCCGGTGATACGCTGCGATTTCGGCGAGATTTTTCCGACCGCCGAGCCCGCGAGCACGATCGCTTCCGCGTTAACAATCCCGCGCAAGGTCGGCGTCTCGCCCCCGCCCCACACCGCACCGGCCTTCCTGCAACCCGCCGCCCAGCCGTCGACCAACGCCTGCATCCGCGCCCCGTCGGTGAACCACGCCGATTCCCCCACCGCCGCATGCATCGCCACCGAGATCGGCAACGCTCCGCACGTGATCAGGTCGTTTACAATCGTCGCCACCGTATCGATCGAGATCTCACGATAGAAATTCTTACCCGTCGCCGCATACACGGCATCCGCGACCAGATTCTTCGTGCCCAGCCCCTCCTCGACGTGGGCCAAAAAGTGATCCGCCGCCTCCATCAAGTAGCAGCTCTCGCCCCGTGTGTTCGCCGGCTCGGCGTATCCGTGGCTCGCCAACATCGGCGCCGTTGTCTTCGCCGCCTTTTGGCACGCGCGCTTGAACGCATCGAGCTGATCGTAATTTACCCCGGAAGATTCGTAGCTGAGAGACATGAAATTGGAGGAATGGCTAACGGTTTCCCGGATGAAAACCAATCAGTGGTTTCTTCGGCGCCGCCGGAGGATCGAGCAACGGCTGCAAGCGCTCCAGCACCTCACGCAACACGACATCGTGCTCCAGGAGTTTCTTGTCGATTTCGGAAAGGCGTCGGAGCGTAGAGAGGTTGGAAACCAGTTGCTCCCGCAATGCCACAAAAGCGCGGATCAGATACAGGCTCATCTGCACCGCCTGTTCGCTCCGCAGAACGTTCGCGGCCATCAGAGCGCCGTGCTCGGTGAAGACACGAGGGAGACTGCGCCGACCTCCATGGCCCAAACTTGAAGTCGCAATTTGCGACCTCAAGTTCCCGTCACCCGCTGCACCCGGCTTTAAGGTCGCAATTTGCGATCTTAAAACTTCGTCCTCCTCCGCGCTGATAAAGAAACAGAAATCCTCCGGAAACCTCCCGGCATTCCGCCGCACCGCCTCATTCAGTCGCTTCGTCGGCACCCCATATAGCTTCGCCAGATCCGCATCGAGCACGACCTTCTGCCGGCGCACGGCGTAGATCTTCGGCAGCACGGATTCAGGCGCTTTTTTCGCCATCGCTGCGCCCTCAGTAACTCCGGCCTTCTGATTTCTCGTAGTAGTTGAGAAACGCCTGGTTCACCACCCGGTAGCCGCCCGGGGTGGGATACTTGCCCGTGAAATACCAATCGCCCGTATGCTCCGGCACGGCCGCATGGAGGTGCTCGATGGTCTGGAAGATGATCTCGATCTCACCCTTCCACTCGATATCCGCCGGGCGCACCCGCTCCACGATCTTGGCTGAAATCTCCTCTGGCGTGAACGATTCGTAGATCTTCCGCACGTGGTTTGTCCCGGTCGGCCTCGCAATTTCCGCCACGCACAAGGCGTGCACTTCGTCGAGCACCGCCCCTTGACCGCGCTCTTTCAGCAGCGCCACCGCCGCCTCGAACGCGACGAACTTGCCCAACTCCGACATATCGATGCCGTAGCAATCCGGGTAGCGGATCTGCGGCGCCGTCGAGACGATCACGATTTTCTTCGGATTGAGCCGCGTAAGAATCCTCAAAATCGATTTCCGCAGGGTCGTGCCGCGCACGATCGAGTCGTCCACGCACACCAGATTGTCGCCGGGCCGCACCGAACCGTAGGTGATGTCGTAGACGTGGCTCGCGAGCTGATTTCGCATCCCTTCCTGCCCGATAAACGTCCGGATCTTGATGTCCTTGCTCACCACTTTCTCTCCCCGGGGCCAGTTGCTCAGAATCAGTTCGTCCAACAGCGCCTCATCCAACGTGCCCGCCGTGCTCGCTTTCAAAATCGCCGTCTTCACCTCGCCGCGCCGCCGGGTCCGCAACTCCGACATCAACCCGTAATACGCGGCCTCCGCCGTGTTCGGAATAAAACTGAAAACGGTGTTCGCCCAATCGTTCCCGATGGATCGGCAAATCTGGTCGGCCAATCGCCCGCCCAGCGCCTGCCGCTCGCGGTAAATGTCCACATCGTTGCCGCGCGAAAAATAGATGCGCTCGAAGGAACAGGACGTCCTCGGCAACGCCGCCGTGAACGCTTCCGAACTGATCGCTCCCCGGCGCTTGATCACGACCACGTGGCCGGGAGCCACTTCCTTGACCTGCTCCACCGCGAGATCGAACACCGTCATCAGCGGCGCCCGCTCCGAAGCGAACGCGATCACTTCGTCATTCTGAAAATAGAACGCCGGCCGAATGCCCGACGGGTCGCGCGCCACGAAAGCGTCGCCGTTGCCGATCTGACCGCAGAGCGTGTAGCCGCCGTCCCACTTCTCCGCCGCCCGCCGGATCACACGCGCCACATCGAGGTCCTCACTGATGCGCCGCGAGAGTTCTTCGCCGGCCAGATTCCGCGTGCGCAAAAACCGATAAATATCCTCGTGCTCCTCATCGAGGTAGAAACCGATCTTCTCCAAAATCGCCTGCGTATCCGTGGCGTAGATCGGGTGCTGACCCATCGCGGTAAGCGACTGGTTGAGCTCGGTCGTGTTGGTCAGATTAAAATTGCCGCACAGCGCCAAGTTGCGCGTCGGCCACGGCGAGCGCCGAAAAAACGGGTGACACGAGCTGAGGCTGTAGCCGCCGCTGGTGCCGTAGCGCAGGTGCCCCATCAACGACTCGCCCCCGAAATCGAAATGCTTCTTCACCGTGTCGGTGAACTCCGGGTGAATCGTGCCGCTCGCGAGCCGCTCGTTATACTGGCCGAGCAGCGCCTTGAAAATCTTGTCGAGCGGGTTGCTCTTCACGCACCGCTCCCGAAACATGAAGGGCTCGCCGGCCGGCACGTCCAGTTTCACGCACGACACGCCGGCACCGTCTTGTCCGCGGTTGTGCTGCTTCTCCATCAGAAGAAAAAGCTTCGTGAAACCCCAGAGCGGCGTCCCGTATTTTTCCTGATAGAAACTGAGCGGCTTCAGCAATCGCACCAGAGCGATTCCGCATTCGTGGGTGATCGAGTCGCTCATACGGCGGCCCCTGCATCCCACCCGAGACTTACACCCGTTTCGGTCCGGCTTTCATCCAAAATTTGCGGCTCGCAGCTCATAAAAACGGCCATCTCGAAGGCCTCCCGGATTTCGTCAACGGCTTTCTGATCCCAGTGCGTCTTAAGATCCTCCGACCGCCTCCGCGCTTCCCTTGACCGCCTCCGCGATGTCCTGAAACTCCGACGCTTCGACCATGTTGATCCTTCGCGGCTCGCCCGCCCTTTCGTCCTTCCGACTCCAAAAGCTCCAGGCTGCGCTCGTCGCCGACGGACTTCCAGTTCGGGCTCTCGCCGCCGAGTTCGTTCACTTGGCCGAGACGACCGCGCCTCTCTCGCCCGCCGAACACTCCGTCCTCACGCAGTTGCTCACCTACGGTCCTCGCCGCACCGTCACGCCCGTTGCCGGCCTGCTCCAGGTTGTGGCGCCGCGCCCCGGCACGATTTCTCCGTGGTCGTCCAAAGCCACCGACATCGCGCGCCTCTGCGGCCTGACGACCGTCCAACGCCTCGAACGCGTCATCGCCTACAGCGTCGACCTCGATGTTCCCGCCGTCGCCTTTCCCCTTTCCGCCCTCGAACCCGCCCAACTCCAGACCCTCCGCGCCAAACTCCACGACCGCATGACGGAGTCCGTCTTCGGCGACCTCGACGCCTGCGCCGCGCTCTTCCGCCACGAGCAACCGCGTCCGATGAAGTCCATTCCCGTTCTCGCCGCCGGCCGCAGCGCCCTCGTCGTCGCCAACCAATACCTCGGCCTCGCACTTGCCGACGACGAGATCGACTACCTCGTCAACGCCTTCACCACCCTCGGCCGCGACCCCAACGACATCGAGCTGATGATGTTCGCCCAGGCCAACTCCGAGCACTGCCGCCACAAGATTTTCAACGCCACGTGGACCATCGACGGCCAGCCCCAAGACCAGTCGCTGTTCCAGATGATCAAGAACACCTACGCGTTGCACCCCTACGGCATCCTCTCCGCCTACAAGGACAACGCCGCCGTCCTCACCGGCACCCGCGGAGGCCGCTTCTTCGCCAACCCGGTCACGCACGAATACGCCCCGCACGAGGAGGACATTCACATTCTCTGCAAGGTCGAGACCCACAACCACCCGACCGCCATTTCACCATTTCCCGGCGCCGCCACCGGCTCCGGCGGCGAGATCCGCGACGAGGGCGCGACCGGCCGCGGCGGAAAACCGAAAGCCGGTCTGGTCGGTTTCTCCGTTTCAAATCTGAGAATCCCCGGAGCTGTTCGGCCGTGGGAAAACGATTTCGGCAAACCTGCCCGCATCGTCTCCGCCCTCGAAATCATGCTCGAAGGCCCGCTGGGCGCCGCCGCCTTCAACAACGAGTTCGGCCGGCCCGCGATCAACGGCTACTTCCGCACCTTTGAACAAGAAGTGCCCAACGCACGCGGCACCGAGCTCCGCGGCTACCACAAGCCCATCATGCTCGCCGGCGGCCTCGGCAACATCCGCGCCGAACACGTCAAAAAGGACGCCATCAATCCCGGCGACCACCTCATCGTCCTCGGCGGGCCCGCCATGCTCATCGGTCTCGGCGGCGGTGCCGCCAGCTCGCTCACCGGCGGTGCCGCCCACGCCGATCTCGATTTCGCCAGCGTGCAGCGCGACAACGCCGAGATGGAGCGCCGTTGCCAAGAGGTCATTGATCGGTGCTGGGCGCTCGGCGCGGAGAATCCCATTTCGTTCATCCACGATGTCGGCGCCGGCGGCATCTCCAACGCGCTCCCTGAGCTCGTCAACGACGGCGGTCGCGGCGGAAAATTCCAACTCCGCTCCGTCCCCAACGCCGAACCCGGCATGTCCCCGCTCGAGATTTGGTGCAACGAGTCGCAAGAGCGCTACGTCCTCGCGGTTCCCTCCGCCCGCCTCGCCGCCTTCCGTGCCCTCTGCGAACGCGAGCGTTGCCCCTTCGCCGTCGTCGGCGAGGCCACCGTCGAGAAACAACTCGTCCTCGAGGATTCGCATTTCAAGAACACCCCCATCGACCTCCCGCTCGACGTCCTGCTCGGCAAACCGCCGCGCATGACCCGCACCGACGTCACCCTCGCCCGCCCGCGCAAGCGTCTCGATCTCGGCGAGCTCACGCTGCTCGATATCGTCCACCGCGTGCTCTCGCACCCGGCCGTGGCCGACAAGACGTTCCTTATCTCCATCGGCGACCGCTCCCTCGGCGGCCTCATCGCCCGCGACCAGATGGTCGGTCCGTGGCAAGTTCCCGTCGCCGACTGCGCCGTCACCGCTGCCGCCTTCGATGTCTACACCGGCGAAGCGATGGCCATGGGCGAGCGCACACCCGTCGCCATCAACGACGCCGCCGCATCCGCCCGCCTCGCCGTCGGCGAAGCCCTCACCAATCTCGCCGCCGCCCAGATCGGCGAGCTCGGCAAAGTAAACCTGTCCGCCAACTGGATGGCCGCTCCCGCCATCGCTGGCGACGGCGCCGACCTCTACGCCGCCGTCTCCGCCATCGGCCTCGATCTCTGCCCCGCGCTCGGGATCACGATTCCCGTCGGCAAAGACTCGATGAGCATGAGCACCGCGTGGAAGGAGCCCGCCGTCGGCCAAAAGGAAGGCCTGCACAAACGCATCACCGCGCCTACCTCGCTCATCATCTCCGCGTTCGCCGCCGTCACTGACATCCGCCTCACCCTCACCCCGCAACTCCAGTATGATCGCGTAGGAGCGTCGCTCGCCGACGCCCGTCCGGATTCTGCCTCTCAACCCTCAACGCTCACCTCTCAACCCGCCGATCTGATCGGCGACACCGTCCTTCTCTTGATCGATCTCGGCCGCGGCAAAAACCGCCTCGGCGGCTCCATCCTCGCCCAAGTCGTTTCGCAGATGGGCGAGGCCCCGCCCGACGTCGACAGCGCCCATGACCTCAAGCAGTTTTGGGCCGCCATCCAGCTGCTCGGCCGCGACGGCAAACTTCTCGCCTACCACGACCGCTCCGACGGTGGCCTCCTCGCCACTGTCGCCGAAATGGCCTTCGCCGGCCACACGGGCGTCGATCTCGAAATTCTCTCCGGCCACAATGTCGACAGCACCCTCTTCAACGAAGAACTCGGCGCCGTCATCCAGATCCGCACCGCCGACCTCGACTCCGTTTCGCAGACGCTCCGCCAACATGGCTTCAAAGCCTGCACCACGCGCATCGGCACGCTCAACCGCGAGCAGCGCTTCCGCATCAAGCGCGGCGGAAAAATCCTCCTGGATGAAGACCTCTTCGCCCTCCGCGCCGTGTGGTCGGATGTGACGCACCGCATGGCCGCCCTCCGCGACCACCCCACCTGCGCCGATTCAGAACACCAACTCCGCCAAGACCGCACCAACCCCGGGATCACCCCCATCGTCACCTTCTCCGTTTCCGATTCCGACTCTCAACCCTCAGCCCTCAACTCTCAACTTCCCGGCCGTCCTCGTCCGGCCATCGCCATCCTCCGCGAGCAAGGCGTAAACGGCGAAGTCGAGATGGCCGCCGCTTTCACCCGCGCCGGTTTCCGCGCCGTCGATGTCCACATGACCGACATCCTCAGCGGCCGTGTCACTCTCCGCGACTTCCGCGGCCTCGCCGCGTGCGGCGGCTTCAGCTACGGCGACGTCCTCGGCGCCGGCGAGGGCTGGGCCAAGAGCATTTTGTTCAACGATCATGCCCGCGCCGAGTTTGCCGCCTTCTTCGCGCGCGAAGACACCTTCGCGCTCGGCGTGTGCAACGGCTGCCAGATGCTGAGCAACCTCAAGTCGATCATCCCGGGCTCCGACCACTGGCCGCGTTTCGTGCAGAACCAAAGCGAGCGCTACGAAAGCCGCTTCGTCTCGGTCAAAATCGAGCCGAGCCCGAGCATCCTCTTCGCCGGCATGACCGGCAGCGTGCTCCCCATCGCCGTCGCCCACGGCGAAGGCTTTACCGAGTTCGCCGACGCCACCGCACTCACGCACTGCGCCACCTCCGGCCTCGTAGCCGCCCGCTTCGTCGACAACCACCACCAGCCCACGGAGCGTTACCCGCTCAACCCAAACGGCTCGCCCCAAGGCCTCACCGCCCTCACGACAACCACCGGCCGCGTGACAATTATGATGCCCCACCCCGAGCGCGTCCACCGCAGCGCCTGCATGAGCTGGGCCCCAAAAAACTGGGGCGAAGATTCCCCTTGGATGAAGCTGTTCTATAATGCCCGAACTTGGGTTTCATAGGGAAACACAAAGTCAGTCCGGAGGGAATATCCCCAAATCACTAAGAGCCTTAACGTGTAGAAAACTCACAAAACAGCATAACCCAAAAATGATAACCATCACCGCAACTATCACTAACGGCATGACTCGCGTCATTGCACAAAAAACGGGTGAGATCGACGTCGCAGACGAGGCGGCCCTAAAAATGCTAATTGGAGCACTTGGCCACCCTGAGAACGACGTCCAGAGAGCGGCTCGAAATTTGCTTAACCAAGTCGGACAAGAGCTAAATTCTAAACCATAACTACTCATGACATTACTCCTGATCATCGCAGCAGCAACAAAGACTAGATGGTGGATTGTTTATGTCCCCTTTTTGATAGGAGCCCTATATGCGTTCAACAAAGCCAACGACTCAAAGCTCGCGGACCGACTAGGGAGAGCATTCATGGGCGGAATGGCAGGGATTGCTGTAATCGGGGCGATCTTCTGGGTCGCCGCCTTGTTGTCGGGAAACTACGAAATCGAAGAATAGACCAATCCGTGTAACGTCATCTATTGATTTCCGCGTGGCACGCCACTGTCTGGCCAAACCGCCCCCACGCGCGCAAATCACCGCGAACCTGTCGCCATTGCTGTAGTCAGTCCACTACATCGTGCCTTTTCACTCCAGTAATCTGCAAGAAACGGGAATTCGTGGCTCGCCCCCAACTTGACGGCGCAGTCGGTTTCGAGTTACTTCAGGGTGCTAGGCTTGACCACCAAGTGCCCCAACTTACCGTTTCGCCATGCAAGCTACGGTCAGCAGCAAATATCAGATCACAATCCCGGCCAAGTTGCGGAAAAAGTTTCACCTCAAGCCGGGTATGAAACTAGTTTTTGATGAGCAATCCGCCGATTTGCGGGCCAAGCCCAAGCACGACTTCGACGTGGAGGCCATGCGCGGAGCTCTCGGCGCCGCCAAAAACTTTGAGCCCGGCAAGACCTCGACCCAAATCCTCCGCGAACTGCGCGGCTATAACCGCAGCAGCCTGTGACCACTGCGGTGGACAGTTCCGTCCTGTGGGCCATCGCCAAGGGAGAAGAAGACGGTTCCGCATGGTTGGAGAAGCTGGCCGAGTGCCGCGCAGAAGGACGCTTGATTGTCTGCGACATCGTCTGGGCTGAAACCCGTCCCGCGTTTCCCAACGCCACCGCGCACGCCGGTTTCTTCGCCCAACTCGGCGTCCACTTCGATCCATCCGATGAAACGGTCGCCAACTTGGCCGGCGAGATTCAGGACCGCTACCGCAAAGCCGGCGGCAAACGCCTCCGCCTTACCGCCGACTTCCTGATTGGTGCCCACGCCGCGATTCGCGCCACCCGGCTTGCTACGAAAGACGACGGCTTCTTTCGCGAACAATTCCGAAAACTGTCCGTCGTGAGGCCAGCTTGAATGCAACGACCGGGTTGATCCAACCCGCCCGCGATTCCCCTTTGACGCCCGCCGCCACATCCGCCCGGCTTCCCTCCGTCCTCCCTGCTCAGTCCCACCCTCAGTCCCCTAAAGACATGGAACGCAAATCCGCCCAAGAATTCGACCAAGAGCTGCTCTACCTCTACGACTACTACGTCCACGGCCAGATCGACCGGCGCACGTTTCTCGAGCGCGCCGCCAAGTTTGCCGTCGGCGGCGTCACCGCCCTCGCGCTCTTGGAGATGCTCAATCCCCACTACGCCTTCGCCGCCCAAGTCCCAAAGGAAGACGCGCGCGTCATCACGCGTTATGAAAAATTTCCCTCACCCGCCGGTCACGGCGAATGCCGCGGTCTCCTCGCCAAACCCGCCGGCACCAAAGGCAAACTTCCCGGCGTCATCGTAATTCACGAAAACCGCGGCCTGAATCCCTACATCGAGGACGTCGCCCGCCGTGTCGCTCTCGCCGGTTTTGTCGCCTTCGCTCCGGACGCGCTTTTCCCGCAGGGCGGTTATCCCGGCACCGACGATGAGGGACGCGCGATGCAGTCTAAAATGGACGGCAAGAAACTCACCGAAGACTTCGTCGCCGCCACGCAGTTCCTCCACACTCACCCCGAGTGCAACGGCTCGATCGGCGTGACCGGCTTCTGCTACGGCGGCGGCATGGCCAACACCCTCGCCTGGCGCCTGCCCGAGATCGTCAAAGCCTCCGCGCCCTACTACGGCGGTCAACCCGCAGCCGAGAACGCCGCCAAGATCAAGGGCGCCCTCCTGCTTCACTTCGGCGAACTCGACACCCGCGTAAACGCCGGCTGGCCCGCATGGGAAGCCGCGCTGAAAGCCGCCAAGGTGGAATACGAGGCCTTCATCTACCCCGGCACGAATCACGGCTTCCACAACGACACGACTCCCCGCTTCGACAAAGCCGCCGCCGAGCTCTCGTGGACCCGCACCATCGAGTTCTTCAAAAAGAAACTCGGCTGAGTCCGTCCGATGTGGGAGCGAGCTTGCTCGCGCCGGGAAGAACAAGCTCGCTCCCACACTCCGCTACCTATCTCGGTCAGAATTCGCGTCCCTTCGCGCCCATTCGTGGATAAAAAAATCTTTCCTCTCACCCCACCCGCGCAAACGCCACGATTTCGTTCTGCTCGCGGTGATTCGTCCAGAAGCTCGTCCCGTCGAAGGCCAGCCCTCGCGCCGAGAAGCCCAGCTTGGCCAGTATCTCGCAGCCGCCGGTGGCCGGATCGAGCCGCTCGATAAAGTAGTCGTTCGATTCTTCGTCCGTCGTGGTCGCCAGATAAAAAGCCCCGTGCGCGAAGCACTGCCCGACCACTTGGCGCGGCACGGCCAGCACCCGACCCGGTTTTCCGTCGGCGCCGATTGAAATCAGCTTCTGCGGATACCATTGGCTCAGCACGAGCGACGCTCCGTCGTGCGAGAGATGCGACCCCATCCCGTCCGGACACGGCAGACTGAATCCCGATTCAAAACCCACGCCGGGCCGCACGCGGCGAATCCGCCGTGCATCGACGTCCACCGCATCGACCCCGCACACCACATAAAGGTCGTCGCCGACTTTCGTCGTGCCCCAGACCGTGTCGCCCTCCGGCACCTCACAGTCCCACGTCACCTGCCACGAAGCGCAGTCGACGGCGTAGAACTTTTTCGTCTGCCGCGAGCTCAGCCACAGCGTGCCACCTTCCGCATAAATGGCCTGCGGCTTGGGAAACGGCGAGGCCCGACGCTGTAACTCGGTGATCATTTTCATCACTCGAATCGAGAGGCGGATTCCGCCCGTTGCAATGCGTCAACGCGGCGCCTGGTGAAATCCCGCCCAAACTGCGCCCCTTCGCCCGTTGGCCGAAAGCCAAAGGCGAACCGCGCTCACGGCACCTCGTAGATTTCCACGATTCCTTCACCCACTCCCCCGCCCACCCCCGAGACCTGCACGGTGTAACTGATCCCCGCCGACAGTGTGACGACCAAGGCCGCATCTCGGCTTCCGGGCGTGAGCGGAAACGCCCCCACCTGCGAAAACACCGCCGCCAGCGCCGGACTCCAATCATCGTTCTCGGCAATCCGCCCCGATCCATCCCGCACCTCAATCGTCGGGTTGGCCAACACTCCCGGGAGATTAAACGGCGGCAGCCCCAACGCCGGCCCAATACCGCGGATCAAGACGCGGCGCGTCCCCGTGCCGCTCAGATAGAATCCCGCGATCAGCACATCGTCGCCGGTGCCCACGCGGTTGCGCGCCGACAAGCCGATCAACCGCGCCGCGCTTCCACTGCCCGCATCATAGACCTCGGCGAGCACCGTCCCGCCCGTGGTGCCCGTGATCTCGACCGTGTGCAGCCCGCGCACCGGCCGAAGCAACGCCGCATCGCGACTCGCCGACGGAAACGGGAAAGCGCCCAACCCTGAAAACACGGGTGCAAACGCCGCCGGCCAATCGTTGTTGTCCGCTACCTTCACCCCTTCCCGAAACAACTCCATCCGCGGATCGGCCATAAATGCCGACAATCCAAACGTCGCCAGCCCCGGCCCCGCTGCCCGCACGAGCAAATCCTTCGAGCCGC
>CALSBN010000138.1:0-13297 GCA_943373185.1 Opitutus sp. GAS368 | reverse complement strand
CGTCGATCACGGCGCTCAAGCTCGCGGAGATTTTTCAGGACGCCGGCCTGCCGCCGGGCGTCGTCAATTTTGTGACGGGCGCGGGCGAAGTCGGCGCGGCGGTGATGAACCATCCGACGCCGGCGAAGATCGCGTTCACCGGCTCGACCGAAGTCGGCAAGATCATCATGCGCGCCCTCGCGGGCTCGGACAAAAAGATGACGATGGAACTCGGCGGCAAGGCGGCAAACATCGTGTTCGACGACGCGCCGCTCGACCAAGCCGTCGAGGGCATCGTCAACGGCATCTTTTTTAACCAAGGCCACGTGTGCTGCGCGGGTTCGCGTTTGCTCGTGCAGGAGAGCGTGGCGGAGAAAGTCCTCGCGAAACTCAAGAACCGCATCCGCACCCTCCGCGTGGGTGATCCGATGGACAAGAACACCGACATCGGTGCGATCAACTCGCGCGAGCAGCTCGACAAGATTACCCGGCTCGTCGCCGCCGGAGTGAAAGAGGGCGGCGAGGTGTTTCAACCGGCGTGCAAGCTGCCGGCGAAAGGTTTTTACTTCCGACCGACGATTTTCTCCGGCGTGAGCATGAGCAGCCGGGTGGCGCGCGAGGAAATTTTCGGCCCGGTGCTTTCGATCCTGACGTTCCGCACGGTCGATGAGGCGATCGAGAAGGCCAACAACACCGCTTACGGCCTCAGCGCCGGCGTCTGGACCGACAAGGGCTCACGGATTTTGAAGATGTCCACGGAGCTCAAAGCCGGCGTCGTCTGGGCGAATACCTACAACAAGTTCGATCCCACGTCGCCCTTCGGCGGCTACAAAGAAAGCGGCTTCGGCCGCGAGGGCGGCCGGCAGGGGCTGCTTGATTACTGCAAACTCGTCTAAGCTCAACGTATCGCCCGCGAAACCCGCGAATCGACGCGAATCATTTCAAACAAATCTTCCTAAGGCCTGATTGAATTCGCGCTCATTCGCGTGATTCGCGGGCAACTCCGACCATGGCCCGACTTCCCATCACCAAGACCCCGAAAGTTTACGTTGGCGGCGCGTTTATCCGCTCCGAGAGCGCGCGTGTGTTCCCGTTGAAGAACGCCTCCGGCGAATTTTTTGCCAACATCCCGCAGTGCACGCGCAAGGATCTGCGCAACGCCGTCGAGGCCGCCGCCAAGGCCGGTCCCGGCTGGGCGAAGCGCACGGCCTACAACCGTGGGCAGATTCTCTACCGGATGGCTGAGATGCTCGAGGCTCGCACGGTTGAGATGGTGGTTGCCTTCAATCCTGTTGGAGAAAAGGCCGGAATAGCCGCTGCGCGCGAGGTGCGCGCTAGCATTGACCGGTTGATTTATTACGCCGGCTGGACCGACAAATACGAACAGGTGCTCGGCAACGTGAATCCCGTGGCGGCGCCGTATTTCAATTTCACCGTGACCGAGCCCATGGGCATCATCGGCGTGATCGCGCCGGACGAGGCTCCGTTGCTTGCGTTGATTTCCCTCATCGCTCCGGCCATTGCCAGCGGCAACACCGTGGTTGCGCTGGCTTCTTCCTCGCAGCCCTATCCCGCAATTGTGCTGGGCGAGATTCTCGCGACGAGCGATCTGCCCGGCGGCGTGGTCAATTTGCTCACCGGTTTCCGCAAAGAACTGATCTCCACGTTTGCGACGCACACCCACCTGCGCGCGATCAGCGCCGTGGTTAACGCCGAGGAACGCAAGGCCCTCGCGATCGGCGCCGCCGACAGTGTGAAGCGCACGCACCTGCGGAAGGCCGAGGACAAACACGACTGGCTGGCCGACAGCGCGCAGAGTCTCGAGGCGATCCGCGAGACGTTGGAGTTCAAGACGACGTGGCACCCCGTGGGGGCGTGAGGCGGTAACGACGTTTCAGCGCCGCAGGAAGCGTGCGATCTCGCGCGCCGTCGGCATCGATGGTGCAGTGCCGAATTTGGTGACGGAGAGCGCGGCGACGGCGTTGCCGAAACGGGCGGCGGCGAGGGTGTCGCCGTCAAATTTCACCAGTCCGGCCGCGAAGCCGCCGCAGAACGCGTCGCCGGCGCCGGTGGTGTCGACGACCTTCACCCGGTGCGACGGGATCAAAGTGCCGCCGGCGGCCTGCGATACGAACACGCCTTTCGCACCCAGCGTGACGATCACCGTCGGCACTTTGAGCGCGCGGCAAAGCGACTGGAGTTGCTCCGCCGGCAGCGCGGCGACTTCGTCGGGCAAGACTTTTTTCGCGTGGCCGATGCCGAGCTGATTCACGATCGCGGCGAATTCGGATTCGTTGGGGATGAGCACATCGACGTGTTTCAGAAGGGCGGGGTCGAAGTCGGGGCGCATCGGTGCAGGATTGTGCACGGTGATTGCGCCGGCGCGGCGGGCGGCGCGGAGCACGGCGGCGACGGTGCGCAGGTCGGATTCGTGCTGGGTGACGACCACGCGCGCGTGGCGCAGGGCGGCGGCGGGCACATCAGTGGGACGGAGTGCGACGTTGGCGCCGAGGGCGACGATGATCTCGTTTTGGCCGGCGGTGTTGACGAGAATCGCGGCCGTGCCGGTGGCGTGCGGCGGCTTCTCGACGAAGCGCGCGCCGATTCTCTCCGCCCGGTAAAACTTTTTCGCATCGGCCGCAAAGGCATCGCGGCCGACGGCGCCGACGAACAGGGTGCGGGCGCCGGCGCGTCCCGCGGCAATGGCTTGATTGGAACCCTTGCCGCCGGGGCCCGTGACGAATGTGCCGACGACGGTCTCGCCCGCAGCGGGAAAGGCGGCGCACTTCCAGGTGAGATCTTGGACAAAACTGCCAACGACGACGACGTGGGGTTGCATGTTTCAAAGCTAGATCGGGGTCGGAACGTGACAAGCCGCCGTTCATCCCGGTGCGTCGCCCGCTCATCCCGAAGGGTGAGGCAACGGAGGTGAAGACCGTTAAGGTGGGGAGATGAAGTTCAGACCTCTGCTTGTCATGGTGCTCGCGTTGAACGCCGTTGTTGTATCCGGAGGTGTCGGGCTGCTCGCGGGAAGTCTTGAGGTGCGCCGGAAGGCTGCGCTGGGCCCGCTTTTGATCGTGCGAGCCGATGCGGGGGCGGTGGTCGTCGCGAGCGGCGTTGCCAAAGTAGCGGTTCGCCTGCTGGTGTGGTCGGTGAAATCGGAACCGCTCCAATGATCCACCCCACGCCCCTGCCACCTCCCGGCGACGAGGCTCGCCGCATGCGCGCCAAGATGCGGCTCTATGTGTTGTGCCAAACCGTGGGCTGGGGGCTCTTTTTTGCAGTGCAGCTGGTGATCTCGATGAGTCTGAGCGCGTCTCGGGCCAAGCACGACGGGCTCACGACGGCGGCCATGATTGTGATGATGGTGACGTCGGGGCTTTTGCTGACGCATTATTTCCGGCCGTTTATCCGTCGCTGGGCGTGGCGGGATCTGGGCTGGCGCGCTTTGTTGCCCCGCGTGCTGCTGGCCGCCGTGGCGTTGGCGGCGGTGTGGAATGCGACCAGCTTTATTTACAGTTACGGTCTTCTGCGGGAGGAATGGGACAGTAAATTCAGTCCGTGGCTCATTTTCGGCATCAACTGGGTCAACCTCAGTATCCTGATGCTCGGCTGGTTCTCGTGCTATTTTATCTACCATCTTTTCGACCGCTTTAACCGCTCCGAGATCGAGCGGTTGCGGCTGATGGCGGCGGTGAAGGATTCGGAGCTGCGTGCGCTCAAGTCGCAGGTGAATCCCCACTTCATCTTCAATTCGCTCAATTCTCTCCGTGCGCTCATCGACGAAGATCCCGCGCGGGCGCGGCTGGCCGTGACGCAGTTGGCCAACTTGCTCCGCTATTCTTTGCAAAGCAGCCAACTCGAGACCGTGCCGTTTGAAGACGAGTTGAAAGTGGTAAACGACTACCTCGCACTCGAGCAGGTGCGGCACGAGGAGCGCCTGCGTCTGCGCCTCGATGTCGCGCCGGAGACGTTGCACCTGCCGGTGCCGCCGATGTTGCTGCAGACGCTGGTGGAGAACGCGGTGAAATACGGAATTTCCCAGCGACCCGAAGGCGGCGAGATTGCCATCATCGCGCGAAATGAAGCCGGATTTTTGCGCCTGCAGGTCACCAATCCCGGTTCACTTCCCTCGATCTCGATCGCGGTGCCACCGGTGGCAGCCGTGCGCCGTGAAGCCTCGACCGGTCTCGGTCTGCGCAATGCCGGCGAGCGGCTGCGGTTGTTGTTTGGCGAGCGGGCGACGCTTGAATTGCGCGCGCTTTCGCCGGCGGTCGTGGTGGCCGAAGCGTTGATCCCACTTCGACCCGCCGCCGCATGAAAGCCCTGTTGATCGACGACGAGAGGTTGGCGCGAAACGAACTCCGCCGGCTGCTCGTGGCCTTTCCCCACATTGAGATCGTCGGCGAGGCGAGCACCGCCAAGCAGGCGCGAGAATTGATCGGCAGCGTGCGGCCCGATTTGGTGTTTCTCGATGTGCAGATGCCGGGCGAGACCGGTCTGGAGTTGCTCGAATCGCTCGAACCGCCCGCACCGCGGGTGATCTTCACCACCGCCTACGATGAATTTGCGGTGAAGGCGTTTGAGCTCAACGCGCTGGACTATCTGCTCAAGCCCGTCGACCCGGCGCGGCTGGCGACGGCGCTCGCCCGGTTGGAGGAACGCCCGGCCGGAGCCCCCGCGGCGGCACCGACCGGCCGATTGGCCAACGAGGACAAGGTCTTTGTGCGCGAAGGCGACCGCTGCTGGTTCGTCGAGGTGAGGACGATCCGGCTGCTCGAAAGCGAGGGGAACTACACGCGCGTTCATTTCGCCGATGCGCAGCCCCAGCTCTTTCGGTCGCTCAACGCGATGGAGGAGCGGCTCGACGCCAAATTTTTCTTCCGCGCGAACCGGCGACAGATCATCAACCTCGCCTGGGTCGACAAGATCGAGCCTTGGTTCAGCGGCGGTCTGCTGGTCCATCTCAAGGGCGGGGCAAAAGTCGAACTGAGCCGCCGACAGGCGCAGGAGTTTCGCGAGCAGATGAGTCTCTGAATTTTTGGCCCACGGAACACACGGAATACACGGAAGGATAATTCATCGGATTGTTTTCCGTGTATTCCGTGTGTTCCGTGGGCACCGCCCTCTTAGGCCCATCCCTTTCCCATGATCGAAGCCCACTCCCTCACCAAAACGTTTCGCGACAAAAAGCGCGGCGAGATTTATGCCGCCCGTGATGTCTCGTTCACCGTCGCGCCCGGCCAGATTTACGGACTGCTCGGAGCCAACGGTGCGGGGAAGACGACCAGCCTCCGGATGTTGGCCACGTTGCTCAAGCCCACGACGGGCTCGGCAGTGGTGGCGGGGCACGATGTCGTGGCGGCGCCCGAGAAGGTGCGGGCCAATGTGGGCTTCCTCGCCGCCTCGACGGCGCTTTACGGCCGGCTGACGGCGAGGGAGATGATCGCGTATTTCGGTGCGCTCAACGACCTGTCACCGGCCGAGGTGCGCGCACGCATCAAGCGGCTGGCGGACGAACTCGACATGCATGAGTTCTTGGATCGCCGCTGCGACAAGTTTTCCACCGGTATGAAGCAGAAAACTTCGATCGCCCGCACGTTGATCCATGATCCGGCCGTCATGATTTTCGACGAACCGACGCTTGGGCTCGATGTGATGACGGCGCGCGCGATCGTGAAGTTCGTCCGCGACTGCCGGGCGCGGGGCAAGACCGTGATCTACTCCACCCACGTCATGAGCGAAGTGGAAAAACTCTGCGACGTGATCGGTATCATCCACGGCGGCCGCCTCGTCGCCGAGGGCACGCTCGCGCAATTGCAGGAACGTTTCGCCGAGCGCGACATGGAAGAAATTTTCGTCAAAGCGGTCGGCGGCGAGGCCGCGTTGGCGGCGGCGGCCAAGATCTGAGCAACGGAGAATCCCAATATGAACTGGCACCATATCGTCACGATTTACCTGAAAGAGCTGCGCGACTCGTTGCGCGACCGGCGCACCCTGATCTCGACCATTGTGATCCCCACCTTGGTGATGCCCGGGCTTTTTTTTGGTGCCGGTGCGGTCATGACCAAGGTCGTCAAGCAGGCCCGGGACGAGGCGACCTCGGTGGTGATCGTGGGCGGTGCGGATTCGCCCGGTTTGGTCAGGGCAATCAAAGACGATAAGCGGTTTCGCGTGGTCGAGCCGGCCGGTGATTTCAAAACATTGATCTCGGAGAAGAAGGTGCGGGTGGCCGTGGAATTGCCGGCGGGTTTTGAGGCCGCCTTGCGCGCGGGCGAGGTGAAAACCGTGACGATTTTTCACTACGAGGGTGAAATGAAGTCCGGCATGGGCGCCGGTGAAGTGGAGAAGTTTTTGCGCGCCTTTCGCGACAAGACCGTTGAGGCGCGGTTGGCCGATCGCGGGCTGCCGTTGGCGTTGATCAAACCCTTTGAGACCACGCGGCAAAATGTCGCCCCGCCCGAGAAAGTCGGCGGCAACATCGTGGGAGGTTTTATTCCCTACCTGATCATCATGCTGTGTTTTACCGGTGCGATGTATCCCGCGATTGATCTCACGGCGGGAGAGAAGGAACGGGGCACGATGGAGACGCTGCTTTGCAGTCCGGTGAACCGCCTCAATATTGTGCTGGGGAAGTTTTTGATGGTGCTGACCGGTTCGCTGGCGACGATCGCGCTGTCACTCGCCTCGATGACCCTGACCATCTTGGTCGGGGGCAATTTGATGAGTGCCGGCAAAGGCATGGGGGCGATGTCCGGCGGTGCGGCGGGTGCGAAATCGGGCTCGGGGTTCATTCCGTTTATTGATCCGGTGGGAGTGTTGGGCGTGTTTGCGATGATCGCGCCCGTAGCTGTGCTTTTCGCGGCGGTGTTGTTGGCGGTTTCGCTTTTCGCCAAGAGCTACAAGGAGGCGCAGAGCTATGTCGCGCCGCTGATTTTTGTGATCATTTTGCCCGCAATGATCGGAATGCTGCCGGGAGTTGAACTGAGCGCGAAGACCGCGCTCGTGCCGATTCTAAATCTGTCGCTGGTTTGCAAGGAGATGCTCTCGGGAGTTTGGAATTGGGGCTACATCGCGATCATTTTTGGTTCGACGAGCGTCTATGCGGCGGCGGCATTGGCGGTGACGGTGCGGATGTTCAATCGCGAGGATGTGATTTTCCGCGCCTGAAGCGAATCGCCGGCGCCGGCGCGACGTGGGAAGAATGCGTAGAAGCAGGCTGCGTCGTTGCCATGCGGGGCGGGGCGGTTTTCGTTCCTGACATGACCGAATTGTCATCTTTGCAAAACGGAAGCGGCCGACGTGGTCGCGGGGCCACGCGGGCGCCGTTGTTGGCGGCGCCGGTGGTCGGGAAACTTTCGTTCGCGGAAGAACGGGCGCAGCTCGACGCCGATTTGGCCGAGTTGCGCGAAACCGAAGCGAATCTGCGGGTCTTCGAGAAGCGTCTGCGTGCGATGCAGGCGGAGATCGATGCGGCGAAGCTCAAGCGGCAATCTACGCAGCCACCGAAGGTCTCGGTGCGGACGAAAACCGCGACGCGAGCGCCGTTCTCCGGAGACTCGGGCGCGCTTCAGGCGGAATGGGACAAATTGATCCGAGCCCGCGAGCTGCTCGAATCGGAGCAGGCGCACTTGCGCGGGGACCGGATTGCCTTGCGCGATGAAACGGCCGTGGTGCGGCGCCGTGCGCAAGCGGTGGCCGAACGGGAAGCCAAGGTAGCCGAGCGGGAGCAGCAATTGGCGGCAATGGAGGCCGGCGGTGGGGCGGAGGCACACCCTGCGGAGTCCTCGGAGCCAGATGTGGCGGTGCCGATTTTTGCGAAATTGTCGAAGGCTCCCGCGGCGATGAGTCGTTCATTGCTGCGACGAACGGGAGCGTGACAAACCGGGTGTAAGGGTGGAAGAACGACAAAGGAGCGCCGCCTGAATCGCGGCGAGGTTGTCAATTTTTTGGAAATTCAGGTCCAACCACGGTAAAAGCCGGGTGAAACCCGGGCGCACCCCTAGGCGAGAGCTTATGACTAGGGTAACGTGTGCTCATGAACTCATCTCCACCCAACTTTTCCGCCACGCCCATTGAACTCCGGTTGAAGCGAGGACAGCGTTCGCTTTTGGCCGCCGGCGCACCAGCCGAGTCGTCCGTCGAGTCGACCGAGCGGCTGCGGCTTGAGGCGGAGTGGCAGGCCCTGCGTGAACGGGAGGAGAATCTTCGGGCGTATGAGGCCCAGCTCCGTGCGATGCAGGCAGACATTGACGGACGGCGTGAGCCCGAATCGACGACCTCGGTCTCCCCTTTCCCGGCGGGTGAGCTTTCCCTCCAATCGGCATGGGACAAACTGATCCGCGCGCGGGAGTTGCTTGATGCGGAACAGGCCCACTTCCGCGACGACCGTTTGGCGATGAAAGCGGAGATGGCGGAGTTCACCCGTCGCCTGGCCAATGTCGCGGCGCGGGAAGATTCGGTCTTGGCCCGGGAGCAAGCCTTGGCTGCCGCCGCGCCCGACGAGCGGTCGGGGGAACCGATGGCGGGTGAACATACGATGTCGGTGATGACCCGATTGACGCGGAATCCATTCGGTTTCGCGCGCTCGGTGTTTCGCGGGAAAAAATAGCGGAAGCGGGATTTTCGGTTTGCATCGGTTTTCGCGACGTTCGTTTTCTAGGCCCGTGAATTTTAAAGCGCCCACCTCATCCCTCCGTCCGGCCCAGTTGCCGGCGTGGTGGCACGCGCCGGCATGGCGATGGTGAAGCGTCTTCAAACAGACGCCCGAGCTGCCTAGGCCGCTCCTGCCGACCACCGCCAAGCCCGACTCTGCCGAGTCGGGCTTTTTGTTTCCCGATCTACCCGCTTCTGCCCGTTCAACCGATTTCTGACCTTCTCTCCCATGTCCTCTGTTTCGTTTTCTTCGAGTCCGGCTTCGCTCGGCTCTGAACTTGAATTGCCCACCGTTTCCTTCTTCGGCCGAACACTGGCCGAGTATGTCCAATTTTTTGCCCTCGATCTTAAAGCGATTCACGGCCGGTCCGTGCTCGATGTAGCTTCGGGGCCGGCGTCCTTTGTCGCCGAGGCGAGTAAGCTCGGGGTTGATGCGGTGGCGACGGATCCGCTCTACGGGTGTCCGGTGGCGACACTGGCGACGCACGTGCAGCTCGATTACGCGAAAATGTTCGAGCAGATGCGGGCCAAACCGCACCTGCTGAGGTTTCATTCGTTTCCCTCAATTGAGGCTGCGGAGCGGGATCGCAGGACGGCGGCGCGTCGATTTTTGGACGACTACGAAGCGCACTTCGCGCACGGGCGCTATGTCGGGGCGCGGTTGCCGAAGCTGCCGTTTCTCGACGGGGCCTTCGACCTCGTGCTGTGCGCGCACCTGCTCTTCGTCTATGCGCGGCGGTTCGATCTCGCGTGGCACGTGGCGGCGTGCCGTGAGCTCGTGCGGGTGAGCGCGGGCGAAGTGCGCATCCATCCGGTGTGCGGGTCCGACGGCCGGCGTTACCCGGAATTGGCGGCGTTGCGGGCGGAGTTAAGTGAGTCGGGCATCGCGAGCGAAGTCGTGCCGGTGAACTACGAGTTTTTCGTCGGCACAGGCTCGATGCTGGTCTTGAAAAAGGCGACGTCATGAGCACCCCGCCCAACGCCCTCGCACGCACGCCGGAGCCGCCCTACTACGCGGTCATTTTTACCTCGAAGCGCACGGAAGGCGACCACGGCTACGGCGCAATGGCCGACCGCATGGTCGAGCTCGGCGCGACGCAAGATGGCTTTCTCGGCATCGAAAGCGCCCGGGGCGCCGACGGGCTCGGCATCACCGTGAGTTACTGGCGCGACGAGGCGGCGATCCTCGCGTGGAAGCGCAACGCCGAGCACCAACGCGCGCAGGCTGGAGGGAAAGCATCGTGGTATGCCGAGTATCACGTCCGCATCGCCAAAGTGGAGCGGGCTTACGGGAGCGATTAGCTGAACGGGCGCGGCGCGCGGTTGCGTTTGGTGGGCGGGCGGGTTGGGGTCAGGCATGCTGTTTCCCCAACATATCATTGCGAAGAAGCGCGACGGTGAGGTCTTGAGCCGCGAGGAGATCGGGGCGTTTGTGCGCGGGGCGACGGATGGTTCCTGGGCGGATTATCAGCTGTCGGCGTTGCTCATGGCGATTTACCTGCGGGGTATGACGCCGGAAGAGACGGCGCTCTATACCGAGGCGATGATGAACTCCGGTGTGGTCGCTGATTTGCGTAGCGTAAAGTTGCCCAAGGCCGACAAGCACTCGACGGGTGGCGTGGGCGACAAGGTCTCGCTGCACCTCGCGCCGATGATCGCCGCCTGTGGGGTGGCGGTGCCGATGATCTCGGGACGCGGGCTCGGGCATACGGGCGGCACGTTGGACAAGTTGGAATCGATCCCGGGCTTTCGGGTGAATCTTTCGATGGCGGAGTATCGCGCCGAGCTGGAGCAGATCGGACTGTCGTTGATCGGGCAGACGGCGGAACTGGCGCCGTCGGACAAGAAACTCTACGCACTGCGCGATGTGACAGCGACGGTGGAGTGCATCCCGCTGATCTGCGGCAGCATCCTCGCGAAGAAACTCGCAGAGGGGATCGATGTGCTCGTGCTCGACGTGAAGTTTGGCCGCGGTGCGTTTATGAAGGACAAGGCGAAGGCGCGCGAGCTGGCTCAGGCCCTCGTCTCGGTCGCGAGGGCGATGGGCAAGCCCACGCGGGCGGTGATGACGGCGATGGAACAGCCGCTCGGGCGCAACGTGGGCAACGCGCTCGAAGTGATCGAGTCGATCGAGTGTCTCAAGGGCCGCGGCCCGGCCGATACGATGGAGGTCACTTACGCGCTCGCGGAGCAGATGCTCGTGCTTGCGGGCGTAGCGAACTCGGCGGCGGAAGCGCGGGTGGCGTTGGAGCGGAGTGTTTCATCAGGAGCGGCGCTGGAAAAGCTACGGGCAATGATCACGGCGCAGGGTGGTGACGCGCGGGTGGTGGACGAGCCGGAGCGACTACCGCAGGCGAAATTCAAGGTCGCGCTGGCGGCGCCGCGGGCGGGATTTGTGCAGGATGTCGATGCGATGGGCGTGGCGCTGGCGGCGTTGCGGCTCGGGGCAGGCCGGGTGAAAGCGGCGGACGGCGTGGATCACGCGGTCGGGTTAAGCGAACTCGTAAAAGTGGGCGAGGTTATCGCCGCCGGTGCGCCGCTGTGCGTGATCCACGCGAACGACGAAGCAGGATTGGCGGCGGCGGGCGAGATGATGCTGCGTGCGATTGTCGTGGGCGACGCGGCGCACGTGACGGTGAAACTGATCGACGAGGTGATCGGGTAGGCGGCGCCGATCAGGGCGGGTCGGAGACCTCGCCCTACTTTACTTCTCCATCTCGGCCAGCTTGGTCGCGGCGGTTTCCCAGGCGGCGGTGGCGGCGGTGAGTTGGTCCACGACGGCGCTGAGCTCGCGGTTGAGGTGGTGGAATTTGCCTTTGTCGGTGTAGGACGCGGGGTCTTCCAGAGCGCCGGTGATCTCGGACTGCTTCGCTTCCAGTTCGGAAACTTTCTTCTCCAACATGCCGACTTCCTCGCGGAATTTTCGGATTTCGTTGGGCGTGGGTTTTTTCGCGGAAGGAGCGGCGGCGGGCGCGGCGGCTTTGGCGGGCGCGGTGGCTTGTTTGGGGCGGCTGTCGGAGAGGCCGGAGGTAAGCGCGGCGCGGGCGTCGGTGGACTTGGATTTGTCGAGGTAGTAGTCGTAGTTGCCGGCGTAAGGCGTGAGTTTGCCGCTGTGGACGTGGAGCACGTTCTTCGCGAGCGTCTTGATGAAGTGGACGTCGTGGGAGATGAAGATGAGCGTGCCTTCGTAGCTCTTGAGCGCGTGCACCAAGGCGTCGATCGACTGGATGTCCAAGTGGGTCGTCGGCTCGTCCATGAGGAGGAGATTCGGCGGCTTCACGAGAATTCGTGCGAGGGCGAGGCGGGTTTTCTCGCCGCCGGAGAGGACGGAGACGGGCTTGTGCACGTCGTCCTTGCGGAAGAGGAAGGCGCCGAGGATGGCGCGGGCCTGGTGCTCGGTGAGCTGGTTTTCGTTGGTGCGCAGCTCCATCACGTTCTCAAACACCGTCGCGTCGGGATTCAAGTTATCGAGCCGGTTCTGGGCGAAGTAGCCGGGGACGACGTTGCTGCCGAGTTCGCGGGTGCCGCCTTGGATCGGAATGACGCCGGCGAGGATTTTGAGGAGGGTGGACTTGCCGGCGCCGTTGGGGCCGATGAGGACGATGCCCTGGCCGCGTTCGGCGGTGAAGTTGAGGTCTTTGTAGACGACGAAATCGCCGTAGGCCTGCTGGACGTGTTTGAGTTCGATGACCTTCAGGCCGGAGCGCGGAGGCTGCGGGAACTTGAAGTTCATTTTCTTGAGCTCCTCGGTGGGCTCCTCGACGGCGGCCTCTTTCAGGCGCTCGATCTGCTTCTCTTTGGACTTCGCGCGGGAGGCCATGGAGGCCTTGGCGCCGAAGCGATCGACGAACACCTGGAGATGGGCGATCTCGCGCTGCTGGGTTTTGAAGGCGGCGGCTTGCTGGGATTTACGGGCTTCTTTTTCCGTGAGGAAATTGTCGTAGTTGCCGTGGTAGTAGTGGAGTGAGCCGGCGCGGAGTTCGAGCATGCCGGTGCAGAGCGCGTTGAGAAAGGCGCGATCGTGGGAGATGACGACAAGGCCGCCCGGGTAGCGCGTAAGGTATTCCTGGAACCAGAGGAGGGCCTCGAGATCGAGATGGTTCGTCGGCTCGTCGAGCAGGAGGAGGGCGGGCTCGGCGACGAGGAGGCGGGCGAGGTGGGCGCGCATGACCCAGCCGCCGGAGAACGTTTTCGCAAGCTTCAGCGCGTCGCCTTCCTTGAAGCCGAGGCCGGCGAGGATCTTTTTGGCGCGGGGCTCAAGGGTGTAGTCGATATCGTAGTCGTCGTCGGTGGGCTCGAGTTTTTTGCCGCTTGTCGCGATGTGAAGAATGGTCTCGTCGCCGGCGGGGGCGCTCTCCTGCGGCAGGTAGCCGAAGTCGGCGCCGCGCTCCCACTCGATGGTGCCGGTGTCGGGTTTTTCCTCGCCGAGGATGAGGCCGAACAAGGTGGACTTGCCCGCGCCGTTGGGACCGATCAGGCCGAGGCGATCGGTGCGCGCGATGAAGAGCGAGACTTCGGAAAAGAGTTCGCGGGTGCCGTAGGACTTGGAAACGTCGGCGATGGTGAGCATGAGAACCGCACAGCAAACCCTAGGCCGCGCGGGGTCGTCAATGATGCGGTTGAGCTGCGCGAAAAAGTCACTTTTTGGGTGATAGTTGTAGTC
>CALSBN010000137.1:0-13329 GCA_943373185.1 Opitutus sp. GAS368 | reverse complement strand
AGTCCGACGAGCACGATCGAGAGGAGAAACGGCAGGCGCCAGCCCCAGTCGTTGAACTTTTCGACGCCGATGATCTCGCGCACGATCAGAATCACGACGATGGCCAACAGCAGGCCGCCGGTCGCCGTGATCTGGATGAAGCTGGTGTAGAAACCGCGGTGGGCGCGCGGGGTGTGCTCGGCGACGTAGGTGGCGGCGCCGCCGTATTCGCCGCCGAGGGCGAGACCCTGCACGAGGCGGAGCAACACGAGGCAGATCGGGGCGGCGATGCCGATCGTTTCGTAGTCGGGCAGCAGCCCGATGGCGAACGTCGCTCCGCCCATCAGCAGCAACGTGAGCAGAAACGTGTATTTGCGGCCGACGAGGTCACCGATGTGACCGAAGACGATCGCGCCGAACGGGCGGACGACGAAGCCGGTCGCGAAGGTCGCCAGCGTGAGCAAGAACGCGGCGGTGGGGTTGTCCTTCGGGAAAAAATGGCTGGCGATCAACGTCGCGAGCGCGCCGTAAACGAAGAAGTCATACCACTCGATGAGTGTGCCGGCGGAAGAGGCGGCGATGACTTTCCAGAGCGTCTTCTTGTCGGTGGCGTGGGGAGCGGAGCGGGGGTGGGCGTGAGCGGCGGACATGGGTAAAGCGGGGAGCAAGACGCGCACCAGAGGCGGCGGCGAGTGCGGTTTGGGAGAAAAGGGAAAATAGGGCCGGCGGCGGGAAGGCAAGGCCGGGCACGGTGGCGGCGGAAGAATCGGGGTGGTTTTTTTGGGCGTTCGGGATTGCCTTCGCGGGCGGCGGTGCGGCGTGATGGGGCGCGTCTCAACTCGAAGTTCCCCAACCCCATGAGCTCACCGTCGGTCAGCATTCACCCGTATTTCAAAATCCATCCCGGCCAGCTCGACGCCGCCAAGGCGTTGCTGCGGGCCTTCGTCGCGAAGACCAAGACCGAGCCGGGGTGCCGTTATTATGAGTTCACGATCGACGGCGATGTGGTCTTTTGCCGCGAGGCCTATGCCCATGCCGACGCCGCGCTGGCGCATCTGGCCAACGTCGGGCCCGAGCTGGGCGAGATGCTCAAGGTCTCGACGCTCACGCGACTGGAGCTCCACGGACCGGCGGCGGAATTGGACAAACTCCGCGGACCCTTGGCCGACTTGAAGCCGGCGTGGTTCGTTTACGAATGCGGCGTGCAGAACTAGCGCAGTCGTCCCGCGGGCTTGCTTTGGTCCGTCGTGTTCCTGATCGGACGCTTAGAAAGGCCGATCTAAAGGGCCTGGCCGGGCCGCCCGTTTCGCCTGAGCCGGCGGGCGAGCGTCTGCCGGGCGAACCGCGCTCCGTCTCAAGCCCACCGCAACTGAATGACAAAGTGCAAAGTTTGACCCCTTCCGCGGGCTCAAAGTTTGACCCCTTCCGCGGGCTCAAAATTTGACTCCTTCCGCGGGCTCCTTCCGCGGGCTTCCCAACCCTGATGGCGGCCCCGTAAACGGGCCCCAACGCTAACTCCCGCTATTCGTAAACTTAGTTTATCATGCAATTAATCAACTATTTAAATAAGATTAAATTAGTCATTTTCCTCTTGTTCATGACGGCAATCATCGGGTCGGTTTTTGCGCAGGAGGGTCTCGTTTTGGAAGCGCGTAGACTCCGTTCTGCGGTTGAAGCAGCACAGGTTGAAGCATTGCCGGAAAGTAGTCCGATAGTTTCAATTGGAATTTCCACGGTCATTAGAAATGTTTCAGATGCCGGAATATTGATAGCTAAAGGTATAAAGAAACCGGAAGTGGTTACATTTAAGAATAGAGATGGAAGCTATGATGTGGAGATATCCCTTCTCGTATATCTTGAGGTTGATTTGCAAGGTGAAGCGATGGTCCCGTCTGAATGCGAATTATTGCCCGTTTTGCTCCAGCCAGGTGAATCCACTAGAATTTTCTCGACGGTTAAGTTGCCGCGTCGAGATTTAGAATCAAAGATTACAGTCGTTTACGACTTAGATTCGAAGGCGGCAGCTCGTTTCAAAATGTGGTCAGGTCGTATTCAGGGAAAACTATTGGGTCCGGAATCCGAGTCATCGGTGTCCGGGAAAGTGAGGTAAGCGGTATGATCCGGAGAGATAGGTGACACTCTGTCCGGGGCCGAGCCGAAGGGGTCAAACTTTGCACTTTGCACTTGAGGCCGGGCGGTGATGCGGGCACCGAAAAGCCATGGCGCGAAAACTCCGTTTGGAATTCGAGGGGGCGAGTTACCATGTGATCAGCCGCGGGAACTACCGGGCGGATGTGTTCGGGGCGGATTCCACCAAGGCGGCGTTTTTGAAGTGTCTGGACGAGGCCGCCGAAAAATCGGGTTGGGTGGTGCACGCGTGGTGCGTGATGTCGAACCACTACCATCTCTGCCTGACGACCCCGCAGCCGAATCTGGTCGAAGGGATGCGTTGGTTGCAGGCCACGTTTGCGATCCGGTTCAACCGCCTGCGCAACGAACGCGGGCATCTGTTTCAAGGCCGTTACAAGGCGCCCATCGTCGCGCCGGAGGCGGTCGGGGCCGTGTGCCACTATATCCACCTCAATCCGGTCCGGGCGGGAGTGACGGCGATGCCGGAGCTGGGGCGGTGGCCTTGGACCAGTCTGCCGGCCCTGCTGGCCGTGCCGCAGCGGCCCCGTTGGTTTTCACCGGAAGCGGCGCTGGCGCACGCGGGCGGCCTTCGGGACACGCCGGCGGACCGCAAACGCTATGTCGATTATCTGGGCTGGTTGCAGGAGGACGTGGCCGGCCAAAAGGCCCTTGATTTCGACCGTCTGTCGAAGGACTGGGCGGTGGGCGAAAGGGAGTTTAAGAAAGAGCTGTTGAAGGCGCACGGGGACCTCGCGGGGGCCGCCGAGCGCGGGGAGGCCGGACCGCGGGAGCTGGCCAGGGAGGTGTGGCAGGGCCGTTTGGACGGGTTGCTCGCCGCGCTGAAGAAGAACGCCCGCGACATCGCCAACGATCCCAAGGGCGAGCCTTGGAAAGTCGCGGTGGCGGCGACGATGAAGCGGACGACCACCGCTTCGAATCCGTGGCTCGCGCAAGCGCTGGGCATGGGCAGTCCGTTTCGCCTCAGTCGGTTGGCGAGCGCCTGCCGGGCGAACCCCGCTCCGTTTCAAGACCACCTCGACCGGATGACAAAGTGCAAAGTTTGACCCCTTTTCTGGCGTTTAGGATAATGTTGGGTTGTGCCGGTGGTGCGGTTCCTTCTTTTGTTTTCACGCCCCACCCCCGCTTCCGCGCCGAAATACCGCCCCAAAAATGTCCTCCCCCACGTCAACGCCCGCGCCTTCGTCCACCCAACCCGCGCCGACTTCGATCGGCGGTATCCTCCGGCAACTCGGGCCGGGCCTGATTATCACGGCGTCGATCGTCGGCTCGGGCGAACTGATCGTGACGCCCAAGCTCGGTGCGAGCTTCGGGTTTACGCTGCTCTGGTTCATCATTCTCGGCTGCGTCCTGAAGGTGTTTATCCAGATCGAGCTCGGCCGGTTCACGCTCGCGCGCGGGGTGACCACGCTCGAAACGATGAACCTCGTGCCCGGCCCGCGCCTCGTCGTGTCGTGGTTGCTGTGGCTATGGGCGATCATGTTTGCGGCGACGATTTTTCAGATCGCGGGCATGGTCGGCGGCGTGGCGAGCGTGTTGTCGATCGCCGGGCTCAACCTGTCGACGAATGTCATCGCGGTGCTGATCGGAATCATCACGGCCGTGCTGCTCGTGGTGGGCCGCTACAAGCTGGTCGAGACGGCGGCGACGTGGATGGTGGTGGCGTTTACCCTGGGCACGATGGTCGCGGTGATCGCCCTGCAGTTCACGCCCTACGCGGTGACGATGAAGAACATCACCGACGGGTTTAGTTTCAATCTGCCGGGGTCGTTCACGGTCGCATTCGCGGCTTTCGGGATCATCGGCGTCGGGGCTTCGGAGCTGATTTATTATCCGTATTGGGTGTTGGAAAAAGGTTACGCGCGGCACGTTGGCCCGGCCGACGGCACGGTGGCGTGGGCCGAGCGGGCGCGGGGATGGATGCGGGTGCTCAAGGCGGATTCGTGGGTCTCGTGTGCGGTTTACACGAGTGCGACGCTGGCGTTTTACGTGCTCGGCGCGGCGGTGCTGCACGCCAAGGGCCTCGACGTGACCAACGCCGACATGATCAAGACACTTTCCGCGATGTATGTGGAAACCTTCGGCGCGTGGAGCCTGTGGTTGTTTCTGCTCGGCGCGGTGGCCGTGCTTTATTCGACGATCTTTGTGGCGACGGCTTCGAACGCGCGGCTCATGGCGGACGCGCTGGTTGTCTTCAAGGTGAAGCAATATCCGGCCGTCGCGGACCGGCAGCGGATGATCCGTTGGTTCTGCGTGCTCGTGCCGGCGGCGTGGACGTTGCTCTACGTTATCTGGGGTTCGCCCGTGACCCTCGTCTTTGTGGGTGCGGTGGCGCAGGGGATGATGATTCCGTTTCTAGCGCTTGCGGCCCTGTGGCTGAACTACCGCCGCGCCGATCCGGCCCTCCGCTCGGGAAATCTCTGGCGCGCCGGCCTGTGGATTTCGGCGGCGGCGATGACGGCGGTCGGGCTGTATCAGGTGCGCACGACGCTGGCGCCGCTGCTCAAGTGACGGAGGGTGCGCCCGCGCGGGCGAATCCGGGGTTGCGGCACCTGGCCGGAATTCTTGACCGCGAGTTTAACGGAGAGATGCCGACTTCTTTATCTGCGGTCTAATTCCGCAGTCTGTCGGGTTTCGGATTCTACTCAAATCCGTAGCCGCGGGTGCGGGGCGTGGAGGGCGGGTCGGAGACCCTGCCCTACGCGGAGCTATTGCGCGGATTTTTCGGCGGCGCGTTTTTCGTAGTCGGCGCGGGTGTCGCGGAGGGCGCGGGGGATTTCCTGGCCGACGGCGGGCGGTTTGGCACGTTGGCGGACCATGAATTCGACGACGTTGCGGAGCTCGGCCTTGGTCAAAATCGCGCCGTAGATTTCCGGCATGCTCGAAGGCGCGGTGTCGCGTTTGGCGATGTCGGCGATCGCGATGTCGAAGGGTGCGCCCTCGGTCGGATTGAGGGTGAGGGTGGTCGCGGTCTCGGCGCGAATCGTGCCGACTTTGACGCCGCCTTTTTTCAAGGTCACGACCACGGTGTCGAAGCCGGGGGCGATGTGGGCGTTGGGCTTGATGATGGATTCGAGGAGATACTCGCGGGTGTATTTGCTGCCCATGTCGTCGAGCTCGGGGCCGGCGACGCCGCCCGCGCCGCCGAGGGCGTGGCATTTCACGCAGGCCATGACGGGTTGGTTGTAGAAGATTTCCGACCCGGCTTTGGCGTCGCCGCCGCGCAGGGAAACAAGAAACGGGGCGAGCGGATCGGGGTTCTTGGCGAGGGCGGCGTCACGTTTCGCGAGGGCGGCTTGCACGGCCGGCGTGGCGCGGGCGGTGGCGGCTTCGATGAGCTCGAGTTGCACGGCGCGGGTGATTTTCCCGGCGGCGAGCAAGTCGAGCTGGGCGACCATGAGCGCGTCGGCCTCGGGGTGTTTGAGCACGGCGAGAGCGGCAAGGGCCGTGCGCTTTTCCTCGATGTCGCCGTTGGTCACGAGGTTTTTGATCACCGGAGCGGCGAGGTCGGGCGAAAGACCGGCGATGAGGGGCAGCGCCGCGCCGCGGAGGTCGGCCGAGTCGGAGGCGCCGGCGGTGGTCACGGCTTCGGCCAGGCGCGGATCGTTGAAGTGTTTCAGGGCGTTGAGCGCGGCGGAACGGGCGGCGGGGCTTTGGGCGACGTCTTTGACGATGGCAAAGAGTGTGTCGGCGGCAGAGGTGAGGTTGAGTTTCTCGGCGGCCTTGAGGGCGGCGGTCTGGATTTTCTCGGGCGTGTCCACGGTGAGCAGTTCCGCGAGCACGGGCGCGAGCGCGGAGGCGGCGACTTGCGCGTCGCGGGTTTTTTGGGTGAACGGACGGTAGTTGCCGACGATGCGGTCGCGCTGGGGCGGGGCGGGCCAGAGCGAGAGGTGGGTGATGGCCTCGGCGCGGAGCAGAGTGGGCGCATCGGCGCGGGCGGCGTAGGCGGCGAGGGCGGCGGCGTGCGCGGGCGTGCCAAGACGGAAGGCGGCGTTGAGGGCGCGGAGCATCACGGCTTCGTCGGCGACCGGTTTCGCAACGAAGGCGGCGAGTGCGGGTGTCGCGGCGTCGATGGGGGCGTCGTTGATGGCGAGGGCGGCTTCGCGGACGAGGTAGGCATCGGAGTCGGTCAGGAATTGGGCGACTTCGGCGGAGCTGAGGCGGCGCAGGGCGAGGAGGACACCGAGGCGGGCGGCGGGAGATGCGTCGCGGATCGCGGCGGTGAGGGCGGCCAAGTCGTTGCTGCCAACGAGACCCATCACGAGGGCGTGGCGCAGGTAGGCATCGGTGTCGGCATTGGCGCGCAGGGCGGCGAGGAGGGCGGGGGTGGCGTCGGCGCGGCGGAGTTTGCCGAGGGATTGGGCGGCGAAGAATTTTACGCGCGGGGAGGCGTCGGTGAGCGCTTTGACGAGGAGCGGGAAAGCGGACGCGACGCGGCGATCGCCGAGGAGTTTTACGGACTGGGCGCGGACTTCGGCGTCGGTCGGGTCGGTGGCAAGGGTGGTGAGCGGCGTGAGGGCGGCGGAATTCTTCGCGGCGAGTTGGCCGAGGCCCCAGATGGCGTGGAGGCGGGCGTAGGGCGCGCTGTCGGTATTCGTGGCGACTTGGGTGAGCGCGTCGAGACCGGCGGGGCCGCGGGCGGCGAGTTCGAACTGCGCGGCACGGCGGACGCGGGCATCGGCGTGGCCGAGCAGCGCGGTGAGCTCGGCGGTGGAGGTTTTGGTATGATCGGCGGCGATGAGTTTTTTGGTCTCGGCGATGATCGGGTCGTTGGCGCGGGCGGGGTCGGACACGGCGTAGATGCGGCCGCGCTTGGACTTCGGCCAGCCGTCGGCCCAGTCGGACCAATAGAGGCGGCCGTCGGGGCCGAACTTCACGTCGGTCGGGAGCGCGCCGCCGAGGAAGCGTTGGGCGGTGTCGACGGCGTAGGTGGCGCCGTTGGGTTTCAGTTTATAAGTGAAGATGCCGGAGCGGGACACGTTGCCGACGAAGGTCGTGATGAACAGCGAGCCGCGGAAGGACTCGTTGAGGCCGGTGCCGGGGTAGTAAGTGATGCCGGAGGGGCCGTCCTCGAGGTTGGCGAGGGGCGCGAGGTGGTTGGCGGCTTGGCCGGGAAAGCGCGGGAGCCAGATGCGCTCGCGGTTCCAAGAGCCGGCGTTGCCCATCGGGGCGTGTTGGTAGCCGACGCGCCAGCCGGAGTCGCCGCCCTCGACGACGTGGACAAGGCGTTCCATGTCGCCGTGGTCGCAGTCGTTGTCGCCGGTGAAGAGATCGCCGACCTCGTTGAAGAGCAGGTCCTGGGGGTTGCGCAGGCCGGTGGCGAAGAGTTCGACGTTGGAGCCGTCGAGGTCGCAGCGGAAAACGGCGCCGTAGTCCGGGGCGGCGAGGGCGCCGGTGGGCGTGGGCACGTGCGCGCCGCGGTCGCCGATGCTGTAGTAGAGTTTGCCGTCGGGGCCGACGATGAGGCCGTGCATATCGTGGCCGGTGAAGTTGAAGCGGACGCCGTAGCCGGTGCTCAGGTCTTTGCGGGTCTCGGCTTTGTTGGTGCCGGTGAGGGCGGTGAGGCTGGGGATGTTGGTGAAATAAACGGTGCCCTGGTGCGGGAGGACGCCGGAGGCGATGCCGTCGATGGCGGTGTTGAAGCCCTCGGCGTAAAGCGTGGAGGTGTCGGCGGTGCCCGTGCCGGCGCGGTCTTCGATGAGGCGCACGCGCTCGGATTCTTTGCTGAGCTCGGCCACACCCTCGGGGCCGAAGCGGCGGGTGATCATCGCGCGGAAATCGTCCTGCGTGCGGTTGGCGAGTTCGTCTTCGAGGATCCACATGTAGTCGCGGATATCGAGGACGCTGGAGCGGTAGCGGTAGGTCTCGGCGACGAAGGCTCGGCCTTTTTCGTCGAAGTTAAAAGCCACGGGGTTGGCGAGCATGGGCTCGGCGGCCCAGAGGGAAACGGTGAGGCCGGGCGGGAGTTTGAAACGCTGGAGGGCGAGCAGGCCCTCGTCGGAGGCGGGGTTGATCTCGGCCTCGGGCTTGCGCTCCATGGGCTTCAGTTTGCCGACGACGGATTTGCCTTGGACGGCGAGCTCGGCGGCGCGGGCGGGCGCGGGGGCGAGCAAAGTTAAGGCGAGAGCGGTGCAGAGGGTCGCGGCAAGGGCCGCAGAGCGGGAGCGGGGGAGGCGGAGCATGGAAGGGATTGCGGACCGTAGTTGCGACAGCACGCGGGGCAAGAGCGAGAACTGGGATAACTCGCCGGGTGGAATCGAGCGGCTGCGAACGAAACCGGCGGACAGCGCCTCCGCGGAGCCTGAGAATTTGTAGTCAGTTCCGCTTTGCCGTCGGCGGCTCTGTCAGCAGAAAGGTCATCAGATCGCGGATCTGGTTTTGATCGAGCGATTGCAGCAGGCCCTCGGGCATCAGTGAGACGGCGGACGCTTTCATCCCGGCGATCGTGTTTTTTGGGATCGTGAGGTTTGCGCCGGAGACTTGTCCAAGCACGACGGCTTGGGGGGTGTCTTCAAGGACGATGCCGTTCGCCGATGAACCATCGTTCAAGGTCACGACGTAGGCGATGCGGTCGGGGTTGATCGCCGCGCTCGGCTGCACGATGTCCTTCATCACGGAGGCGTAGTCGCGGTAGACGAGATTCGACAAATCCGGCCCGATCAGTCCGCCCTCACCGTGGGCCTGGTGGCACGCGGCGCACGCGGCCTGTTGTCCGCGGTAAATTTCACGGCCCCGGAGCCAATCTCCCCCGGCGATCTCCGGAACCTTGCGGGCCACGGGTTCGTTCGTTGCATCCGCTTGCTGAATTGCGAACGGCAGCAGGAAACGGCGCAACGGCAGGGCACGCGGCCGCGCGTCCTCGGCGGTGTGCCACGCCACGTCGAGCGCGGGAGCGGCGCCGCCCGTGGTGAGGGTGATTTCCACGGGCCACCAACGGCTCTCGCGCGAGGTCGTCGTGATGCGGACTTCGCCGTCGGCGCGTCGCTCGACTTGGGCCGTGGCGGGCGCATTGACGGCCAGTTGCGCACCGGCCGCGGGCTTAAGCGCGACGGTCACGGTCTCGGCCGGATACTCGAAATCGATTTTCGCGCCGGGTTGGATGGCCGGGCGCAACATCAGATGCAGATCCCATTGCGTGCGCAGGACGAGGCTGCCGGGGGTTTTCAACAGCGCAAACAGGCGCGTGTGTTCCGCGCTCGGACCGGTGAGCGCCTGCGCGACGGCGAGGTCCACGTGCGGCAGCCAGCCGGACCAACCGACTTGGCCCGCGGCATCGCGCCACTCGGCTTCCACACCCGTGAGATCGGTGAGCACATCGATGGCGGCGTGTTGCGGGAGTTCACGTCGGGCCGGGTCGTGGGCGCGCTCCGCTGCAAGCCCGTCGGGTAACGTCACCGCGTAGTTCAACGCGGCGGTGCGCGGAGCCGAGCGCAACACCACCGAGCGCAGATCCGCCGCCACGCCGGCCGAGAGGACCGCGAGTGCCGCGCGCTTCATTTTGGACTGGTCCTTCACCACTTGATAGCCGGGCACGAACGACTCGAAACGGTCGCCGGCGGCGACGTGCGTGCCCTGCGTGAGCGTGCTCTGCCGCAACAGATTTTTCCAACGGAGAGGCTCCACCGGCCGGTCAAAAATGATGCGCGTCTCGGTAGGACTCGCGGCGTAGGCGAGCACCGGTTGCGGGTCGGCCGGGTCGGCATACGAGAGTTTGAACAGCTTGCCCTGTCCCTGTGGACCGGTGCCCCAATCCGGTGCGCCGCTGTGACAGGCCACGAGCAAATCTCCCTGCGGCGTGGGCACGGCGTCGATGGTCAGCATCGCGAGGCCGGCGATGAGGTCGTTCTTCGCGACATAGCCGGCGGCGGTCTTGACGAGTTTCGTGCGCCAGATTTTGCCGCGGGATTCGCCGGCGACGAAGACATCCCCGCGCCACCACTCCGGGCCGAAGATTTTTCCGCCGCCCGCCACGGGTTCGTTGAAATGAATGCCGCACGTCGCCTGATGCTGCGGGCCGTAATCGAACACGCTGGGCTCGTCGATCACGCCCGGGAGGTGGACGGGATGGCGGGGCGGGAATCCGTAGTGGCGTCCCTTCTCGATGACGAGGAGCTCGTCGAACGGATTGCCGTTGGGCAGCCACGTCGCCCCTTCTTGGTCGGAGCAGAACAGGTCGCCCGCGGCGTTGAAGGCGAGCGACACCGGGAAGCGCAATCCCGTGGAAATGATGTCGCGGCGTTTCCAGTCGGGCGAGAGCCGGATGATCGTGCCGCGCTCGCTGAACTGATTGTAGTCGGAGAGGCCGGTTTTTTTGTTGATCCGATACGCTCCGTTCCACGCATCGACGCCGAGGCCAAAGTAGATGTTGCCCGCAGGATCGACCGCGAGGCCGATCGCATCGAGGTTTGAGCCGGCGGCGGCCGTGGGCGGCAGCCATCCGCCCGTGACGGTCTGCAATTCCGCCGTGCCGTCGCCCTTGTCGCGGAGGTGAATGACGCGGCCGCGACTCGCGATGTAAAGGCCGCCGGGCCCCCAAGCCATGCCGATGCTGGGCGGAATCTCGGCGCGGGTGTTGTCGAAGAAAAGCGTGCTCGCGTCCTCGAGGCCGTCGCCGTCGGTGTCTTTCAGTTGGTGGACGTTCCCGTCGTAGCCGAGGGCAAACAGCCGCCCGTCGGGGGCGTAGACGAGGTTGTTTACGTTGCGCAACGCGAGCGGCAGTTCCCGCACGGTGAACCCCGGCACCAGCAGCTGGACGGGCGGCGGATTCTCGATGGCGATGGCGGGCCGCGCGATCGGGGCCGCGGCGTGGGCGCCGACGGCCATCAGTCCCAGTTGGATCAAAAGGAGCCGATGAAACGAAGCGGGGCGGGTTTTCATGAAATCAAGGCAGCGGAAAACCACGCCCGACGGCGAGCCCAAGAACGCGGGTGTGCAGATGAGGCTTCGTCCGAGCTTTGTTCGAAGTGCGGGCGGTGTGGAAGCCGGTCGATGGGGCCGAGGTGATCTTGGCGAAAGAAAAAGCAACCTCCGGCGTTTTTTAGCTATCCAGCGGCGGCGGCACGGGTTGAGGTTAGTGGACCTTGGGCTGCCCCCATCCCAAGGGATTGGCACCGGGCGCGAACTCTTCGAGGTCGGGCTCCGGGTTTGCCGATCGTTTTTAGCTTCAACCACCCCGCTTATGACTTGGTCCCAAAATTACTCCCCGCTCGGAAGCATCGGTCTGTCCGCTTTGGTCGCGGCGTTGCCCATCGTCACTCTGCTCGGCTTGCTCGCGTTCTATCATGTGCGCGCGCAAGTCGCGGCGTTGGCCGGGCTGCTCGTCGCGTTTGGCGTGGCGATTTTTGTCTACCAGATGCCCGTCTCGCTGACGTTGGCGTCGGCGGGCTACGGAGCGGCGTTCGGGTTGTTTCCCATCGGCTGGATTATCCTCAACGCGATTTTCATCTACAACCTCACCGTCGAAACCGGCCAGTTCCGGGTTCTTCAAAAACAGGTTTCGGCGATGTCGGGAGACCGGCGGATTCAGGCGCTCCTGATCGCGTTCAGCTTTGGCGCCTTCATCGAGGGCGCGGCGGGTTTCGGTGCGCCGGTGGCGATCAGCGGCGCGCTGTTGATCGGACTGGGCTTCCGGCCGCTGGAGGCGGCGAAGCTCGCGTTGATCGGCAACACCGCGCCGGTCGCCTATGGCGCGCTCGGCACGCCGCTCATCACGCTCTCGAAAATCACCGAGCTCGATCTCCAGCTCCTGAGCTCGATGGTCGGCCGGCAGTTGCCGGTTTTTTCGCTGATCGTGCCGTTCTGGCTGATTGCGGCGCAGGCGGGTTGGCGGGGCATGGTGGCGGTGTGGCCGGCGTGTCTGGTGGCGGGCGGCAGTTTCGGGCTCTCGCAGTTCCTCGTGAGCAATTTTATCGGACCCATGCTCGTGGACATCATTTCGGCGATTTTCTCGATGGGCGCGCTCGTCGTGCTGATGAAATTCTGGCGGCCAAAAGACATGCAGCAAAACGCCGTGACCAAGGACGCCGCGCTTGAAGCGGTGCCGGTTGACGGTCCCGCGTGGAAAGCGTGGTTGCCGTGGGTGTTTCTGAGCGTGTTCGTGTTTCTGTGGGGCCTGCCCGTGATCAAGAAGGCGCTCAACGCCTGGTTAGCGCCGGCGTTTGAAATGCCGCTGCTGCACAAAGCGGTCATGCGGGTTCCGCCCGTGGTGGTGCAGCCCGAGGCCGAGTCGGCGATCTTCACGTTCAACGCGCTCTCGGCCACGGGCACCGCGCTCCTCTTCGCGGGATTTTTGGCGGGCGTGGTGCTCGGCCTCAAGCCGCTCCAGATCGTCAAAGTGTATGGCCGGACCTTTTGGTCGGTGCGCGTCTCGCTGCTCACGATCGCGCTGATGCTCGCGCTCGGTTTCACCACCAAGTTCAGCGGCACGGACACAACGATGGGCTTGGTCATGGCGGGCACCGGCTGGTGGTTTCCGTTCTTCTCGCCGCTCATCGGCTGGCTGGGCGTCGCGCTGACGGGCAGCGATACCTCGTCCAACGTGCTCTTCGGCAATCTGCAAAAAGTGACCGCGGAGCAACTCGGGCTGTCGCCGATCTTGATGGCGGCGTCCAACAGCTCGGGCGGGGTGATGGGCAAAATGATCGACGCCCAAAGCATCGTGGTGGCCGCGGTCGCCACCGGCGGGCACAAGGACAGCCCGGATGCCGGCACCGTGTTGCGCTCGGTGTTCTGGCACAGCGTGGCGCTCGCGCTGCTCGTGGGCGTGCTCGTGATGCTCCAGGCCTACGTGTGGCCGTGGATGATTCCGACCCATTGATCCAAGACCCTCAGCGCGTCACCGAGCTAGCCGACGACCGCGCTGCGCGGCGCGTTGGAGTGGCTTTGATGGGGTGGCTTTGATGGGGAGGGTGCGGGAGAGGGCACGGGTCTGCTCCTCCATCACGCTTTCTGGCATTCTTTATTCCGGATCAGCGTTTGGGGCGGAGACAATCTTACCTGGCTGGTGCCTTAATTTTAAATGGATAGCCCTTGCCCCAAGCAGCGCCAATCGGACTGACCCCAACATAGTCTGCAGTCGCCCAGACCGTGCTGCTGCTCTTTTTCACAGACCAAAAATACTCTACGCTAGGGGCCAGTGGCTTCTGCATGGTCTGCTGTCCGCCCCAAATGCCCTCTTCGGAGTAGTAGAGTTCTCCAGGAGCG
>CALSBN010000136.1:0-13402 GCA_943373185.1 Opitutus sp. GAS368 | reverse complement strand
GCCGCCCGACACGATCCGACCCCGGCCATTATGGTCAGCGGCGACGGCCAATCCCCCTTGGCAGTTCGAGCCCTTCGCGCCGGTGCCGTCGATTGCATCGACAAAAACTCCGCACCGTTCCGCCGCATCGCCGAGATCACCCACACGGTCCATTCCCGCCATCGCAACTTACTCCCGCGCGCGGTCCTCCCGTCTTCGACGCCGTCACCCCGCGCCGTGCGCCGCATCCTTCTGGTCGAACCCGTCTCGAAGGAGCAGGTAGAAATCGTCGTGTTTTTGCGCACCCACGCCCCACACACCGAGATCGTCGGTGTCACGCCGGCAGAACTGGGCGACACCTTACTGCGATCAGCTCACTTCGATGCCATCGTTTTGGGGCCCGGCTTGCCCGCCACCCCGATGCTCGACCTCCTCCGCCATCTCCGTTCGCGCTCCGATGCCACGCCCGTGCTGGTCCTCGCCAACTCGGCCCCCGGAGAAACCGCCATCGCTGCCTTCAAGTTGGGGGCCCACGACTATCTGCTCCGAAACCAGACTTCGCTTCACGAACTCGTCTATTCACTCAACCAGGCGCTCAAGCACAGCGAATTCGTGCGGCAAAATGCCCGTCTCTCCGAAGAACTGGCCGCGCTCAACCAGTCTCTCGCCGACCAAGTCGCCTCTCGCACCCGTGAACTTGAAAACGAGAACCGCGAGCGCCGCGCCGCCGAGGACCGCGCCCGCGGCCTCGCCACCCGACTCCTTCGTGCCCGCGAAGATGAACGCCGTATCCTGGCCCAAGACCTCCACGATCAAGTCGGACAGCTCCTCACCGGTCTTCGCTTTCAGCTCGAAGCCGCTTCTTCAAAAAATTCGGCGCTCCGGGAAACTCTCGTCCTTACCGACGAACTCCTCGCCACCGTCCGCGAACTTACCCTCCAGCTCCGGCCCCGCATTCTCGACGACTTCGGCCTTCAACCCGCTCTCGCCTGGCACACCGGCCGATTCACCAAACAAACCGGCATTGCCGTGGAACTCGACGTCGTTTTGCCAGAACTCCGTCTCGCTCCGGAATTGGAAACCGTCGTCTTCCGGTTGGTTCAAGAGGCCCTGACCAATGTTGCCCGCCATTCCGGCGCGAATGCCGCAGTCGTAACCGTCGCCGCCGATTCGGCGACCCTTCACGTCGAGATCTCCGACCGCGGTCGCGGCTGCGACCCCAACGTCGTGCTCGCGCGAAACGACTCTCTCGGACTGGCCGGCGCCGCCGAGCGGGTCCGCCTCGCCCGCGGCCGCTTCGAGTTCCACTCCATGCCCAACCAAGGAACTCGGCTTCACGCCGAATTTCCGCTCCTGCCTCCGGTTTAGTTCTCAACGCCCATCGATCAGGTCTTTCTCCCCTTATGCCACTTCCCACCGCCATCCTTGCCGACGACCACGAGATCGTCCGTCGAGGGCTTTCGGCCCTGCTCACCCAAGAGAAACTCTGCACCGTGGTCGCCGAGGCCTCCGACGGCCTTACCGCCGTGCAACTCACCGAGAAGCACCGACCCCAAGTTTTGTTTCTAGACCTCAACCTCCCCCGGCTTCACGGCCTCGAAGTCCTTCGTCAAGTCCGCGAGCAATGCCCGCAGACCCGGGTTCTCATCCTCTCAATGCACAACGACGAGCCCTACGTCATCGAAACGCTTCGCGCCGGAGCCTCCGCGTATATACTAAAAGGCTCCGAATCGACCGAGATTGCCAAAGCCCTCCGCGAGGTCCTCACCGGCCGCCGCTTCCTCAGCGCCCCGCTCTCCGAATGGGCCATCACCGCGCTCACCACCAAGACCGCCGACAACTCAGATCCACTCCAAAGTCTTTCCCCCCGCGAACGTATGGTTCTCCAGCTCGCCGCCGAAGGCGAAAACAACCCCGGCATCGCGGAAAAACTCTTCATCAGTCCGCGCACCGCCGAGACCCACCGAGCCAATCTCCTGCGTAAACTCGGCCTTCAGACCCAGACCGACCTCGTCCGCTTCGCCATCCGCAAGGGCCTTATTAACGCTTGATCGCAAAGGGCCCCGCGAACTGGAAGGAATTGCTTTAGCAAGGCGGAGAACGGCCGATTGTATGGAAAATTCACCATCTCTCCGCCCGTCCTGTCCTGCAAAGACCATGTTGCACTTTTCGGCCAACAACAGCTCGTTCGCACCTTCGGACAAAGCCGCAGGCATCGCGCCGGAAGCTAGTTATGCATGCGGTGATCCACTGCGGCCCAATGAGGAGGCACCATCGGCGAACTCCTCCGCGAGCGCATCCACCGCTGCGCCAGCGTCTCCCACGCGTCGAGAATCTTCCATGATGCTCGATGTCCTGCTCGTGGTTGCCGTTGTCCTGCTTGCGCTTGTCGCGGGCGCCGTCGCCTTACACCGACAAAACCAACAGAAGATAATCACGCAGGTCGCCCGCGATTTCACCCGGTTCAAAACCGAGTTTCAGGACTATCTGGGTAAAACAGCCAGCCCATCGGACCACCCCGTTGCCGATACCGAAGCCCCGCGTAAACCTCCATTTCGCTCCACCTTCCAATGGTCCGCGCCCACTCCGGCCGGAGGAATCTACCGTTGGGAGCACATTGAAAACTCCACCGCTGCCCCCTCGATCCGCCCGGCGCTTCGGGCCCGGATCACCGCGTTTGCACCCCATCAGAATTTCACCCTTTCCACGGCGGACCTGACCGAGATCGACCGCCAGATTGATGACGGCAATCTCGTGACGGGAGCCTTCCGCACCGGGTTTGCCGGCTGGCCGGAACTCACGATCCGCGCTCGCCCCTGATCGCCCATGATCCGGATCACGATTTCAAACCTGGCTCGCGACGCCGGCTCGGCCTCGGCCGATCTCGGGCGTCGCTCTCTGGGCGAACTGAGCAACGAGGGGACCATCGCCCTGCTCGAAAAGTTTCGCGCCTTGGATCCGGTTGAAAATCTCGAAGCCGAACCCGAAATCGTGCTCGAAACCCGTCTCAACAAATTCGTCATCCGCACGATCCAGCAGCGCCTCTACCTCTACAATCCCCGCCGGATTGACGAACCCGCACTCAAGCTCTCCGCCGAGCAAATCGTAGCCGAAGTCGATGGCACCGCTGCGGCTGCCCGCACGCGCGCCCCTTTTCCGGCCAGACAAGATTCAACGCCCACCGGAGAGTTCGGCGACCAAGCTCACCTTCTCCCGGCCCCCGCCCCTCCTGAAAATCTGCTCGAATCTAGTCATCGGCTCGCCCTCGCCGCCGCGCTCGTCGGTCTCTCCGGCTACGTCGTATATCCGGCACTCTTGCCCATGCCCGCCGATCCCGCACCCCCGTTCGAAGCGATCCACGATGTCGGCCAGATTGAAAAACTTCATTCCCAAGTGGCGGGCGTTTACGTGACCGGAAACAATCCGGGAGATCGCGGCATTGCCTTGGCCGAGGACGGCACCCTGAAACTCTTTGAATTGAACGCCGACAGCAGTCCGAGCCTCCTCCAAAGCACGTTTCAAGTCGGACGGTCGGCCGGCGCTTTCGCCGTGAGCGGTCGCCAAATCGGCGGACTGATTTTGCCGCTGGGCAAAACCACCCTGCGCTACGCGGGCGAGACCTATCGCCGGGTGGAGTAAACCGAGATTGCGACCTTCGGGTCCCGACAAACGAAGGCTGCACCGGTAACTTCCTAAAGTTCGTTGCGGCGGGGTCGATTTGTGACTGGCTCACCATGATCCCAATTCAACGCCCACTCGCATCCGGCGACCTCCACGGCCGAACTCCGCGCCGGGTTCGGGCGTTCACGTTGGTCGAACTGATGATGGCGGTGGGCGTCTTCTCCCTCGCCGTCGTCACCTCAATCACGAGCCTGCAACGCGCGTTCGACAATCTCGACACCGCTCGCAATATTGAAACGGCCTCCCGAATTTTGCAGTGCGAAATGGAGAAACAACGCCTGATGACCTGGGCCCAAGTTGGGGCCGCCACCAACTCGCCGGCCATCGACCCGATGTTTCAAAACAACCCGGCCGTTGCAGGGCGCTTCACGCTCTCCCGTTCCACCGCGACTGTCGCGAACCGCTCGGGCAAAATTCTCCAGATCACGCTCACCGTTTCGTGGCGAAATTACGCGGGGCGCACCCACCAACGCAGCCTGACCACCTACTATGGCAACGGCGGACTCCACACCTATTTCACCACCCAAGCCTAGCCGGTCCCGACGCCGGGCCTTTACGCTCGTCGAGCTGTTGGTGGCGACGACGATCAGCGGCTTTGTGTTGGCCGGCATCATCACCGCGAGTTTTCAGCTGATGCGCAGCGCCGTGCGCGTCACCCACTACGCCGAGATGGACGCCCATGTCCGCCGCGGCCTGGAACAATTGTCGCTCGATCTGCGCGCCGCCACCGCCTTCACCTACAATGGCGCCAGCGACATCACGGTCACGGTCGCCAAATCCGACGGCACCTCGGTCGTTTATACTTACGCGTGGAACAGCACCAACCGCGCGCTCTACCGCGTGCCCGGCAGTAGCAGTTCCAGCCAGTCGAACCGGCTTTGGCTAATGTCCGGGGTGAGCGCGCTTTCGTTTTCCCGGTTCAACAAATCAGGCTCCGCCACGACCAGCGACAGCGCCACCAAGTCCGTCGGCGTCTCGTTGACGATCGCCCGCACAGCCATCGGCGGCGCCGGCGCCACCTCCAAAGTCGGTGCGTCCTTCATGCTGAGAAACAAGGCCTCGTCATGAAATCGTGCACCCGCGTTCCGCGTCCGCGGGGCCCGCTCACGAGCGAACGCGGCTCGGTCTTGTTGACTGCGATGTTGGTCGCGATCGTGCTGGGTGCCGGACTCGTTGGCTACCTCGCCTTGAGCTTCAACTCCCTCCGGCTCGCCCAGCGCACGCATTATCTCAACTGCGCCAACCATCTCGCCGAAGCCGGCCTTGAAGAGGCGATCTACGCGTTCCGCCTCGTCGATGCCGGGACGGCCGCGAACACCGCCTTCAGCAGCTGGACCCGCAACAACGGCGATGCCGCGTTGACGCTTCCGACCTTCAACTGCGGTCAAAATGCCATCGGGATCGTAAAGGTCTACGTGGATGGCTTCGACGGCACGATCGCCATTCCGACGGCGATCGCCCAAGCCTCCATTACCCCGATCGGCGGTGGTCCCGTCATCAGGAAGACCCTGAAAATCTCGATGAAGAAAAAAGGCGCCTACAACGCCGCAATCATTACGAGGTCCGGCACGACCATCGGGGCCAATGCCACCATCGACAGCTTCAACTCGAACCCCGGCGACGGCTCGGGCGGCACCCGCTTGGCCTACCCCGGCAACGGCGCGACCGCCAACGGCCACATAATCACTCTCGGTGGATCAATTTCTCTCGGCAACAAAGCCGTCGTCAACGGCAACGTCATGCTCGGGGCCGGCGTCACGGCCCCCAACGCAGCGCAGGTCAACGGCAGCATCATCACCAATTATTCCGGAAGTTACCCGACTCCAGCCTGGCCAAGCTGGCCCACCTCGACCGGCTACTACGGCCTCGCTTCGATTCCCGCCACCCTGCCCCGGACGGGCGACGTGCCCTCGTCCGACGGCCGGTTCTATTACTATCCTTGGCTTATCTTCACCTCGTTGCCTGTGGGCACCTTCACCATCAAGGCCGGGACAAACGTCACCATCTACGCGAGCTCGGTCGGATCCGGCCTCACCCTCGGAGCAGATGCCACCTGCATTATATGGACCGCGGGCAGCGTTTCGACCTCCGGCAGCGCCGGCTGGACGAATCCCAATTGGGCCGGCGCCCTGCAGATCTACAGCTTGGGCTCAAGCGTGACACTTGGCCACAGCAATTCGACCAGCGCCTGCATCTATGCTCCGCTGGCCAGCGTCACCCTCAACGGCGGCGGCAGTTCCCCCACCTTCACCGGTTCGATCATCGCCAACACTTTTTCATCCTCGGGCAACGGCTGGAAAATCCGCTACGATGAGTCGTTGAACAACATCAGCACCTCCGTGGGAACCGGCTGGTCGATGCTGAAATGGTATGATCTTCAGGGCACCGCCGAAAGTCGCACGCTTGCCTCCGCGACGGGCAATTTCCTGAACTGAAGCGACGCCCAAATCGACTTAGCCCGGGGCTTTGGTCTTGCCGCCTTCGTCCGGCAAATCGTCGTCGGGCGCGCCCAGCTGCAGGTTTACGATCGGCAAAAGACAAAGCAGCCCGCCGATGGTCAAAGCCAACACGCCATAGCCCGCAATATCGTGCACCGTGCCGTTGATCGCATCCGGCCCATGGGCATAAGCCCAACCGGTCAGAAACAAGCCGCGCGCCAGATTCGTCAAAAACGCAAAAATCATCGACGCCACCACCAGCGTCACCTTCTGCCAAAGTCTCTCCACGAACACGGCCCCCAGAAATGAACCCGCAAACAAGCATGCCGTCAGCGAGCGGATGCCCGAACACGCGTCCTCCACCCCGACCCGACCCGAAGGCAGCACCAGCACGTTGCCCTGCTGCTCCAAGGGCAGCCCCAACATTTCGAAAACAAAGGAGACCACCGTCACCACCTGGCTGAGCAGAAAGAGACTGAGTTGGCTTTCCACCACCGAAACCATCGGTGCCGAGACCAGCCACACGAGCACCGGAAACAAAAAAAGTCCCATCAGCGGCAGGCGCGCGTCCGCCCAAAGTCCTCCGCTTCGCGCCGCCGGCGACTCCGGCGCGTTCAACCACAACAGCGGCAACACCACGCCGATCATACCCAAAGTGATCGCCAGCGTCCCCGGATGCGACGAGCCCGCACCCGCGCGGTAAAACGCACCCAGCAAAAAGAATCCCGCGCCCAGGGCGAGCATCAGCCCCACCCCCGCGCCCAACACCCAAGCCTGCCAGCCTCGCGCTCGCGCACTCCCCGGCTCGGCCATCGCCGCGAGCGCCGCCAGCAGTTGCGACCACCGATCCCAAACCACGAACGCCACCAACGCCGGCACAATCCAACCAAACGAGTAATCCTCCTTGGTCTCCCACCAATGCGACTGGTCCCACGCCACGAAACCCATAAACGCCGCCGATAGACCCATCGCCGCGCGAAAACTCCCCGGCACCTGAGCCAGCGTCGCGCGCAAGTCTTGGAAGATTTTCACCATCGCCCGCATCCGACCCGCGCTTCCCGTGCGGGGCAAATAATTTTATCCTTCGCCGCCTTACGGGTGCTGAGATCGACGGGTTGGCCAGGCGTTACCTGGATCCCAACGCCGGATTCATGTTTGTCGCGGAGCCCGGCGTCTCCGGCCCTTGGGTTTCCGAATAGGCCGGCCACGTTTGCCCGGGCCACGCCGTCCAAGGCCTTCGCTGGACTCGTCTGGCCGCTTTCATCGTTCCATATGGCCGCGGCGTAGCCGGGCTCCTGGACGAACCTACAACGCCGCCACGAACCGCACCGCCGCCGTCACCACGTCCGTCGTCGCCAGAATCCGCAAATGCCCGCGGCCCGGACATGGCACCAACCGCGCCCCCTTCCACTGCGCCACAAACTCCTCCGAACCCGAAAACTCGGTGTTGTCGTCCTGAGGGTCGTGGAAGACCAAGGCCGGGCACGGCGCCCGGCGCGCCACCACGCGCATATCCACGTCCTCGTCTTTCCAGCCCACGCGCCGCTCCGCCGCCGCATAGAACAGCGGCCGCAACTCGGGCGTGAGCTCAAGTCCCGCCGCCACCCGCTCCATGCGCCGACGGTGGCTCAGCGGCGGTGCAATCATCACCAAACCTTTGGTCGCGAGTCCGATCATCGTCGCCATCGCCGCACTCGCCGCCCCCATCGAGTGCCCGATCAGCGCGTGCACTCCACCCCGCTGCTCCGCGATTTCCACGATGCACCCGGCCAAACGCGGCACCGAAGCCTCGGCTCCCGGCGACTCCCCGTGCGCAGGTCCGTCGAAGGCCACCACTTGAAACCCCGCCGTCACCAGAGGCGCGGCAAACGCACCCAGTTGCGACCCCCGCCCCGCCCAGCCGTGCACCAATCCCACGACGGGCGCGGTCTCGCTTCCCCAAGTCCAGGCCGCCAACGCACCCGCCCGCGTTGCCAGCAACCCGCGGCGCGCCGTCTCCAGATAACCGGCCTCCCGCGGCGTCATTCGCGCCGCCGGCGGCGGGCGCAGAAAAACGTCCACCGCCAACTCCGCCAATGCATCCGCCGTCGCCACCTCCGGCCACGCCAACCCGGCCCGCTCGACGACAAACTTCAGCCGCTCATGCATCAATCGACGGAAGCCAGCCGTCCGCGTTACACTCGGCCGACGACCAGCGAAGCATTCGTCCCGCCGAATCCGAAGCTGTTCGCGAGGGCGTAGTCGACGCGCTTCGTCACCGCGACGTTGGGCGTGAAATTCAGCCCGAGCGCCGCACACGCGGGATCGATGTTGTCCAAATTGATCGTCGGCGGAACCACGCCGTGATGCACCGCCAGCACCGCGGCGAGCGCACCGAGCGCACCCGCACCGCCGAGCAGATGCCCGGTCATGGATTTCACCCCGCTCACATGCAGCGTCGCCTTCGCCTCGGCAAACACGGCCGCGATCGCCGTGGCCTCTTCCCCGTCACCACCCGGGGTGGAGGTCGCATGCGCCGACACATAGCCGACCGACACCGGCTTTACGCCCGCATCCGCCAGTGCCAGCTCCATGGCCCGCCGCGACCCCTCGGCCTCGGGGGCCAGCGACGAAAGATGATACGCATCGCCCGACGCCGCGAAACCGCTCAGCTCGGCATAGATCCGCGCGTCCCGCGCTTTGGCGTGCTCGTATTCTTCGAGCACCATCGCCACGGCGCCTTCGCCGATCACGAACCCGTCGCGATCGGTGTCGTAAGGCCGCGACGCCTTTTCCGGCGCGTCGTTCCGGGTCGAGAGCGCGCGCATCTGCGCAAACGCACCGACGGAAAGCGGACTGATCGCCGCCTCGGAGCCGCCCGCGATCATCACGTCGGCCTCGCCGCGCTGGATCACCCGCAACGATTCGCCGAGCGAATGCCCGCTCGTCGCGCACGCCGCCGTGTTGCTCATGTTGGGTCCCCGCGCATCGAGCAGAATCGCCAACTGTCCCGAGAGAATGTTTGGCGCGACTTGGATGATGAAGAACGGCGAAATCTTCCGAAATCCACCGGTCTTCCACGTCTCATGCATCGCCTCGATCTCCGGCAGCCCGCCCAGACCCACGCCCATGTTGATCGCCAACCGCTCGGGCCGCAGCGTGGCCCGGACCGCATCGAGCCCCGAGTCCACGTAGGCTTCGAGCCCGGCCCCGAGCCCGAGTTGGGTGAAGCGCCCGAGCTTCTTCACTTCTTTCGGTGTGAGCGGGGCCAACACCGGCTCTCCCGCCGCACCGCGGGGATGCACCGGCGTCGCAATCGGTTTGGTCGGGTCGTAGTTTTTGACCTCGCCCGCGATCTGCGCGGTGCAACCCGTCGCATCGAACCGCGTCAGCTTGCCAATGCCGCTACGCCCGGCCGTCAGCGACGCCCAAGTTTCCGCCACCGAATTTCCCACGGGCGTCACCGCCCCCAGTCCCGTGATGACGACCCGCCGCCGATTGCTCTGTGTTGTGTTCATAAAGTCAAAAATGCCCCGCGCGCTCAGCAGAACTCTTCGCGCAACATCCTCCGCGCCGAGCTCAACAACGCATCGCTCCGCTCCGGCGTGTCCGCCGCCCGGGCAAACAGCAACGCCCCCACCAGCGAACTCATCAAATGGGTCACGCGGTCCCGGTTTTTTTCCTCATCCCGCGCCAGCCGCAGGGCCGCGCACAATCGATCCAGATGCCGCGCAAATCCCCGCGCATATCCCGCCCTGCCCGCGCCGTCGAGCCGCGCCATATCCGCGCCGACCGCGACGACCAGACAACCGGAACCCCGATTGTCCCGGTGCCGCGCCGAGAGGTAGCTGTCGATGAGCAAACGCGCCCGTTGCCCTGCCGTCGGCAGAGCCGCGATCCGCTCCAAATTGCCCACCGCCGCGTCAAACGCCTCCGCGCACGCCTCGGCCACGAGCGCGGCTTTGTCCTCAAAATGCGCGTAAAATCCCCCGTGGGTCAGCCCCGCCCGGCGCATCACTTCGTCCACGCCGGTGTTTTCCACCCCGCGTTCCCGAAACGCAGCGCTCGCCGCCGCCACGATGCGGCGCCGGGTGTCGAGTTTGTGCGTGGGAGGGTAGCGCATGGCCCCGGAACCATTGCCATGACGGTCGTCATATCAACTCAGAAATCGCCCTGCCCGCGCTTTGACAACCTTCCCGTCGCATCCTTTCTTACCCGTCCTTTGAATCCGCAGCAGCTTCACCCCTATTGGCGCATGGAATACATTGAGGCGCCGCGCTACCCGGCAGCCCTGAAGCGACCCTTCACCGAACTCCCGGCCCTCGGCGACGATCGCACCGCCCTGATTGTCCATCGTTCACCCCTTTCGTATCTGATCCTCAACCGCTTTCCCTATAACCCCGGACACCTCCTCGCCGTGCCTTTTCGGGAGGTCAACGACCTGCTCGATCTCACGCCGCCCGAACGCGCGGACCTCATGGAAGAGATCGTTTTCGGCCAAAAGCTCCTCCACGCCGTCCTGAAACCCGACGGCATCAACGTCGGCTTTAACCTCGGGTCCGCCGCCGGCGGCAGCATCGCCCACCTCCACGGCCACCTCGTCCCCCGTTGGTCCGGCGACAACAACTTCATGCCCGTGATCGGCCAAACCCGCATCCTCCCCCAATCCCTCGAAGCGATGTGGGACCGCCTCACCGCGGTCGTTCCCAAGATCGTCTAGTTCGACTCCCGCGCGTGCACACCAAGACCCTCCATTTTCCCAGCGCCCGCCACTTGAGCGCACTCTACGCCGGCTCCGACCAAAACCTCACCGCCGCCGAAGTCGCCCTGCACGTTCGCCTCATTACTCGCGAAGATTGGCTCAAAATCGAACCCGGCACGGTGCTTAAGGATGTGGGCGGGGTGACCCCACCCCGCACCCCCGCCGAAGCCATCGCGCTCGCCGCCGATTTCTTTAACTTCCTTCACGCCGCCCGTGGCCAAGGTCTCGCCATCCGCACGCCTGACTTCCTCCGTATCCTGGAGACGTTCGCCCGCGGCGAGGGCGCCGACCTCAAGGCCCTTTACGCCGCGCCGCTCGTCATCGCCACCAACCGCAAGACGATCGTCCCCAAAACCCTCGGCCAAAAGCTCTACCTTCAGTCGATTCTCAAAAACCCCGTGGTCTTCGGCATCGGCCCCGCTGGCACCGGTAAAACCTACCTCGCGATGGCCGCCGCGGTCTCCGCGCTCCTGAAAAACGAAGTCCAACGCATCATTCTCACGCGCCCGGCCGTCGAAGCCGGCGAGGCACTCGGCTTCCTCCCGGGTGATCTTGAGGAAAAGATTCTTCCCTACCTCCGCCCGCTTTACGACGCGCTCGGCGACATGCTCGACCCTGCCGACGTCACCCGCCTCACCGAGAAGGGCGTGATCGAAATCGCCCCGCTGGCCTACATGCGCGGCCGCACGCTTTCCAACGCCTTTGTCGTCCTCGATGAGGCGCAGAACACCACGCCCGAGCAGATGATGATGTTTCTCACGCGCCTCGGCGAAGAGTCGCGCATGGTCGTCACCGGTGACATCACCCAAATCGATCTCCCCCGCTCCAAGCAAAGCGGCCTCCTCGAAGTCCGCCGCATTTTGCAAAACATCCCCGGCATCGAGTTCCACACGTTCAGCGGCAGCGACGTCGTCCGGCATCCCTTGGTCCTTAAAATCATCGAAGCCTACGAAGCCTACCGCAATCCCATCGGCACCGAAGACACCCCTGCGGAAAAACGCTAGGCCCGTCCTTTTCCCCGCCACCCGTCCGCTCCATGTCCGTCAAAAACCAGTGGAAACTCCTCGTCGGCGGCCTCGGCGCGCGCCGTCCGGCCACGTCGGCCGCGCGCTCGCCGGCGCGCGAATTCCTCGAGCGCAGTCGACTCGTCTCCACGCTCATCTTTCTCGTTACCGTCACCGCCATCGTGCTCATCAGCTCGACCGGCATGACGTCGCTTCGCCAGCCGTTGCTCCCCGGACAGACCGCCACGGCCCGGATCAATGCCGCCGCCTCGTTCACCTACGTCAGCGAAGAACGCACCACGGCTGCCCGCGAACAATTCCTCGACCGCGTCCCGCCGGTTTACCGCCTTGAATTTGGCGCCTTCGAGCGCTTTGAAGCTGCCGCCCGCGACCTTCTTGCCCGCCTCGCGCTTTACGAGGCCGCCCACCCCAAAGGCAGCCCGCGCCTCAGTTCTTACCGCAACGAACTCGCCGAAATCGCCACCGCGTTCAACGCCATCGGCGCTTATCGCACCAGTCCAGAAGACCTAGCCGCCCTTCTCGCCGCCGGCGACGCCACCGCCCGTGCCGCTCTTTTTGAAACGGGGATCACCGTGCTCCGCGAGCTCCACACCGAGGGCATTCACGACGCCGCCCTCGGCAACCCCGCCAATGGCGGCATCACCGTTTTTCAAGTATCCACCCCCGACGGTTCCACCGCCCCGCGCCCCGTGCATTCGAGCGAAGACGCGTTTACCATCCTCCGCGTCAGTCTCGCCACCGAGGGCGTGCCCCGCCCCTCCGCGCAGGCCCTTTTCCGATTTTTCCGCAACGGCATCACGACCAACGTCACCTTCGACCGCGCCGCCACCCAGCAACGCGAAACCGCTGCGGCCCGCGCCCTCGTTCCCGTCTCGGTCAATGTGACCCGCGGCCAAACCCTCATCGAGCCGGGCGACCGCGTGACCCCCGAACAACACGAACTGCTCTCCGCTCACCGCCGCTACCTCATGGAGCACGGCGACGCCGAACTCAACGAGGGCCTCGCCCTCTTCGGCCGCGTCCTCCTCGTGCTCGCGATGGTCCTCGCCTCCATCATTTACATCCGGCTCGAGGACGCCGAAACGCTCAGGAGCAACGTTCGCCTCGGGCTCCTCGCCCTCGTGGTCATTCTCAATCTCGGTCTCGTCCGTCTCGTCTACGCCCTCGGCGGAGCCGATTTTTTTGTAAGCGACGGCTCGTGGGCTTCGACGCTGCCTTACGTCGCACCCACCGCCTTCGCCCCGCTCATCGTCGCCATTCTCATCGACGCCGGCTCCGCTATCTTCATGGCGCTGCTTATCTCGATTTTCACCGGCGTGATCTACGGCAACCGGCTTGATCTTCTCGTCCTCACCTTCCTCGCCTCCCTCGTCGCCATCTACTTCGCCCGCGACGCCCGGCGCCGCGGCCGCGTCGTCCGCTCCGCCGCCGCCGGCGGCCTCACAGTCGCGGTCTTCGCCGCCCTCATCGCCTTTGCCGACCCAACCCCGCTCGACACCCTCGCCCGCCAGATGTCGGCCGGCGTCCTCACCGGCCTC
>CALSBN010000135.1:0-13463 GCA_943373185.1 Opitutus sp. GAS368 | reverse complement strand
TCCGCCTCTTCGCCCCCGACCGCGCCGGCCAATTGGCCGATGTGGTCCTGGGCTTTGATTCGGTCGAACGTTACCCGGCCGAGTCTCCCTACTTTGGCGCGATCATCGGCCGAGTCGGCAACCGCATCGCCGGCGGCAAATTCAGTCTCGGGGCGAAAACCTACAGCCTCGCCATAAACAACACCCCCGACGGAATTCTCTGCCACCTTCATGGCGGCAACGTCGGTTTCGACAAAGTCCTCTGGTCAGCCGAGCCCGCTACAGTCGCCGGTCAACCTGCACTTCGTCTCCGCTACACGAGCGCAGACGGCGAAGAGGGTTACCCCGGCGAACTTTCCGCCGAAGTCACCTATTCGCTCACCCCCGATCAAGGTCTTCGCATCGATTACAAGGCCACGACGGATCAAAGCACGCCCGTCAATCTCACCAACCACTCTTACTTCAATCTCGGCGGCGCCGGCCATGGCGACGTGCTCGACCACGAAATCACGCTTCGCGCCTCCCGCTTCACCCCGGTCCACCCCGGCCTGATCCCGACCGGCGAACGGGCTCCCGTCACGGGCACCCCGTTCGACTTTACTTCGGCCCACCGCATCGGCGCCCGCATTAACGCCGATCACGAGCAACTCCGCCTCGGCGCCGGCTACGATCACAACTGGGTGCTCGACTCCACCGACGGCCAGCTCGCACTCGCCGCCACGGCCTACGAACCCGCTTCCGGTCGCGTCCTCGAAGTCTTGACCACCGAACCCGGCATTCAGTTTTACACCGGAAATTTTCTTACCGGGAGCCTCACCGGAAAATTGGGGGCGACCTACGCCCACCGCGGCGGTTTGTGCCTCGAAACCCAGCACTTTCCTGATTCGGTCAATCAACCGGGTTTCCCCAGCACGCTTCTGCATCCCGGCGAGACCTTCCGTAGCACGACCGTTTATCGATTCTCGTCGGCATAAGTCAAAAACGGCTTGGTTTCAGCCCGATTTTCTTGCGACCCGATCGACCGAAATCCACCCTGAAACACTAGGGGAAGCAGCAGTTAAACTGCTGAAATGGTGGACCTTACTGGACTCGAACCAGTGACCTTTTCGATGTCAACGAAACGCTCTAACCAACTGAGCTAAAAGTCCCCAAAAACCTGAGTTGCAAATAACGCGAGCCGTTCGCCTCAGGGCAAGAAAAATTCCGCGCGCGCAGCCGCCACATCCAACCCGATTTGAGCCCTCAACGCATCAAGGCCTGCAAACTTCATTTCCGGCCGAAAAAATTTCAGCCACTCCACTGAAATCTTGGACCCTTCCGTAAACGGGCAGGTGCCGAGAATATGTGTTTCTAAACGCGGCTCCGAGGCCGCCTCCACCGTTGGACGCAACCCGTAGTTCGCCACTCCCGGAAACGCTCCCTCCGCGCCAGTGCCCGTCACTCGCACGCGATAGACCCCGAAACGGGGTCGCAGGCTTGGACTCCAAGCCAGATTCAAAGTGGGGAACGCAATCGTCCGGCCCAGCCGCTTTCCCGGCACCACCATGCCATGCGCGAGGTAGGTGCGGCCGAGCAGCGCATTTGCCCGTTCAATCTCGCCCGCCACCAACAACCCGCGAATACGCGTGCTGCTGATCGGCTCGCCATCAAAACTCACCCGTGGGGCACTGAACACGCTGACGCCGAGTTTACGCCCTTCGGCGATCAGCATGGCCACATCGCCTCGCCGCCCTCGACCGAAGCGCCAATTCTCACCGACATAGACTGCGGCCAACGGCGGCAAATGCCGGAGCAAATGGGGCAAGAATTCTTCAGCTTCAATTTTCGCGTAGTCGGGTGTAAACGGCTCAACGAGGACGGCTTCAACGCCGAGCGCGCGCAGCAGTCCGACTTTCGTCTCCAACTCCATGATTAACGGCGTGGGATTATCCGGCCTAAATAGAAAGCTCGGATGGGGCGAAAACGTCAGCACCGCCGCAACGCCGCCACTGCGGCGCGCCGATTGAACCGCCGCTTCGATCACCGCGCGATGCCCGAGGTGCACGCCGTCAAATATTCCGATCGCAAGATGCAACGGCCGATCAGGCAGGGCCGTCCGCGCCAAACCGGCGAGATTCTCCCAAGAGTTCACAACGCGAGACTTGGCACCACGTCGCGCGGATGCAGCAGGTGTTTTTCGATCTCGGGCAACGTCAGGGCATTGATCTGGTCGATCGTGAGCGCCCGATCGAGTGTGAGCTTATCCGTGCCCGTTCGCCGCAACGCCGTAAGGTGGGCTCCGCAACCCAGTTTCTCGCCGAGATCGTGCGCCAAGGTGCGCACATACGTGCCCTTCGTGCAGCGCACGCGAAAATCGAGTTCCGGCGGAGCGAAGCGCGTCAGATCCCAGCTCGCGACCCGGATGAATCTCGGTTCCCGCACGATCTCCTCGCCCTTGCGCGCAAGTTTGTAGAGCGGCACCCCATCGATCTTGATGGCGGAAAACATCGGCGGCATCTGGTATTGGTCGCCGAGCATTGTCTTGATCGCTGCGCGCACCTCGGACTCCGTCAGCGACGGTGACACTGGGCGCGTGACGAGCACTTCACCGTCGGCGTCCTGCGAATTCGTCGTCACGCCAAGCTTGATCGTGCCCGTATATTCTTTGTCGAGGCTGATGAGATACTGGGAAACCGACGTCGCCTTACCCACGAGCACCACGAGCAACCCGGTCGCCATCGGGTCGAGCGTGCCAGCGTGTCCAATCCGCTTCATGCGAAGTTTGCCCCGCAACCGGGCGATCACGTCGTGCGACGTATGGTCGGCCGGCTTGTCCACCAGCAAAATGCCGTCGAGTTCTTTGGTCGGAATCAACATGGCTCAGATTTTTACTTGCTCCGCCGCAACTTGCGACAACCGGGCGGCCAACGCCGCAACCAGGCCCGAGTAAAAGTCGTCACCCGCCGACGCGACGCTGAGTCCGGCCGCGCAAGCATGACCGCCCCCGGCATACTGCGCCGCGATCCGATCCACGCGGATCGCCGGCTCTTTCGAGCGCAAACTCGCCTTGACCCCGCCACCGGCACGACGTTCGAGCAATACCCCGATTTCGACGCCCTCGATACAGCGCGCATAGTCAACGAGGCCCTCGGTGTCTTCGGTCGTGGTCCCGGTCTCAGCGAAGATGCCTTCGGGCAGGATACCGATGCACACCTTGCCTCCGCACTCGAACCGCAACGACCCAATGAATCGCTGAAGCAACTGCATCTTGCCCGCCGTCTCCCGTTCGTAGATCTGGTAGCCGACTTCGCTGGGGCTCGCGCCGCGCGCGACCAACTCCCCCGCCAAAACAAAGCAGCGCTGCGAGGTGGCGTTGAACCGAAACTGCCCGGTGTCGGTGAGAATTCCGGTGTAGAGCGCCTGGGCCATCTGGGGATCGATCGGCAAACCTGCATCGAGAAAGACGCCGGCCAGAATTTCACACGTAGCCGCGGCCTGCGTATCGATCACGTTTACCGCGCCGTAACGGGCATTCGAGATATGATGGTCAATAACGCCCAAAGGATTCGGAAACCGGGCCTTCAACCGCTCACCGCCGCGCCCAAGATCGGCGCAATCAACGAAGATTGCCGCGCGACTTTCCGCTCCGACCAACGCCTCATCGGTGCGCTGAAATGCGATCCCCCGGGCAAGAAACTCCAGTCGACGTGGCACCGGGTCGGCGTTCACGCAGGTGACATCGTGCTCGAGAGCGCTCAACGCCCGCGCCAACGCCACTTGGGATCCGATGCAATCACCGTCGGGTCGCGCGTGGCCGACGACGGCGACGGGACGGCCGGCGATCATCGCTCTCAACCGTGCAAACTCCGGGGCCAGAGCTGGAAAATACTGCTCCACCTTAAGGGGCCGCCTGAGGGATCGGCGTTGGGACAGGGACGGGAGCGACCGTTGCCGGCGGGGTCGCAAGCGCGGGGTTGAGCTTAACCATATCGTCAAGCATCTGGAGCACTTTGGCACTGCGGGGCGTCGCTTCGTCGATCGAATAGCTCAGATTCGGTAAAAATTTCAGAGTGATCCGACGCGCCAGTTCGGAGCGAATCTCACGCGCCTGCCGACGCAGCCAAGCCATACGTCGCAGCACGAATTCTTCATCGCCGAGGATGGCCACTAAAACCTTTCCGTCGCGCAGATCGGTGGAAATGCGCACTTCGGTTACCGTGATCGAAATGGACTCGGTTTGGTAATGCCGCCGCAAGATGTCGTTCAGCTCACGCTGAATCAGCTCATTGATTCGAATGGTGCGATTGCTCACGGGGAATGGGGCCGGGGCGTTGGCGAGTTTCCCGGCAGTTTACGGGTCGGTTCGGCGGGCTCGAAACCTAAGGACAAATCCATCAAAGCGCGGCGCGAACTTTCTGCACCTCGAAGCACTCGATGAAGTCGCCCTTTTGATACCCGTTGAAATCGTCGAGCTTGATTCCGCATTCGAGACCGGCGCGAACTTCGTTCGCATCGTCCTTGAAGCGCTTGAGTGTGCCGATCTTGCCCTCGTGCACGATTTCTTTGCCGCGCCGAACGCGGGCCGAGGCGTTGCGGTTGATCTTGCCCTCGGTGACGAGACAGCCAGCGACAAATCCCTTGGCCAAAGGGAACGTCGCGCGCACCTCGGCAACACCGGTCTTGGTTTCCTTGAGATCGGGATCCAACAAGTCCGCCATCATTTCACGGACCTTGTCGCCCAATTCGTAAATGATCGCGTAGGTCTCGATCCGCACGCCGTGATGTTTGGCCAAAGGCGTAACCCCATTCTCGGACTTGGTGTTGAAACCGACGATAACCGATCCGGCAGCACCGGCCATCAAGACATCGTTTTTGGTGATGATGCCGACATCCGTTGAAACAATCTCGAGCGACACCTTGGTGCTCTTGATTCCCTCGAGAATATTGCGCACCGCCTCAGTGGAGCCGAATACGTCCGTCTTGATGATTACTTTGAGCACCTTCTGCTGCGTAGCCGCGATATTCGCAAACAGTGAGTCCAGCGTGTTCTCTTTCGGGGCCGCGTCGGCGGTCGTGGTGATTTTCTTCAGACGATACTGCTCTTCCTCGGCCAGCTTTTCCGCCTCGCGGGCGTTCTTAACTACCTTAAATGTGGTGCCGCTGTCGGGCGTTCCCGTCCAACCGATGACCCGCGCCGGCGTCGACGGCGGCGCTTCTTTGATCGATCGACCTTGATCGTCAAACATCGCCCGGACTTTCGCCCAATTGGGCCCGCAAACAATCGCGTCGCCCACCCGCAACGTGCCGCGCTGCACGATCACCGTCGCAAGCGGGCCTCGGCCGACATCAACTTGTGATTCGATGATAACGCCGCTGGCTTCCGCCTTTGGGTTTGCTTTCAACTCGAGCACGTCGGCTTGGAGTAGAATCATTTCAAGCAGCTCGTTGATTCCCGTGCCCTTGATCGCAGAAACCGGCACCGTAACGGTCTCACCGCCCCAATCTTCCGGAGCAATATTGCGCTGCTGCATCTGGCCTTTGACTTGGTCCAGATTTGCTCCCTTCACGTCCATCTTGTTGACGGCGACGAGCAAAGCGAACTTTTCGCCATGTAACTGCTTCTCGCTGAGGGCTATTTTCAACGCTTCGTCTGTCTGCGGCATGAAACCGTCATCCGCCGCGACCACCAAGATCGCCACATCCGTCGCGCTTGCACCGCGGGAACGCATCTTCGTAAACGCCGCGTGACCGGGAGTGTCGAGAAAAGTGATCTTCCGATCATTGAAATCGATCTGGTAGGCCCCGATGTGCTGGGTGATTCCACCGGCTTCACCCTTTGCCACATCGGCTTTGCGAATTGCATCGAGCAACGAGGTTTTTCCGTGGTCGACGTGGCCCAAAATGCAAACCACCGGCGGCCGGAGCACCAAATCCTTGGTGTCGTCTTCCACCACCAACTTCTTTTCCTTCTTCTCTTTCTCTTTTTGAGCCAACGCGACCGGGTCGCCGCGGTGCTTAACCTCCAGAAGAAACCCGTGTTTCTCGGCGAGTTTCGCTGCGACGGCTTCATCCAAAGATTGGGTAATCGCCGCAAAAATCCCCATCTGCATCAACTCGGAGATAAGCTGAAATGGCCTCATCCCGAGAGCTGTCGCAAAGTCGCGCACAATGACCGGCGGCTTCATGCTGATCAGCTTAACATCGCCGACTTGAGTAACAGTCGCTGATGAACTCGGCGGCAATAATGCTGTAACTGGGCTCGGCGCTGGCCCAGGTAATGGTGGTGCTTTCAGGGGAGCAGCCCCGGGACGTCCCGGCATCGCCGGCAAGGCAACCGGTGCTTTGCTAACGGGTGCCGCAACTGGCGCAGAAGCGACTGCCGGCGAGGCCGGGATCGGGAGCGCCGGGGATGCCTTCGACACGGGCGCAAGAGGAGCGACCGCCGCAATCGCCGGACTTTTTATGGTCGGAAACGCAACGGCCGGAGCGGTGCTAATGAACCGAGGTTGCAACGATGGCACTGCGCTCGGAGCCTTGGCCATTGCATGAGGAATTACTACGCTTGGCGGCGCAGAATTTGGCCGAGGTGGCACCGGGGCAGGAGCTTTCGAAACCAAGCTTGAAGGCACCGCCGGCGGCGCAGGTGGGACAATTACAGGCGTTGGTGCTGGCTTTGAGGCTGCCGCTTTGGCCACAGCAACTGCCTCCTTTTCGCGAGCGACATCTTGAGTGCTTTTCACGAAAACACCGGCGGGAATGTTCACCCGGGAAGGCTCGTTTGCTGCGGTGACTTGCGCCGCGGGGGTCGGAGCCGGGCTCGAAACCACCGGTGCCGCCACCGCTTTTACCCCAAATTCTTTCTCAATTTCGTCAAAATAAATCTTACTGACCGTGCTTGCGACCGACTTGGTGTCCGCCGACACATAACCGCGCTCTTTCAGCCAAGAGAGCAAAGCCTTCGAGTCTTGGTTGTATTGCTTCGCGAGTTCGTGGATGCGGGTGCTCATTCAGTGCGGGAAAAAACGTAGGACAATGTAAATTGGTCAAGTGGTGACACGCGTAATGACATCTTGGGCCTCGTCGGCCGAAAACCCACCCCCGACGAGATCCTCCGCAGCCACTCCTTCGAAAGCAGCCGGGGAATTGATGCCCATGTCAACCAAGCGCCCCGCGATCGCGGGGTCAAAAGCAAATGTTTTCACCAGAACATTGATTGCTGTCTCGCGGGGGTTGTCACCCGCGGCCCTGAACTCCTCGATATCGAGCCTCCAGCCCAAGAGGCGCGAAGTCAGTCTCGCGTTCTGGCCTTTACGTCCGATCGCGATCGCCAAATCATCAGTTGCAACCTTGAGCAAAATCCGATGAGCAAACTCATCGATTATGATCTCGCGGGGGACTGCAGGCTTAAAGGCTTCGATTATCATTTCCTTGGGATCGGCGTGATACTTGACGATGTCGATCTTCTCGCCGTTCAACTCCCGCACGATCGTCTTTACACGTGAACCGCGCGCGCCCACGCAGGCACCCACCGGATCCACTTTGGGGTCCGTGCTGGTGACCGCAATCTTGGTGCGATATCCCGGCTCACGGGCGAATGCCTCGATCTTTACCGTCCCATCGGCGATTTCGGTGACCTCCAACTCAAAAAGACGGCGAACAAACTTAGGACTGGCGCGGCTCAAAATTACCTCGGGGCCTCGCGGTGTGCTCTCGATGTCGAGCAAGATGCAACGAATGCGATCTCCGGGCTGATATTCCTCACCTGGGACTTGTTCTTTCCCGGGCATGATCGCCTCGGCTTTCCCCAGATCGATGAAAATGTCATTGCGCTCACGCCGGCGAACGGTGCCTGTCACGATGTTGCCGATCTGGTCTTTAAAGTCATCAAAGATCCGGTCCTTCTCGAATTGCCGCAACCGCTGCATTACCGCCTGTCGGGCCGTTTGCGCGGCGATGCGACCGAGCGACGAAGGATCAACTTCCTTTTCGATTACGTCACCAACCACCGCACCCGGCTTGAAAGCTTGGGCCTTTTCAACGTGTATGTCCGTTTTCTGGTTACCGATCGAGTCGACGACCTTCATCACCGCCCACACGTGAAGCTGACCGTTTTTAGGGTTGATATCGATCCTGAGCTCTTGGCCAGAGTTAATCCCCTTCAATGCGGCCGTCTTCAGTGCATTGACGATCGTTGAGATCATGTCAGTGCGCGGAATGCCCTTTTCCTTTTCCATGTATTCTAGGACGGACAGTATTTCGCTGCTCATAGTGATGTATTTAAGGAAAAAAAAAGCGGGCCGCAGGGCCCACCTTTTTGTAAAGAGTGGTTGATTGAACCTTCAAACATATCGAACGCGGCGAAAGTTTGTCAAGCCCGCCGCCCCTCGTCTAACGAAGGACTTGTTGATCCACTAAGCTGGGCAAAAGGAAGTTAAATCTAAAGGCCCGCACCGACACCGAAAACAGGATAGAAAACAGGAAAAGCCAAATTGCTTGTCGCAGACCGGGGAACGCCTAATTTCCATGAAGGAGTTTGAATCACTTGCTGAAAAACTGATTCCATCGCCACCTTTTGTCCCCACCCACCAAACCGCCGTGAAAAATCTCCCCTTCCGTTGGAAGCTTACGCTGTTGATCTTGTTGGTGTGCACTATTTCCCTCGGCGTGTCATTTGTAGGATTCTATATCTACGACGGTGTTCGATTTAACTCGGAACTTGATCGGCGGTTGGATTCAACGAAGCGACTTGTTTTGGATCGAGCCACAGCCGCTATCGAGGCCAATGTCGAAAAACCGATTTTGACTCTTCAGTTTCTCGAGAAGGAACCGGAGATCGTTGTCGCGGCAATTTATAGCACCGAGAATCGCCTTATCGCGAAATACATCAAGACCGGCTCGACCGAGTTCATACCGCCCCCCCAGCGATTCAGTAACCTTTTTAGCATTACCGACCGGACGGTAATCTTGACGGCGATTCGGGCGAACGACCAACGGGTTATTGGCACGCTCTTGATCAAAGCAGACCCAAGTATTGTCCAGGATGCACGGGTTGGAAATCTAGTTCGAGGCGCAGGGGGCATCCTCCTTATCTCAACTCTTTTTGCGCTCGTCGTAGCCTACTTCCTCCAAGATCGAATCTCAAAGCCGATCACTTCGCTTGCTCGCGCCGCCCGTGAGGTCGCTGATCGGCAAGATTTTTCCGTTCGGGTGCCTCAAACATCCGCAGACGAAATCGGCGTTTTGATCGCCTCGTTCAACTCTATGCTAGCCACGATTCAACAACGTTCGGCGGATTTGGAGGCAGCACGACATTCATTGGAGGAATCCAACAGCAATCTAGAGAAAAAAGTGCTTGAACGAACCGCCGAGCTGGGGAGCGCCCTGATGACCGTGCGAGAAGCCAGCCATGCGAAAAGCTCGTTTTTGGCAAAAATGAGCCATGAATTGCGCACGCCCTTAAACGCAATCATTGGCTATAGCGAATTACTGTCCGAGGACTCTGACGACGAGGCCGTTAAGGAGGATTTAAACAAGATTCTCAGCGCCGCCCGTCACTTGCTGGGCTTGATCAACGACGTGCTTGATCTTTCAAAAATCGAGGCCGGCAAAATGGATCTCTATATCGAACCTCTCGACCTTTGGACCATCGTTCAAGAAATCGCGGGAATCGTTACGCCACTGTGCGACAAACAAAAAAACACGTTGGTCGTGGAGTGTTCGGATTCGATCGGAGTCGTGCACGCGGATGCAACCAAGCTTCGCCAAATATTGCTCAATCTGCTCAGTAACGCGTCCAAGTTTACAGAGGCCGGCAAAGTGACCATGAAGGTTTCTCGCGCCCCTCTTGCCGGAGAGGATTGGATCCAGATAGATATCTCTGATACCGGTATCGGGATGACGGAAGAGCAAATGAGCCGACTCTTCCAAGCATTCACGCAAGCCGATGCATCAACGTCGAGCAAGTATGGCGGAACAGGCCTCGGCCTAGCAATCTGCCGCCAGTTTGCGAGAATTATGGGAGGTGAAGTAACGGTCTCAAGCGCTCCCGGAAGAGGCTCTACGTTCACTCTTCGAATGCCCGCCCGAGTCAGACGCCCCAAGGCGGCCAACGGCACCCAATCGGCAACCTCTCCCTCGTCCGCACCCGCTGAAAAGCAATCGCAGGATGTTCTCGTTATTGATGAGGACGAAAGTGTTCAAAAGGCACTCGCCAAAATTTTGGAACCCGAAGGTTTTACCGTCATCTCAGCTCGCACGGGAAAAGACGGCCTCCGCCTTGCGCGGGAAAGGCACCCTAGAATCATCATCTTGGACATTCTAATGCCGGACATGGACGGTTGGACCGTCTTGAAGGAATTGAAGCAACATCCCGCTCTCGCTGCGATTCCCGTGGTTCTGCTTACGATGACCGACGATAAAGAGACTGGTTTCGCCCTAGGAGCATCGGCCTTCATCAATAAGCCGATCGAGCAAGACCAACTGCTTGAAGCCATCCAACATCACAAAGCTTCGGCCGACGGGCGACATGCGTTAGTCGTCGAGGATGACCCACACCAACGCGATCTCGTCCTCAGAATGCTGGAAAAAGAGGGCTGGGAGTCCGAATTTGTGGTCAATGGGGCCGAAGCATTGGAGGCCGTCGCCGCCCGTCAACCGGCCATCATTCTGCTCGATTTATTGATGGCCGAAATGGACGGGTTTGAATTCCTCACCCATCTCCGGGCAAATGCAGACTGGAAGCTAATCCCCGTTGTTGTGATTACCTCGATGGATCTTACCAGCGATGTTCGAGCCAGACTTCAAGGCAGGGTCGATAACATCTTCCAAAAGGGTCGTTACTCCCGGGATAATCTTATCCGCCAAATCCGCGATAGCGTCGGAATCACCAATGTCGACAGGCTCACTCGCTCACCATTCAGCCCCAGCTAATTTTAACCACCCACATGGCGAAAATTCTTCTCGTCGAAGACAACGAAATGAACCGAGACATGCTCTCACGGCGCCTAGAGCGCCGTGGCTTCACCGTTGTGATCGCGGCCGACGGCGGAGTTGGCCTCGAGCAAGCTCGGACTTGCTCACCCGATCTCATTCTCATGGATATGAGCCTCCCTGTCATCGATGGCTGGGAGGCTACGCGGCAATTGAAGGCCGATCCCTCAACTTCTAAAATTCCCGTCATAGCACTGACCGCCCACGCGATGGCGGAAGACCGGGCCAAGGCCATGGCTGCGGGTTGCGACGACTTCGACACGAAACCGGTGGAACTCCCACGGCTGTTGGCCAAGATTGATGCGATGCTGAAGCTGCCGCCCGCGCCGCCTCCGGCTCCCCAGACATGAGCGACACACCTCCCGGCGGTTTTCAGCCCTACACCGCGGCCCCTTGGCCAGTCAGCCAAAGCAAAGTCGCAGGTCCGCCGCAAGTTGGCTCCAAGGTCAACGACTTCGAGACGCTCTCCAAGCTTCGGCACGCTCTTCGCACGCCTCTTAACCAGATCATCGGATACACCGAGATGTTGATGGAGTCGGCTGAGGAGAGCCATGCGGCAAGCCTTCTTCGTGATCTTAAGAAAATCCACACCGCCGGCGGCCAGTTGCTCGCGTTGCTGAACGACGCTTTGGCCCCATGGAAGATCGAGACAGGAAAGATCGATTTGGTCACCATGCGCCAAGAGATGGTCACGCCACTTAATGCGGTGATCAGCTTCAGTGAAGTGTGTGCTGCTGACCCCACGGTTTCGGATTCACCGAGCATCGGGGATGATCTGGGGAAAATTCGCCAAGCGGCCAGGAATCTCTTCGCTCTCATCGAGGGCGAAAGCGAACTCGGTGACATCGCGAGCAACACCTTGGGTGCGAACTTGGGCGGCTCCGCCGAAGCCGTTTTGGGACCGGTCCCGACTCCCCCGAATCAAACCGCCCCCTTTTTCGATTTCCTTGGCGTCGAAAAGAACCAACTCGCCACAGGTCGGATTTTGGTCGTGGACGACGATTCGATGAATCGCGAGATGCTTTCGCGCAGGCTGCAGAAGATGGGCTATAAAATTCGCGAGGCCGACAACGGCAATCATGCCCTCGACGAGTTAAAGCAGCGCCCGTTCGACCTCGTTCTGTTGGACATCATCATGCCGGAACTCGACGGGTTTCGCACTCTTGAGTTCATGAAGACAGACCCCATGCTTCGCCACGTGCCGGTGATTATGCTCACCGCGCTGGATGAAGTAGAGAGCACGGTCCGCTGTATCGAGGCCGGCGCCGAGGATTACGTTCCGAAGCCGTTTAATCCCGTCATTCTGCGGGCTCGTATCAGTGCCTCGCTTGAAAAGAAACGACTGCGCGATCAAGAGCAGGCCGCTCTCCTCCAGCTTCAATCCGAACGGACCAAATCTGAGCGCCTTCTTCTCAACGTGCTTCCCCAAGCCATCGCCGACCGCCTCAAGCAGGGCGAGCGAACGATTGTCGATAGCTTTCACGAGTGCACGGTGGTCTTTGCCGACATCGTTGGTTTCACCCAAATCGTCGCGAAGTATTCACCCAGTCGCACCGTGCAGTTACTCAACGAGCTCTTCTCAGCTTTTGACCGCATTGCCGAGGCCCACCGGCTCGAGAAGATCAAAACCATCGGCGATTCCTATATGATGGTGGGCGGCGTGCCCACCGCTCTGCCCGACCATGCCGCGGTCTGCGCGCAGGCCGCACTGGAAATGCTGGAAAACCTCCGGTCCTTCAACCGCCGCTACCAGATTGATTGGGCCGTGCGGGTCGGAATGAACAGCGGCCCGGTTATCGGCGGTATCATCGGCACCAAAAAATTCGCTTACGATCTTTGGGGCGACACCGTAAACATCGCCAGCCGGATGGAATCGCACGGCCAGCCGTGGCGGATCCAGCTCACGGAAAGCACGCGGAAATTGCTGGGGAATAAATTTAAGACCGAAGAACGGGGAGTGATCGAAATCAAGAATTCCGAGCCGATGCGCGTGTTCCATCTCGCCAGCCCCGGCGCTTCATAAACCCGGTCGCAACCGGACCGGTTCCCCGCGACGGCAGATCAAAAACAAGGACCGTTCAACCGGCTGACCACCTGAAGACGCTCGTCGAAAATGGGGCCAGCTTCACGTTTACCGACTGAGCGAATCCGTCCCGCTCAGTCGCCGAGGCCTCGAGACCGCCATCGTTGCCCAGGCCGGTTCCTCCGTAATACTCGCTGTTTGAATTGATCACTTCCCGCCAGAAGCCACGACGCGGCACACCCACCGGATAGGAGCGGGCCGCCCCGCCGAAGTGCGCCACAACCAGGAAAAGCGTCTGCTCGAAGACATCCATTCTCAGGTAAGCGATCAGGTTCGCATCGGCGTCATGACAGGTGACCCAGCGGAAACCTTTCGGATTGTAATCGTTTCGACTGAGCACCGGCTCGCTTACGTAGAGCTTGTTCAAATCACGCACCAGACGTCGCACCCCTTCGTGATCCGGATATTGGCAAAGGTGCCAATCCAGACTGGC
>CALSBN010000134.1:0-13476 GCA_943373185.1 Opitutus sp. GAS368 | reverse complement strand
CTTCACCGCGCTGCACCGCACCGACAAACTGCCAGCGCTGCTCTTCTCTCGTCTCTTTTTTCCATGGCATAGCCCCCTAGCCAAGTGTCAGCGATGTCCTGACACTACCCTGTCAGCGATGTCTTGGCACCATGCCTCCGACCCGCCCTCCGCCGAGACGTCACCGCCCCGCTTCTCTTTCTGCTCCCCCAAGCTCAGAAATCCAGCCCCACCAGCATCCGCAGCAACGTATAGTCGCGCACGCGCTCGTCCGGATTGTTTTGCCGCGTCTCATGCCGCACCGCCACGCTCAGCGTTTCCGTGAGCTTCTTCTGCAACTCAATCCGGTTTTCCCACCCGTTGATCCCGTTCTTGATCGCCGGATACCACACGCCACGCTCGATGAGTTGGATGCGCCACGGCAGACTCCACTCGACCTCGGCAAACGTCGACGCCGAGGTCTCCGAGGTTCGGTCGCTCTCCGGCGCCGTCACCCACACGTCGAAGAAATTTTCCGATGCCCCCACGCGCACCTTCCGGTCCCTCGCCGCCAACACGTTCAGACCCGCGCCGATCTCTTGCTGGACCAAAAGATAATCGGCAAAGACCCCGTTCGGTCGCTTCGAGGCCCGGTTCCACTCCAACGTCGGCCGGTAAACGCCGAAGAACTTGCGGGGAAAATCCCGCCGCCACGAACCGCTCAACCGGGCCGCGTCCTTCGTCGTCACGTTGGCCGACTGCGCGAAATCATAGCGGGCGATGCCCTCCACCTCGTCATTGCTCCACTTCCGCTTGAGCCGCACTTCCGCCGTCGTGGTGTTTCGGTCGGTCACGTCGTTCGCGATCTCGGTCGAGAAAGCGATCCGCCCATGCCATGGCCCGAATAACTCCCGCACCGCTTGGGTCAACGCATACGGCGAAAACTGCGCCCAGCCGCCCGTTTGTTCCTTTTCACCGTTTTCCGGTTTCGCCTGACCCGCTTCCGCCTTCTCTTCCGCCGCCACCGGTGTCTTGGCGACCGCCGGGCTCCCGGCGGCTTTCGCCATCGCCGACCCGTCGCCACTCTCAACCTTCGCTTCCGTCACGGGCACACGCAGCAACCCGAATTTTTCCGACTGGAAAACCAAAACATCGCCCGATCGCTCGACCAGCTTTCCTCTCACGCGATCACCGTCGGCGTAGATCAGAATCTCTTGTCTTCCCGTCGGCTCCGCCGCCCTCAAACCGGCACTGCCGACGAGTCCGCCGGCCAAAAGCCACGTCCCAACGCCGGGAAGAAGTCTGAAAAAATTCCGGAAATTGCAAAACGTCACCCCTCTTCGGACGCTCGCGCGAAAAAGTTGTTTCGGAGAATTTCGGAGAAAAATCAGAGCAAACACGCCTCAAGTTTTGCGCGCAACTTTGCTTCGTCCAGCTCTGTTCCGATAAAAACCAACTCTTGCCGCCGGTCGCCGTGAGGCTCCGCCCATTTCGCCCACGCCTCGGCCGGGATCTGCGCCTTGGTGATGACGCCGTTCTCCCGCAACGCCGCCGCCCAAGTCCCCACCCATTCACGCCGCGCCCGCCCGCCTGCGACCGACAAAAACCCGATGTCCGCCGGCCGCTCCGCCGCCCAGAAAAATCCTTTCGCCCGCAACAACCCTGCCGGCAAACCGCCTTCCAACCACGCCTCGAACTTCGCTCCGTCCAGCGCCCGCCGCGACTCCCACACGAAACTCGTGATCCCATACTCCACCTCGTGCCGCGCCCGCAATGGTGGCGGGGTGACCCCACCCCGCAAAACTCCGCCCCGTCCTTCCCCCCGCATCACTCGCAGCCAACGCGCCGCGCCCACCGTCGCCGCACCGTCAAACCGCACCCGCCCCAACAACCACTCGCTCGCCACCTGCCCTTGCTCCGCCCGCAAGATTTCCGCCCGCGAATTCAGCCCGCGCAGCGCCGCCTCCACTTCCGCCAACTCCGCCTCACTCGCCAAATCGCACTTGTTGAGCACGAGCACATCCGCGCACTCCGCCTGCTCCACCATCAACTCAAACACCGGCTTCTTCCCCTCTTCCAATCTTTCTCTCCCCTCTTTCTCTTCCCTCTTTCTCCCACCGTCCGCCGCCTCCGCGCTCAAGCCCCGACTCCCTCGCTCCGCATCCAGAAAACTCCGCGCATCGATCACCGTCACCAGCGCGCTCAATTGCGCAAAATCGCCGAGGCTCCGCCAAAAGGCATTCTTTCGCGTGAACAAATCCGCCACGCCCCGCGGCTCCGCCACGCCCGTCGTCTCGACCAAGATATGCTCGTACGTCCGCTGCGCCGCCAATTCCGCGATCGTCTCAGCGAGCGAATCCCGCACCGAGCAGCACACACACCCGTTGCCCAGTTCCACCACCCGCGCCGCCCCCGCGCCCGCCACCACCTGCGCATCCACGTTGATCGCCGCCACATCGTTGACGATCGCCGCCCACTTCCGCCCCTCTGCCTGACCGAGCAGATGCCGCAGCAAAGTCGTCTTCCCCGCCCCAAGGAAACCGCTCAACACCGTCACTGGCGGCAACGCCTCGCGTGTGATCATCCCTGCACGCAAACCCGCCCGCTTTCGCATGGCCAGCCCCGATCCATCCCGCCACGTTGCCTCTCGCATGATCCGCCTCCTCGCCGCTCTCCTCCTCGCCCTCGCGCCCGCGGGCCGCGCCGCCGAGACCCTGTCCATCGCCGCCGCCAGCGATTTGGTTTTCTGCCTTGAGGTGCTCAACCGCGAGTTCGCCAAGACCGAGCCCTCCGTGCGCCTGAGAGTTTCCACCGGCTCGTCCGGGAATTTTTTCGCCCAGATCAAGAACGGCGCTCCGTTCGATGTCTTTCTTTCCGCCGATCTGCTCTACCCCCGCGAACTCATCGCCGCCGGCGCGGCCGACGGGCATAGCCTCACCCGTTACGGCATCGGTCGGATCGTGCTGTGGACCCGGCGCACCGATCTCGCCATCGACGACCTCGCCGCCGTCGTGCGCGACCCCGGCGTGAAACGCTTCGCCATCGCCAACCCCGAGCACGCGCCCTACGGCCGCGCCGCGAAAGAAGCGTTGGAGAAATTCGGGGTGTGGACCGAGGTGCGGCCCAAACTCGTGCTCGGGGAGAACATCGCGCAGACCGCCCAGTTCGTGCAGACGGGCAACGCCGATGTCGGCATCGTCGCCCTTTCGCTGGTCGTCGCTCCCGCGCTCAACCAATCGGGCCGCTGGACGGAGATCCCGTCCTCCGCCCATGCCCCGCTCGAACAAGGCGCCGTGCTGACCCGCCGCGGAGTTTCCAATCCGGCCGCCCGGCGTTACCTCGCGTTTCTCTCCACTCCGGCCGCCCGGACAATCTTTGACCGCTACGGTTTCAGTCTGCCACGGTCCCCTTGATGGGCGATTCGACCTTCACTTTCCTCGGTTTGTCTTCGGCCCTTTGGCAATCGCTTGGCCTCACCCTGCGCCTCGCCGCCATCACGACCCTCATCCTCGGCATCATCGGCCTGCCCCTCGCGCATTGGCTCAACACGACCCGCGCGCGCGTCGCGCCGTTTTTAGAAACGCTCGTCACGCTGCCGATCGTTCTCCCGCCCACCGTCATCGGTTTCTATATCCTCGTCGGCCTCTCGCCCCAGCACCCGCCCGGCAGTTGGTGGCGCGATCTCACCGGCGAACCGCTGGTTTTCAGTTTCACCGGTCTGGTCATCGCCTCCGTCTTCTATTCGCTGCCATTCGCCGTGCAGCCGTTTCAAGCCGCGCTCCGCGGCGTCCCCCGCGAGTTGCTCGATGCGGGCACGGCCCTCGGCGCTCGCCCCATCCGCGTTTTCGTTCGCCTGCACGCTCCGCTCGCCTGGCGCGGCATCGCCGCCGGTCTCACCCTCGGCTTCGCCCACACGCTGGGCGAATTCGGCGTCGTGCTCATGATCGGCGGGGCCATCCCGGGTGTCACCAAGGTCGCCAGCATCGCCCTCTACGACGAGGTGCAGAAACTCGACTACGCCTCGGCCCACGCGTTCGCCGCCATGCTGCTCGTGATCTCGTTTGCGCTCTTGCTCATCGTCACGCTGCTCCAGCGCCGCCGGCCCGCGTAAATCTCCCCACGCTGCCCAGCTTGCCCGCGCGGTCTCGGCGTTCCAAGTTCTCCGCCATGCTTCGCCCGCTTCTTTTGCTTCTTTCCGGCTTTGCGCTGATCACCGGTCTTTTCGCCGCCGAAAAATCCGCTCCGCCCCCGATCAAGATCGAGCCGCTCGACTGTCCCACCGAGGCCAGCGCCACCGCCCCCACCTTGGCCCGCGCGCCCGACGGCACCGTCTGGCTGGCCTGGATTGAATCCGCCCCCGGCGGCGCGTCCGTCCGCAGCGCGTCGCTCGACCCAAACACCCTGCGCTGGTCGGCCGCGCAACGCGTCGCCACCGGTCCGCGGATCCTCGACGTCGACACCGCGCCGCCCGCTCTCACGGTCGGCCGTGGCGGTCGTGTCACCGTCGCGTGGACCGAGGGCTCCGCGTCATTTCCAAAAACCGAATCGATTTTTCTGAGTTCCTCCACCGACGCCGGTCTCATGTGGTCTGCACCCACGCCCCTGACCACCGAGAGCAAAGCCAACTCGCTCCCCGTGCTCACCACCCTCGCCGACGGCCGGGTGCTCGCCGCTTGGCTCGACCGCCGCGGCCGCACCGCGGGCGACCAAGATGTCCGGCTCTACGCCCGCATCCTCGGCGAAGACCCCGCCCGCGATGTCTTGATCGAGGCCCGGGTCAGCGAGAAATCTTCCCCCGCGCTCGTGTCGTTCCCCGATGGCAGCGCCCTGCTTTCCTACCGCACGCTCGGCGACGGCATCATCCGCGACATCAACGTCGTCCGCTACCGGCTCGGTCGCTGGGAGAACGACCACAACCTCAACCACGACGAGTGGCGCTCGCCGCAATGCCCCGCCTCCGGTCCCCAGCTCGCCGTTTCCGGCGGTCGCGTGGCCGCCGCCTGGTTCACCGCCGCCGAGGGGCGCCCGCGCCTGCGCATCTCTTCGTCGCCCGACGCCGGCTCGCGTTTCCTGATGCCGCTCAACGTCGACTTCGGCAATCCCCTCGGCCGGCCCGCCGTCGCGATGTTGCACGACGGCGCCCTTGTCACCCTCTGGGTCGAGGGCGAATCCAGCCGCGAAAAAGGCCCGCCGGCCGGTCTCTGGTTGCGCCGCGCCACGCCCGATTACTCGCTCGATCCTCCGGTGCTCGTGATCGCCGAATCAGCCGGCCGGCTTCGCGGCCAACCCCGCCTCGCGATCGTTCGCGATTTCGCCGGAGGCAACAGCGATGTCATCGCGGTCGCAACCTACGCGACCAGCGGTGCCGGCGGGGGGCTACGCTCCTTTCTCATCACCATTCCCGAGGGCACCCTGCTCGCCGCTGCTGCCGAGTGCGGGTGCGCACCGCCGACCGATCAGGTGCTGGGCCATCCGATTCGCGGTGTGATCATCTCCGTCGATCCGGCGCGCGGCGAGGTCGTAGCCAAGCATCCCGATATTCCCGGACTCCGCCTCGGCGGCACCCACTCTTACCGCGCCGCGCCCGAGCTCATCGCCCGCGTGCAACCCGGCCGGGACTTCCTCGCCCGCATCGAGCAAACCGGTGACGCGTGGACCCTCTTCGATCTCCGCTTGCTGGTCGTTCCGCCCGACAAGAAAAAGTGAGCCATTCAATCGGCGCGCAGGCTTCACCCGCCACCGCGCCCTCGCCCGCGTCCGGCCCCTTGACGACTCTGCCATAATCCGGACTGTCCCTCCTCCTTCGTGTCCGCACCGCTTACCAACACCCGTTCGCCAACCCTCTCGCACCGCCTTCTGGCGGCGACGGTCGCCGCGCTGGTGCTGTTGCTTTCGGTCCTCGCCGTCAGTCCGCAACTCCACGCCGATCTGCACGCCTGCGGCCACGACCACGGCCACAGCCATCACCACGAAGTTCCCGTCTCCGATTCCGATTCTGACCCCGGCTGCGTCGTCACGCTCTTCGGCCAAGGCATCACCGCAGGCCCCGCGCCCGTCTCGCTTGCGTCGCCCGCCGCCGTGCTCGAGGCCCCGATTTTTTCCCGCCCCTCCGAGGTCGCGGCAAGCACACCCCGCTATCTGCATCAGCCGGGACGTGGTCCCCCGCTGGGCTGAGTTGTCCGTTCCGTCGTTTTCACCGCTTCGGGCCTGCGCGCTCGTTCCGGTCATTGCGTCCGTGTCGCCGCGCCCAATCGCGGTCGGCCGTCTCCTTCAATCTCTGCCTGTCTCCATTTTTCCGCATCTTCATGATCTCTTTCCGCCCATTCTCGCTCCTCATTCTCTCGTTCGCGGCGCTCGCCCGCGCGCAGACGTCGACTCCCGCGGCCCCGGCACCGGGTGATTCCTCGGCCGAAAAAATTCTCAACCTCGACTCCTTCGTCGTCACCGCCGGCTTGGATCGCAAAACCGCCTTCGAGCTCGCCCAAGGCACTTCCATTCTCGCCGGAGATGAACTCCGCCGCCGCGCCGCCGCCACCCTCGGCGCGACCCTCGCCGCCACGCCGGGTCTGAGCGGCACCGCTTTCGGCCCCAACGCCAGCCGGCCCATCATCCGCGGTCTCGGCGGCGAACGCGTGCGCATGTTGGAAAACGGCGTCGGTTCCCTCGACGCGTCCAACGTCAGCCCCGATCACAACGTCAGCGTCGAGCCGCTGCTCGTCGAGCGCATCGAGGTCCTCCGCGGCCCTGCGACGCTCCTCTATGGCAGCTCTGCCGTCGGCGGCGTCGTCAACGTCATCGACAACCGCATTCCTTCCGCCGCGCCCACCGCGCCGTTCGGCGGAATCGCGGAGTTCCGCTACGAATCCGCCGCCGAAGAGCGCACCGGCGTCTTCGCCTCCGGCGCCGGCTCAAACCGTTTCGCCGTGCAGGTAAACGGCGCCCGCACGACCACCGACGACGTCGCCATCCCCGACTACGCCGACCCCGAGCACCCGTCCGACCGCGGCACCTTGCCCAACAGCGCCCGCTCCACCAGCAGCGCTTCCCTCGGCGCCACGGCCTTCGGCGCCGCCGGCACCTTCGGGGTGGCCGTGAGCGCCTACGACACGCTCTACGGCGTCCCCGTCGGCGAGCCCATCGCCATCGATCTTGAGCAACGCCGCTTCGATCTCCGGGGCGAACTCACCCGGCCGTTCGCGTTTTTCAAATCCGCCAAACTCCGCGTCGGCGTCGCCGACTACACCCACTCCGAGGTCGATCTGGATTCCGGCGACATCAACACCACGTTCAAAAACCGAGCCTACGAGGGCCGCCTCGAACTCATCCAACAGGAGTCCGGCAACCTCACCGGCACCGTCGGCTATCAGATCGCCCGCAGCGACTTCTCCGCGGTCGGCGCCGAGGTCGTCACCCCGCCGAGCATCACCCAGAGCCACGCGCTGTTCGCCGTCGAATCCTACAAGGTGAGTTCCGCCCTCAATTTTGAATTCGGCGCGCGCTACGAATTCCAGTCGATCCGCCTCGGCGAGGTTGACGAAGATCTCCCCGCGTATCCCGGCTACGCCGCCCGCACCGGCCAAAAGAACACCGATCACGGGCTCAGTGTTTCCACCGGCGCCGTTTACTATCCCGCCAAAGATTACTCGCTCGGCCTCTCGCTCGCCTACTCGCAACGCCTGCCCGCCGCCGTCGAGTTGTTCTCCAACGGACCCCACGGCGGCACCGGCTCCTACGAGATCGGCACCACCGGCCTCGACCACGAAAACTCCCTCGGCCTCGACCTCACCTTGCGCAAGCGCGCCGGTTTCGTCACCGGTTCCGCCGGCGTATTCGTGCACCGGATCGACAACTTCATCTTCGAACAACGCGACGAACGCCGCTACTTCGACGACGCCACCGGCGACCTCCTCAACTACCCCGTGCCCGCCGGCGACGAATATCTTCCCATCTATCAATTCGTCGCCCGCGACGCCTTGTTCTACGGCGCCGAGGCCGAGGTCCAATTTCACCTAATCGACGGCCCGGGCCAACGCCTCCACCTCGCCCTCTTCGGCGATCTCGTGCGCGCCGAGCAAACCACCGACGATCAGGCGCTCCCCCGCATCCCGCCCGCGCGTCTCGGTCTCGGCCTTAACTTCGAGCGAGGTCCTTGGTCCCTCGGCGCCGAAGCCCGTCACTCGTTCAAGCAAACCCGGTTTTCTCCCGAGGAAACCGAGACCGACGGCTACACCCTCGTCGGCGTCCATGCGCTCTACCGGTTCGCCGATCGCGGCCCCGGTCGCCCCGGCCTCGAGCTGTTCGCCCGCGGCGACAATCTCACCGACGCCGACGCCCGCCTCGCGACGTCGTTCCTCAAAGCCATCGCTCCCCTCCCCGGTCGCAGCTTCACCGTCGGCGCCCGTCTGAGCTTCTGAGGTCTGCTCCCGCAAACGTGGGGTGGCGTCGCCGGACCCCGCCCCACGCCGGCGCCGGTCCGCGCGGCGTTCGCATTTGCCGCCTGCGCCGCCTACTTCGGCAGCGATCCGACCAACCGTTGCGCCCAAAGATTCCGCTCCGCCCGGTCCGGGATTCCCACTTCGATCAAGCGGTTGATCTCTTTTTCGATTTCTTCCTGAGCCGCCTTCGACCGTAGCGAAACGCCCGGCTCTTTCGTCGCCGCCTGCAACCACGCGATCTTCCCCTGCACCAGGGCCAGATCCCGCACGATTTTCGTCAGCTCCACCAACCGCCCTTCGCCACCATTTTCCGGCGGCGACAGCTGCTCGATCCCGGCCTGCACCGCCCGCGTCGTCGACTCCGCCTGCCCCAACCGTTGCTCCAACTTGGCGATTGTTTCATCCGCCGCCCCCAGTCGCCGCGCCACACCTTCGCCTTTCGCGATTTCCGCCCGTAACTTCTCCTCGGTTTCACCGATCCTACGCGCGAGTTCCTCGACCGTTTTCAACTGGGCCGCAAATTTTCCGGCCAGGACGTCCGATTCACCCACATGCGTCGGCGCCGCCGTCTTCTCCCCCAAGCCCTCCCGTTTCAACTCTTCGATCAACTGAGTCCTCAACGCCGCGATTTGCTCCTCCGTTGGCCCGCGCTCCGACCGTCCCAAGCTGTCAAACCGCGCGATCACAAAACCCCCGGCCAAGCCCAGCGCGAGCAACACGCAAGTGAGCTTCCACTCGATCTGCTTCGTCACCGATAGCTGGATCGTGACGGCCGACACGCAGACAAAAAACAACAGGCCTAGAATTTCTTTCATGCGGCAGAGCGAAGGGAGTTCGCCGATGTTTCGCGCCAAAATCACCTTGGCGAGCCCCCAAAACGACCGTCCGCCCGGGTTCATGTTACATTTCAGTTTCATTGCGCCCGCCTCCCGCGACCTTCGCGCCCTTTCGCCGCTCGCCCCCTCGCCAAAACTTCCCGCCCAAGAATAATCCAAAATTTTTTCGCCGACACCCCGCGCCCGTCGCCCTAACTCCCGCCCCACTCTCCCCTGCTCCCCAATGCCCGCCCCACTCCCCCTCTCTCCGTCTCTCCTTCTCGCCTTCATCCTCGCGCTCACCCCCACCCACGCCGCCGATCCCCGCGGCGACGCCCTCACCGCCCCGCTCCTGCCGTCCGCCCAGTCGAAAGCCCTTTTCAAACTCCCGCCCGGTTTCGAAATCCAACTCGTCGCCGACGAATCCGAAATCCAAAAACCGTTCAACGTCGCTTTCGATTCCCTTGGCCGCGTCTGGGTCACCGGCTCCTCGCTCTACCCGTGGCCCGCCCGCCGCGACGCCCTCGGCCAACCCATCTCCACCTTTGACAAACACTGGAGCGAAAACGGCATCGCCTTCCGCGCCGCCTCCGCCCCGCCCGAGCCTGTTGAGCACGGCACCGACACCGTCCGCATCCTCTCTGATTTCGGTCCCGTCACCGGCCGCGCCCGCAAAGTCACCACCTTCGCCGACGGCCTCAACATCCCCATCGGCCTCCTCCCGCTCCCCCGCGCCCCCGGCGCGAAGGGCGACACGCTCCTCGTCTATTCCATCCCCGCGATCTGGCGCCTCACCGATACCGACGGCGACGGCCGCGCCGATCTCCGCGAAAAACTCTACGACGGCTTCGGCTTCCGCGACACCCACGGCATGTCCTCCAGCTACTGGCTCTGGCTCGATGGCTGGGTCTACGGCACCCACGGCTTTGCCAATCCCTCCGAAGTCACCGACCGCTCCGGCCGCACCGTGAAACTCGCCAGCGGCAACACCTACCGCTTCCGCCCCGACGGCTCCCGCTTCGAGCTCGTCACCCACGGCCAGACGAATCCCTACGGCCTCGCCTTCGATGCCCGCGGCGAACTCTACACCGCCGATTCCCACTCGAAGCCCGTCTACCTCCTCGTCCCCGGCGGCTACTACGAAGGCATCAGCAAAGAGCACGACGGCCTCGGCTTCGCCCCCGCCATCACCACCGACGACCACGGCTCCTCCGCCATCGCCGGAATCGCCCACTACTCCGCGAAAACCTTCCCGCCCGAATTCCAAAACAATCTCTTCAACGGCAATCCCGTCACCCGCCGCATCAACCGCGACCGCCTCGACTGGCGCGGCTCCTCGGCCTTCGCCGCCCGCCAGCCCGATTTTCTCACCAGCGACGATCCCGCCTTCCGCCCCGTCCAAGTAAAACTCGGCCCCGACGGCGCCCTCTGGATCGCCGATTTCTACAACCCCATCATCGGCCACTACGAAGTCCCGCTCACCCACCCATCCCGCGACCGCTCCCACGGCCGCGTCTGGCGCATCGTGTGGCGCGGCCTCGACGGCGCCTTCACCCCGCCGACGCTCCCCAACCTCGCCGCGCTCTCCACCTCCGACCTCGTCCCGCGTCTCTCCGATTCCAACAACGTCGTCCGCTCCCTCGCCGTCGCCGAGCTCTTCGCCCGCCCCGACGCCGCCACCACCGCGCCCGCGCTCCTCGCCGCCGCCACCCGCCTCGTCGCCGGCACCGATCCCACCGCCGACGAAACCGCCGCGCTCCCGCTCTTCCTGACCCTCGAGCGCCTCGGCCGCACCGACGAAGCCCTCCTCCGCCGCGCCCTCACGCGCCCCGCCAGCGACGTCGCGATCGCCGCCCTCCGAGTCCTCACCCTCCGCACCGACTCCCAAAGTGGCATGGGCGTCCCGCCCATGATTCCGCGCCCGAGTGTCACGGGCGTCCCGCCCGTGCCTACGTCCACCGCCTCCGCGCCCCACGCCACATCCGCCCCGTCTTCAACTTCCGACTTCCAACTTCAACTCGCGACCCTCGCGACCCTCGCCCCCGAGTTCTCCACCCCCACCCTCGCCTGGCGCTTGGTCGCCCAGCTCATCGCCCGCGACCCGCAGCCTTGGACCACGCCGATCATCCTGGCGCTTCAAGCCCGCACCACCGACTCGGATCCCCAACTGCTCTACGCCCTCCGCCTCGCCCTCAAAGCCCGGGTCGCCCTCGCGCCCCTCGACGAACTCACCCGCCTCGCCGCCGAGCCCGCCGCGGCCGAGCGCCTCGCCGATGTCGCCGTGGCTGTCCCCACGCCCGCCGTCGCCGAGTTCCTCCTCGCCTTCTTGGAGCGCACGCAGTTCGCCTCGCCCCGCGCCGGCGAATTCGCCCGCCACGCCGTGCGCCAGCTCCCCGCCGACCGCCTCGCCGCCATCGAGCCCGTGATGCGCTCCCTCGCCGCCGCGCCCGCCGCCCAGCAACTCGCCTTCGCCGAAGGCCTCGCCTCCGTGTCCCGCCTCGCCGACCGCACCCTCCCGCCGGCCGTCACCGCGTGGATGCAGCGCACCCTCGTCACCACCCTCGGCCTCACCGATCCGGTCCTCGCCCGCCGCGCCGCTGATGCCGTGCGCGACCTAACTTTTCCGGAAAAAAATCTCCCGCTTCTCACCCTCCTCCTCGACTCCAAAAACGCGAGTTCCCTCCGCACTTCCGCCCTCCGCGCCCTCACGGTCGACGACGCCGCCGTGCCCGCGCTCATCACCGTCCTGAGTCGCCCCACCGATGGAGTTGCCCTCCGCCGCGCCGCCGCCGATCAACTCGCGCTCCCCGCCGCCGGCTCCGCCGGCCGCACCGCGCTCGTCGCCGCGCTCCCCACCGCACAAAACGACCTCGCCCTCGGCCTCGCCATGGCGCTCACCCGCACCGACGAAGGCGCCGCCGCCCTCATCGACACCGTCACCGCCGGCCGCGCCCCCGCCGCGCTCCTCCGCCACCGCTACATTGCCGATGCCCTCGCCAAGCGCCCCGACGCCCTCCGCGCCCGCGCCGCCGCCCTCGTCAAGGATCTGCCCTCAGAAGACGCCCGCCTCGACGCGCTCATCTTCGCCCGCACCGCCGCCTTCGCCGCCGCCAAGCCCGACGCGACCCGCGGCGCCACGCTCTTCGCCCAACACTGCGCCGCCTGCCACCGCGTCAAAGACACCGGCGGCAACCTCGGCCCCTCCCTCGACGGCATCGGCTCGCGCACGATCCAGCGCGTCATCGAGGACATCCTCGAACCCAGCCGCAACATCGACCCCAACTTCCGCCTCACCACCGTCACGCTAAAAAACGGCGACACCAAGTCCGGCGTAAACCTCCGCACCGAAGGTCCCGCCACCCTCCTCCGTGACCCCGCAACCAACCAAGATGTCAGCGTCCCCACCGCCGACATCCAATCGACCGCCGCGTCCCCCATCTCGCCGATGCCCGCCGCCTACGACACCGTCTTAACCGAGACCGATTTCTTCGACGTCCTCACCTACCTCCGCAGCACGCCCTAACCCCGCCTCGTCGGGTTTGATGTAGGCGGGGTGACCTCACCCCGCAGGAGCGTGACTCATCCACGCCCACCCTCGCGTCAATCAACTCGACTTCGAATGCCCGCCCGCTCTTTTGGTCCTTAATCGAGACGCGAAAACGCACCGGAGACCTCGCCCTGATGAGAACACAAAACTTGCACCGCGAAACCCTTGAGCCCCTGTTCGCCGCCATCCTTCAATTTCACCCGGCAAAACGCAGTTGGGCTGAATAACGCTGTTAGGCAGAAGCAGAAAAACAATCAACTATCACTACATTATGGGCGCATGGTCTGAAGACACATTCGGCAACGATACGGCGTGCGATTGGATCGCATCTTTTCTTGATGACCCAGGGCTCCCCGCTCTGAGGCAAGCAGTTGACGCGGTTCTTGCCGCGGACGATTACCTAGACAGCGATGAGGCATGCGAATGCCTCGCTGCTTGTGAGGTTATAGCAAGGCTTCAAGGAAGGTGGGGCATCAAAGATTCTTACACGAAAGAGCTAGATGATTGGGTTCTCGGAAACCCGCTTGCCATTCCCCAAGAACTTAAGACCGCGGCCGACACTGCGATTGAGAGGATTCTCGCTCCGAACTCGGAACTTCCGGAGCTTTGGGACGATGGTGGTAGAAATGATAAGTGGCACGATATCGTAGGTGACTTACGGAGACGCGTTAAAGGTGAAGAATAGAAAATGAGCCTAACTCTGAGGGTTCTGTGGCGCCGT
>CALSBN010000133.1:0-13589 GCA_943373185.1 Opitutus sp. GAS368 | reverse complement strand
AGTGGCGTGCCGCGCTCAGACGCTCCGGGCCGGCCCAAGCGCCGGCCCGGAGCGTCTGAACGCAGATTAGCGCTAACCCCAAAGTGTCAGCGATGTCTTGGCGACGATGTGTCAGCGATGTCTTGGCACTATGCCTCCGACCCGCCCTCCCAAAAATCCCGTCATTTCGAGCAGCACAGCGGCGAAGCAATCCATACGACTTTCCCTCGCGCGTTGGGCGCACCCAAACGAAAGCCTATCGTCCTCGGCTGTATTCTCGCCGCTCGGAATCCTTGGCCGCCCCGCCAACGGAGAACTGATAAAACCCAACCAGTCGCCGTGGACTTGGATAAAGATGATTACGAAACACCGCCAGATACCTTCGCTCGGAGAATTAATGACTTACAGTGGCCGTTTCATTTCACGCGAAACGACGACTTCACAATATCACGCGTCTTCCATTCGGGTTCCGATGACGAGTCGAACTGAACCAAAACCATATCGCGATTAGCTCCGCTAAATGGGTCCTTATCAGAAATGGCCAGAACCGTCCCGACGGACCTTCCGTTTGAATACAGGCGCGTCCCTATATTTATGCGCCCAACAGACGACGCAAGGCCTTGGCTATCATATTCAGAAACTGCGCGTGGTGCATCTAGCTGCTTAGGCGCAGTTCCAAGAAGCCAGAACAACACGACCGAGCAAACTACTAGTAACAAAACTAGGCCGCCAATTGAGCTGCTGGTTTTTGCATCAGGTTTGGAAACCTCAGGTTCGTGCGTAGAAAGCAGCTTTTTCTTCGCGTCGGCAAACTCTCTCTCCGACAAGATCCCTTCGCGTCTTAAATCCGCCAGCCTAGATAGTTCGTCGGGAAGACTCATAATTTGCCGACACTAGATGTTTTTGAAACAGGAGATTCGAGAGTGAAATTCAAGAGAGCTAAGAATTCGAAAGTATGAGCCCTCTGATCATCTCTTTTCGTAGGTGCCAAACCGAAGGGGTCTAGCCGAGTTTCGTTAGTTTTCGCATGGACTGATCCACCCTGACCGCGTGCCGCGTCATTCATCCACCCGATGCCTCCGCTAACCACGGCGCCGTTTCCGCCATAACCGAACCGCCACGTTGTTTGACCGCGCTACTCCTCGACGGTCGTTCTCAATTCGCCGTCTTCGCCCCCTCGGCCCGCTCGATCATCCGCGTGAGGTAATTCTGCTCCGGCCCCACCTGCGCCAGATGCAGCGCGCGCCGGAAATTTCCCGCCGCGGCCCGGTGCTGGTTCAGCCTCCAGTGTAGTTCGCCGAGCACCGCGTGCAGCAGGTAATACGACTCCAGCCGCTCGCGCTGCGGCATCGCGGAGATCGCGTCCAGCCCCGCCTGCGGTCCGTGCAACTGCGCCACGGCCACCGCGCGGTTGAGTGCCACCACCGGCGACGGCTTGATCCGCAGCAACTCGTCGTAGTGCCGCAATATCGCCGCCCAATTGGTCGACGCGCTGTCCTCCGCCGTCGCGTGCAGCGCCGCGATGCCCGCCTGCAAGTGATACTCGCTCAGCTCCGTCCCCTGCGCCGCCGCCGCCAGCGCCGTCAGCCCGCGCGCGATGAGCGCCCGGTCCCACTTCGCCCGATCCTGGTCGTCGAGCCGCAGGAGATCGCCCTCCGCGCTCACCCGCGCCGGAAACCGCGCCACCGTGAGCAACATCAACGCGAGCAACGCCTGCGCCCGCGGCGCCTTCCCCGCCGGATGCGCGACCAACAGCTCTGCGAGCCGGATCGCCTCGCCGCACAATTCCTCGCGCAGCAATTTCTCCCCGGCCGAGGCCTTGTAGCCTTCGTTGAACAACAGATACAGCGCCGCCAACACCCCATCGAGTCGCGGCGCGAGGTCCGCGCCCTCGGGCAGTTCAAAGCCGAGCCCCGCCGCCTCGATCCGCTGCTTCGTGCGCGTGAGCTGCTTCTCGATGGCGGCCGGGCTCGTCAAAAACGCCCGCGCGATCTCGTCTGTGCCGAAACCGCAAAGCACCTTCAACGCGAGCACCACCTGGGAATCCGGCGCGATGGACGGATGACAGCACACAAAGAGCAGCCGCAGCGCATCGTCACGAATCACGGTCCCGGCCGCCGCTGCCGCTGCGGGACTCGGCGCCGGCGGCGCGTTCAGCTCGGCGTGCGTGATCAGCGCCGGCTCCTTGCCCCCGGCCATGCGCCGGTGGCGCAGCGCGTCGCGCGCGAGATTCATCGCCACCTGCGTGATCCACGCCGAGGGATTCGACGGCACTCCGCCCATCGCCCACGTGCGCAACGCCCGCAGCATCGCCTCCTGCGCCACATCCTCCGCCAGCGTGAAATTTTGCGTGCCCACCAGCCGGAGCAAAGCCCCGTGCAGCCGCCCGGTCTCGTGCCGGAAAAAATGCTCCACAAGCTGCGCCGGCGGCGCGGATGCTTGAAGTTCGTGCGACACGTCGGAGAACCGCTCGAAACGCTTCACTTCAACCGCAAGTGGACTCGTAACGACCCAAACGAGAAGATCCCGGAAGCAGTGTCATTCCCCGGGGGCTCTCGGGAACTCGCGCCGATTCGTGTCCATTTGCGGTTCTCATGACCTCACCCCAATTCAGGCCGATTTTGTGTTCACCCCGAGGTGGCAATGCGGCGTCATCTCACGGATCTCGATCAGCATCCCGTAGGCGAGCCCTGGGTGCCGCTGCGCGATCGCCGTGGCCTCGGCCAAATCGGCGACCATGAGTTTTACGAACCCGCCGACCGCCTCCTTCGTTTCGGCAAACGGCCCGTCGATCACACGCGCGCCACCGGCCCCGGAGACGACGCGGGTTTCCAGTTCAAGCGGCTGCCCCTCGACCGCGCGCCCGTCGGCGACGAGGCCGCCGAACCATGCGTTCCATTGGGTGACGAGCTGTTGTTGCTCGTCCGGCGAAAGGTGCGCGTGGTTTTCCGGACCTGTGTTACGAAACAGCAGCATAAAGGGCTTCGGTGCCGATGCGGGAGGTGTGGCCATAAGTGGATTGTTTCGGGCCCGACGCGGGCCTTCAGCAACTACGACGAACGAAGCCGGGCCGAAAGGACATTCCCGAAAAAAAAGTTCACCGCTCTGTCCAAAACGCGCACCCTCATTCGTCGCCTCTTTGAACCCTCATCGTGGCGTTCACCTCAGTTCCACCCACCACACCCGCAGGAGACCTCCCCTATGCCCAACTATGTCGATGGTTTTGTCATACCCGTTGCGAAAAAGAATCTCGCCGCCTACCTCGCACTGGCCCGGAAAGCATCCAAAATCTGGCGCGAACACGGTGCGCTGAGCTATCGCGAGTGCGTGGGCGATGACCTCGCCGTGAAATTCGGCCGGCCGTTTCCGCGGGCGGCCAACGCCAAGCCCGGCGAGACCGTCGTCCTCGCCTGGATCGAATACAAATCCCGCGCCCATCGCGACCGCGTGAACACGAAGGTGATGAAGGACCCGCGGCTCACCGAGATGTGCGATCCGAAGCATTCGCCCTTTGACGTGAAGCGTATGGCTTATGGCGGATTCAAGGTCGTCGTCGCCGCGTAATCGGCCCGACCGTCGAGCCACTCCGATGAATCCTACGACCTCGCTCGCTCTGCTCGGCCGGCTCGCCGCGCTCCGCACCGAGCTGGTCGACCTCGCCTACGACCTTGATGTCCGCGGCTCCCGGGCAGCGGCCGACGTCGCCATGACGACCTCGGCCCGACTCGCGGAACTGTGCGAGGAATTCTCGCCCCGTCCAACCGCCGTCGATTCCGATCCCAAATCGGATTCGATGTCCGGCGCGGGCCACCTCATTCGTTGAATCAGCAAATTCACTCCGCACCCGCGACCACGCCTCACCTCACGTAAAGTCCAACTGCCCCCCGCCATGTCCACCCACACCATCCGCCTCCATCGCGTCATCCGCACCACGCCCGAAAAACTCTACCGTGCCTTCATCGAGGCCGACGCCCTGACCAAGTGGATGCCGCCCGCCGGGTTCACCGCCAAAGTGCACCACCTCGACGCCAAAGTCGGCGGCACCTTCCGGATGTCGTTCACCAACTTCGGCACCGGCTCCACCCACAGCTTCGGCGGCACTTATCTCGAACTCGTCCCCCACGAGCGCCTGCGCTACACCGACAAGTTCGACGACCCCAATTTGCCCGGAGAAATCACCGTCACCGTAACGATGAAAAAAGTGCTCGTCGGCACCGAGCTGCACGTCGAGCAGGCGGGCGTCCCTGCGGTGATCCCCGCCGAGATGTGCTACCTCGGCTGGCAAGATTCCCTCACGCAACTCGCCCACCTCGTCGAGCCCGAAATCCCAAACTGATTCTTCGTTCCCTCCTCCCTGACCGGGTCCAAGGCCCGCTCCTCCAACGCAACGGATGAATTTAGCATGAGCTCTTCCGATCCCTCGACAGCATCCTCGCAACCTAGGCCGAATCCAACCCACGCGATCAACGACCCGCGACACCAGAAGATATCACTCCGCCAACTTGCACCGGATGACATTCCCTTGATGGGAGCGATGCTGGCGATGTTCAGCGAAGCGTTCGAGGACGCCGCGACCTACGGCGAGGCAAGGCCAGATGCGGTCTACTTGAGCCGTCTGCTCGGAAACGATACCTTCATCGCGCTCGCCGCGTTGAAACACGACGAGGTCGTCGGCGGTCTCGCGGCGTATGAACTGCGGAAGTTTGAGCAGGCGCGGAGCGAGATCTACATTTACGATCTGGCCGTCGCAGCGGCCCATCGGCGCGAGGGTATTGCGACGGCGTTGATTCATGAACTTCAGACCATCGCAGCCGAGCGCGGCGCCTACGTGATATTCGTGCAAGCAGATCAGGACGATTCACCCGCGATCGCGCTCTATTCGAAACTGGGCGTGCGCAAAGGTGTCCTCCACTTCGACCTTCCGCCCCGAAAGCGGTGAGTGCCGTCGCCGGGTGAGAAATGATCTCCGCTCGGAGATCAAACCGGAGCATGGGTGTCCAAAACCAGCTGCAGCGTTCGTCATTACAATGAACCAACCCAGACCTTGCTCCCCGCCGTCGTCATTTTCGTCCTGCTTGTCGCCCTCGTCGCGACCGATCACACCTCGACCGACTGATCTCCCCTGCCTGCCCCCGGTTCCGGACTCAAACCGCCGAACACACTCCCTTTCTATGCTCCTCATCATCGCCCTCATCTTCGCCGGAATACTCGTCTTGATTTTTATCGTCGCCGCCCTGCGGCCCGCCGCGTTTTGCGTCGCCCGCAGCATCGCGATTGCCGCACCGCCCCTCGTCGTCTTCGAGCACGTCAACGACCTCAAAAAATTCCAGCAATGGGACCCGTGGAGCAAAATGGATCCCACCACCCGGCACAGTTATTCCGGGCCGGTCGCCGGAGTCGGCGCCGCCCAGTCCTGGTCCGGCAAAAAAACCGGCGTTGGCGAAATGACCATCACCGGGAGCCGACCCGGCGAGCTCGTCCGCATGCGTCTCGAATTCATCAAACCGTTCGCCGCCACCAATACCGTCGATTTCACCTTCCGCTCCGAGGCCGGCCAGACCGTCACCACCTGGTCCATGTCCGGGGTGAACAACTTGTTCTTCCGCGTTATGGGCCTCTTTATGAGCATGGAGAAAATCTGCGGACCGCAGTTCGAGTCCGGCCTGGCCGACCTCAAGATCCTCGCCGAAGCTGCCGCGAAAAAATAAAGAATACCGATCCGCCCACCTCTATGGCCGCCGAATCAACTGCCCCTCGATCGTTTGCCCGCCATCTGCCCACCATCGCCCGCGTGCTGCTCGGGCTGTTGTTTTTCGTCTTCGGCCTGATGGGACTGCTGCATCGTGCACCGCCGCCAAAAGACGCGATGCCCGAAGCCGCAATGGCCTTTGCGGTCGCGATGGGCGAGACCGGCTACCTCATGCTCCTCGTGAAAGCCACCGAAGCCCTCGCCGGCGCATTGCTGCTCGCGAACCGGTTCGTGCCGCTTGCGCTCACGATTCTCGCGCCCGTCATCGTCAACATCGTGGCGTTCCACGCCTTCCTCGCGCCGGCCGGGCTGCCCGTCACCCTCGTGATCGTCGGGCTGGAACTGTATCTGGCCTGGGCCTATCGCAGCGCGTTTCGCCCGATGCTCGGCGCCCGCGTCACGCCGGGCTAACCGCCCCGCGGCCACAGCCAAGCTCTTGCCCTCGCACGGCGGCTCGGGCTCTCAACACTCAGCCCTCAACTCTCAACCGCGTTCTTCGCGCTCAGAGCAGTTCCTTCGGCAACAGCGGCATCAGTTTCTTGATGTCCCCCACCGCATCGCGGTGGCACACGAGAATCGCATCCGCCGTTTCGACCACCACGAGATCGCTCACCCCGACCAGCGCGATCACGCGACCGTTGCTCACCGCGATGTTGTTGCCCGCATTTACCGCCACGACCGATCCGCGGACCGCGTTCCCGCCGGCGTCTTTCGGCAGGTGCTTCGGCAACGCCGTCCATAGCCCCACGTCGTCCCAGTCAAATTCCGAGACCATCGTCTCCACCGCCGCCGCCTTTTCCATGATCGCGTAGTCCACCGAAACTTTCGGTTCCAGCGTCGGAAATTTCGCCGCGAGATACGCCGTCGGATCGCCTGCCGGGAATTCCTTGATGAACGCCGCCAGCATCGGCGTGTGCTTCTCCGCCTCGGCCAAAAACGCCGCCGCACTCCAGAAAAACATCCCCGCGTTCCAAGCGTAGTGCCCGCTCTCCACGTAACGGGTCGCCGTCGCCAGATCGGGTTTCTCCACGAAGCGCTGCACCTTTCTAAAGCCGTCGCCCGTCGGCTCGCCCATTTCCAAATAGCCGAAACCCGTCGCCGCATGGTCGGGCTTGATCGCAAACGTCAGCAACGCCGTGCTCGTCGTCGCGCGCCGCAGCGCCGTCGCCGTTTGCCGCCCCAGAGTCGCGACGTCCTTGATCAGCGCATCCGCCGGCAAGAGCGCCAGCACGCCCTGCGGATCGCGCGCCCGCACCAGCGCCGTCGCCAGCGCCGCCGCCGCCGCCGTGTCACGCTTCGCCGGCTCGACGATGATGTTCGCCTCGGCAATCACGCCCTTCAGCGCCGCACGGGTGTTTTCCAACTGGGCCGTGTTGGTCAGAACGAAAACGTTCGTCATTGGCACCACGCCGTCCAACCGCCGCACGGTGTCTTCGACCAACGTCCGGTCGGAGAAAAGCTTCAACAGGTGCTTCGGCGTGCGGGCCCGGCTCATCGGCCAGAACCGCTCACCGCTGCCGCCCGCCATGATGCACGCATAGAAATGGGAAGAGTCGCTCATTGGTAAAGTGACGTTGTCCCAGCCACTCCGACCCTCGCCAAGCTCAGAAACACCGGCACAACCCCGCCCCGACAAAAAACTTCCTCTCCGCGCTTGCCGACCGAAATGCCCCTGCCGATAAACCGACCCTTTCGCACGTCACTCATGCCCGTCTCACCCTCCTCTTCGACTCCCGTCCCCACGGCTTTTGCCGCCGCCGGACCCGATGAGGACCACCATCAGCTGGCCAGGTGGCGCGACGAGCTCGAGGCCCGCCTCGAAGAGCGCCTCGCCCACCAAGCCCGCCACCGCGATCAACTCGACGACGCCATCGATCATCTTGAAGGCGTCCGCAAAATCCTCCGCGATCGCACCGCCGACCTCTCGGCCCCTGTAGGCAGCGAGCTCGCTCGCGCTCCGTCCGACTCCGCCGCCTCCCCGGACCTCTCCGCTCTCGCCTCTACCCGCTCAGCTCCTCCCCCCGAGCCGTTTTCTCCCTCGGACCTCGCCGGCTACCAGCGTCCCGCCCTCGATTTGCTCCGCCCGGCCAGCGCCGCCGAACTGAACTTCTCCAACCCCGAGGAGCTCGCGACCAACAAGCGCATCTTACAGGACTCCCTCGACAGTTTTGCCATCGACGCATTCGTCCACGATTCCGTCGTCGGCCCTCGCGTGACCCAGTTCCGCGTCAAACCCGGCTTCGGCGTCCGCGTCGAATCCATCGTCGCGCTCGAGAAGAACCTCGCTCTGTCCCTCTCGGCCAACGCCGTCCGCATCCAGGCGCCGATTCCCGGCGAGAGCTACGTCGGCGTCGAGATTCCAAACCGCCACTCGGCGCCCCTCGCCCTTCGCGCCTCCTTCGAATCCGAAGCCTGGCAGGCCAACACCGGCGAGCTTCCGTTGATCCTCGGCGTCGATATCGCCGGCCGCCATGTCATCCTCGATCTCGCCCGCGCCCCTCACGCGCTCATCGCCGGCGCCACCGGTTCCGGCAAATCCGTCTGCATCAGCAACCTCATTCTCTCGCTGATCTACCGTTTCCGTCCCGACGAACTCGAGCTCGTCCTCATCGACCCCAAGATCGTCGAGTTCGCCATCTACCGCGACCTGCCGCATCTCATTCACCCGGTTGTCACCGACCCCAAGCAGGCCGTCCAAGCCCTCAAGTGGCTGGTCCGCGAAATGGAGCGCCGCTACTCCGTCCTCGCCGAGAAATCCGTCCGCAACCTCGCCGGTTACAACGCCAAGGCCGTCGCCGAGGGTTTCCCGAAACTGCCCTACATCGTCCTCGTCATCGACGAACTCGCCGACCTCATGATGACCGCCGCTCAGGACGTCGAGACGCCCATCGCCCGCCTCGCGCAGATGTCCCGCGCCGTCGGCATCCACACCGTCCTCGCAACCCAGCGCCCCTCGGTGAACGTCATCACCGGCATCATCAAAGCGAACTACCCCACGCGCATCGCGTTCCAAGTCGCCTCGCAAATCGACTCGCGCACCGTCCTCGATGGCAAAGGCGCCGAAGCTCTCCAAGGCCGCGGCGACATGCTCTTCAGCCCGCCCGGCATCGGACGGCTCCAACGCCTGCAAGCCCCCTTCGTCGACGACGCCGAGATCGAAGCCATCGTCACCAGTCTCAAGGCCCAGCTCGCCCCCCGCTACCGCGTCGAACTCCGCCCCGAGGACGTTCCCGGCGCCAACACCGACCCGACGCTTCACGCCGGCGCCGATCCGATGATCAAGGAAGCCCTCGAAGCGATCGCCGCCAACGGCCGCGCCAGCACGAGCTACCTCCAACGTCGCCTCAAGATCGGCTACAATCGCGCCGCGAGCCTCATGGAAGAGATGGAGCAACGCCGCTACATCGGCCCGCAAGTCGGCAACAACCCCCGCGAGATCTACGTCCAACCCGGCGACCTGAAGCTCCCCTGAAATTTGAACCGCTAATCCTCGCTGATCTCCGCCAATCAAATCCGATCCAACTCAACACCGCACTTCGCCGATTAGGCGAAGCCCGCAATCGTCTCCTCGCCATTCATCTTCCGAAAAACTAGCGCACATTAGCGGTTAAAAAATCTTGTCCGACTCCGCCCTTACCTCCTCGGCCCTCCTTGAACGCATCCGTCGCGACGGCGTGCGCAAGACCGCCGTAGCCCTGCGCAAGCCGCCGCTCTCCTCCCGCCTGCTCCAGGAACTTGCGGCGTTGGCCGAGCCCTCCATCGCCCAGCAATTCGTCGCCGCCTATCCGCTCTCCCCGAGCCATCTGCTCGAGGCCCTCGCCCAGACCGCGCAAGACCCCGAGGTCTTCCCTTTTCTCGCGACCAACCCCCGCACGCCGCCACATCTGCTCTCCGCCTTTGCCGCCCACGAGAACCCCGAGGTCCGCACTCACGTCGCCACCCACCCGCAGCTCGCCGCCCGCGAACTGCTCAACCTCGCCCAAGACTCCGACGTCGCCGTCCGCCGCGCTGTCGCCACCAACCCGTCCCTCCGCCTGCCCCACCACGCCGCGCTCACGACCGACTCCAGCCCCGGCGTCCGTCTCCGCCTCGCCTCGCAGCCCTCCCTTCCCGCCCAGGTCGCCCTCGCCCTCGCCGCCGACACCAGCCCCGTGGTCCGCGCCCACGCCATCGCCACCGCCACTGCCGACGATGAAATTCTCCTCGGTTGGGCCGCCTCCGATGAGGAAGAGGTTCAACTCGCCCTCACCTCGCGCGGAAATCTTCCCGTCGCCGTCCGAGCGCTCCTCCTGCTTTCGCCGCACGCCACGGTTCGGCGAATTGCCCGCGACCTGATCGCGCCCGACCCCGTTGCGCTGCTCCACTTCATCACTCACGGCGAGCCCGATGAACCGGCTTGGGTCGCCGCCCGACCGAACCTCGCGTCGGCCCTTCAGCGCCAACTCGCCCCGTCCGAAAGCCCCTCCGTCCGGATTGCGCTCGCGGCCAATCCGTCGCTTCTCCCCGACATCGCCGACTACTTTGTCGCCCTCGCCGACGAAGCCACCTGCGTTGCCCTTGCGACCAACCCGTCCCTTTCATCGGACCACATCCAGGCGCTCGCCGCCACCCGCCTGCCCGCCGTCCTCACCGCTCTCGCCTACCGCGACGATCTCTACGAAGAACTCATTCCGTTTCTCATCGAGCACAGCCTCGATTTCCGACGCCACTGGGCGATCCAACAAAAACCCGCGACCCTCGCCGACCCCGAACTCGCCCGCCGTTTGCTCTCCGACCCGCTACCAACGATCCGCGCCCTCGCCGTCGCGGCGCACCCTTGGCGTCGCGCCGATCTCTACGATTTCGCCCGCGACCGCAGCCCCGCCGTGCGGCTCGCCGCCCTTCGTCACGCCCACGCTTCCGACGAACTCATCGCCGGTCTCCTCGCCGATCCGAGTCCGGAAATCGCCGCTGCCGCTTCGGCTCAGCAAGCCGCCCGCGCCGCCGCCCCCCGCGCGCCAATAGTATCCGCCCCCGCCACCCCGCCCGCGCAACCGGCCCCCGTTGTTTCCCCCCGCTCTCCGCGGACCGAGCCCTCCACACTCAACGCCCAACTCTCCAACAAACTCTCCCAACTCAAGAGCCTCCTCTGGCAATAACCCATCATGGCAAAAAAACCGACAACCCTCACGTTCCGCGACATCGTGCTCGGCGCCGAAGCCGACGTCATCCGCGCCGCGCTCGACGCCCGCATCAAAATCGACGCGCTCATCGTCGAGCGAACCGCCGCTTACGAGAAGATCGCGGCCCTCGAAACGCAGATCAACACGGTCGTCGGCGAAGCCGGCGTCTACCCGTTCCCCGCGCCCCCGCTCCCCGTCGCCGCCTTCGACCAAAAGCCCGCCAAGAAATCTCCCGGCACCATCGCCACCGACTCCGACGAAGGCGACGAGTCCGACGCCGACGAACCCCCAGGCAAGTCCTGATCTGCCCCTCCGCCTCGATTTCCTTCCGTGTATTCCGTGTGTTCCGTGGGCACCTCTCCGAAGTTCTCCGCTTTCCGGATTTCGTGTGATTCGTGTGTTTCGTGGTCCACCCCGCTGAATCTTCGCTTCCGCCCACCGTCGCCTTGATGCGCCCCGATCAACAGATCCAAATCAACAGCCTACTCCTCGACCGCGAGGCGCTGTTCGTGCGCATCCACGACATCGAGCAAGCCGCCGCCGCCGTCCTCGGCGCGCCCTACCCCTTTACGCGTCCCGCGCTCCCGTCCGACGCCAAGCCGAAACGCAAACCTGCCTCGCCCCGCGCCGCCTCGCCCGCCGACCCGCTCCGCCGGCTCGAAGGCCCAGAAACCGCCTACCGCGTCACCTACCGCCGTTTCGGCCAAATCGTCACCGAAGACCACGACGACCTCGACGCCCTTCGCACGCTCCTCTCCGCCCAAGGCGCCAATCTCACCGTCACGCGCATCGAAACCACCGACCTCGGTGGCCGCACGAAAGCCGTGCTGCTCGATACCACTTTGTAAGTTTTGCATCGGGTCGCCGCCCTTTTCCGCGCCCGCATCGACTGAGTTTTCCGGGTCTTCCGTGGATTCCGTGGTTCATCCCCGAAACACCCGTTCCGAAAAACTTTCGTGTCTTTCGTGTGTTTCGTGGTTCCTTCCTCCGACACTCTCATGTCCGCCGAACTCACGAGCCTTGTCACGTCCCTCGCCCAACGCGCCCGCGCCGCGTCCCTCGTGCTCGCGACCACCCCGACCACCGCGAAAAACGCCGCCCTCGCCCGCCTCGCCGATCTGATCGACGCCTCCCACGCCGCCCTCCTCGCCGCCAACACCCTCGACCTCGCTTCCCCCGAAGCCGCCGCTCTCACCACAGCCTCCCGCGACCGCCTCACCCTCACGACCGCGCGCCTCAACCATCTCGCCGCCTCTGTCCGCGAAGTCATCGCGCTGCCCGATCCCGTGGGCGATCTGTTGGAAGAAACCACCCGCCCCAACGGCCTGCACATCCGCAAAGTCCGCGTGCCCATCGGCGTCATCGGCATCATCTACGAAGCCCGCCCCAACGTCACCATCGACTGCGCCATCCTTTGCCTGAAATCCGGCAACGCCTCCATTCTCCGCGGCGGCAAAGAGTGTTTCCACACCAACACCGCGCTCGCCGCCCTCATCACCGCCGCACTCACCGCCGCCGGCCTCCCCGCCGACGCCGTCCAACTTATCCCCACCACCGACCGCGCCGCCCTCAACGCGCTGCTCAAACTCGACGCGCTCATCCACTGCATCATCCCGCGCGGTGGCGAGAGCCTCATCCGCTTCGTCGCGGAGAACTCCACCATTCCCGTCATCAAACATTTTCAGGGCGTGTGTTTCGTCTACGTGGACGCCGCCGCCGACCTCGCGATGGCCGAGGCGATCACCGTCAACGCCAAGGCCTCGCGCCCGAGCGCCTGCAACGCCGCCGAGCAACTGCTCGTTCACGCCAGCGTCGCCGGGAAATTCCTCCCCGCCGTCGCCCGCGCCCTCATCGCGAAAAACGTCCAACTCCGCTGCGACCCCGCCAGCCTCTCGATCGTCGCCGCCTCCGATCTCTCCGCTCTCGTCGCCCCCGCGACGGCCTCCGACTACACCACCGAGTTCCTCGACACCATCATAGCCGTCCGCGTGGTCGATTCGCTCGACACCGCCATCGCGACGATCAACCGCGACAGCTCGAACCACAGCGACGCTATCGTCACCGACGACGAACCCGCCGCCCGCCGCTTCCTCGCGTCCGTGGACAGCGCGACGGTTTATTGGAACGCCAGCACGCGCTTCACCGACGGTTTCGAATTCGGCTACGGCGCCGAGATCGGCATCAGCACCGACCGGCTCCACGCCCGCGGCCCCATGGGCCTCCGCGAACTCTGCACCTACAAATTTCTGATCGAGGGCACCGGGCAGATTCGCGGATAGCGGGGACAAATTTCGGTGCGATACAAACAGCATTTAGAATGCATGCCGTCACCAGCATCATCTTGTTACTGATTGTCGGATTAGCGTCTGATAGCGTGGCCGCTCCTCAAAAAATCGATATTCCAAATGCCCCTTGGGAGCCAATTGCTTTTGTAGAAATTGATGAGTTTTGCCAAAAAATTCACCTCTCCAGATTACGCCATACCGACATTCCTGCCGGCAGTTTTGAAATCCGTATTTGGATTGGTTCCCAGTTCATGCCTACGCTTCGGGCATTTATCATTCAGCGTAAAAATGCTCAGTGGATAGGTCGCTACTTATCCACTTCCTTGAAACCTGGGCAGCTCGTTCAAGATCTGAATATTAAACCGAAGAAAAGTTGGGACGCTTTTTGGGGCAACCTCAAGAATTTGGGCATTC
>CALSBN010000132.1:0-13640 GCA_943373185.1 Opitutus sp. GAS368 | reverse complement strand
CGATCTCCGCCGCCACACTCGTCACCGAGCCCAGCGCATTCGTGACCACCACCGAATACCCGCCGGCGTCCGTCGGCCGCGCCGATGACACCAGCAACGTCGCACCTGTCGCGCCCCCGATGTCCACGCCGTTGAAACGCCATTGATAGGACAGCGGCGAGGCCCCGATCGCCGCCACGGCCAAGCTGAGTTCGCGACCGACCACGACCCGCTTGCTCGGCGGCTGGAGCGCAATCGTCGGGATACCCGTCCCCGAGAATCCGGCCCGCGCCACTTCGACCGAACGCGTGACCACCGGGCTGGCCGCGAAGCCAGCGAGTGTCGCCTGAAACGTCATGGGATAAGCCCCGTTGCTCAGCCCACTCGGGACCGGCGTGCGAAACGTCCTGATTCCCGTGGCGTCCGCCGTGACCGATGTTTCTTCGATGATCGAGTTCCGCAGCCCGTCATTCACGACCAACGTCACGCCACTCACCGGCCGGCCACCGGCGTCGGTGACTGCCAACGTAAACTCGACGGCCTCGCCCCAGTTCCGAACCTGATTGGTCGTCGGCGTAACGCTGGCGAGGCGCAATGCCGGCGGCGCCGCCAAGGTCGTTGCAGTGACTTCATTGGTAAAAAGGACCGAGGGCCCGGCGGCATTGAACGACTGCACACGGTAAACGTAGCTGACGCCGGCCGTCACCGCTGTATCGCGGTAGATCGCGACGTTCGAAGCGACTGTGCCCAACGTCGTCCAGGTCGTCGCCGCACCTGCTTTGCGCTCGATGCGGAAGCCGCTTTCGTTGGCCGTCGTGTCCGTCCACGCGAGCGAGATCGCCGCCGACTCACCGCTCGCGATCAACGCCGCCGGTGCGGCCGGCGCGGTCGATCCGCCCAGATACTCCGCGATGCCGTCACGAATCGCGGTCGCGACGAGGCGTTTGAAATGCTCGTCCTGCAACGCCGCGTTGTCCGGCGTCGGCATGTCCATAAACGCGATCTCGATGATCACCGCCGGCCGCGTCGCGAGCCGATTCTCACCGTAGCTGCCGTTGAATCCCTTCACGAGACGATCGCGCCACGTCGGATTATAGTCGCGGCGGATTGCGTTCATGACGCTGGCATGCAGCACGTCGGCGAGACGCTTGTTCTGCGCCGCAAAGGCGTTGCCGGTATCGTAAAGCGTCTCCGTCCCGGTGCCGCCGCCGCCGTTGTTGTGGATGCTCACGAGCAACTCGGCCTCGATCGCGTTCGCGTATCGCGGTCGGCAGCGGATATCCTGCTCGAGATGGGTAAAGCCCGACTCGTTCCAGACCGAAGGATCGGCCCCGAGCGCTTTCACGTGGTAGCGCGCCGCTTCCTGCCATTTCGGAAACCCCGACTCTCCGTTGCCGGCGTTGCGGTCGAGATTCCGCGTCGAGCGCACGTCGGCACCGTCGGCCACGAGCAAGTTGTTCAAAATCGTGACGAAGTCGTGATTCACAAAATCTTCCACGATCCCCTGCAAAAACGGCCGCTGCAGGCCCCAGATGCTGCCCGTAAAATAATATCCGTGCCCCGGACTGATCGCGACGCGACGACCGCTCAAAGCCTGAGCCGAGCGCACCGGCGGGGCGGGCAAGAGCACCGCGTCCCGGGCCACCGACGGCACGGAGACGTTTTCCTTCGATTCGAAAAGCCTCTCCAACGGCACGCCGTCGATCAGGAAATACAGGTCAAACGTCCGCAGCTCCGTCTCCAGCACCGCGCTCGCCGCCTCATCGATTTCGTGGGCAAACGCTTCAAACGCGCCGCTCCCCAATCCGAGTTCCAACACTTCACGGCTGAAGTTCAGGTTGAGCCGACTCCCATCGAGCGACGCGGCCAACAGGCGAATCCTACCGGCGATTTCCGGGGGCGCGGAAGTCGGCAACGCCGCTGCGACTGCCGCCGCCGCTCGCGCCCCCAAAGGAGCAGGGTTGGAAGCCGCAAATATCGAATTTCCCGCCACTCCAAAAAAGAGAACCGCCAAAAACAAAAACGTTGAAAGGAACCTCTTCGGCATGGGGAGAGCGACAAGGGATGGCGTGCGTTCAGAGCCCAGCTTCGATTTACCCCAACTCGCTTGTCAAACGCCGGGCCCCGCCTTCCCTCCCCCCATGCCGTCGCCACTTTTCTCATTCCCCCGCTCCGGCCTGATTTTGCTCTCGTGCGCGGCGTGGATGCCGCTCCGGGCCGACTTCGAACTCACCGGCACGCTGCCCGCCCGCTTCGCCACCGGCCCGCTCATCGTGCTGCGCGAATCGCTCGAAACCCGGAATTCCACCGAAGTCGCGCGGACCATGCTTTCTGAAGGCAACTTCAAGCTGACCGTCCCATCCGGCGCAGGTCTCTTTACCGTCGAGCTGGGCGATCTCCGGGGTTCGTTCGTCGCCGCCGATGGCCAAACCTTAACCCTTTCGACCGCGACCGATGGCAAATCTCTCGTTGTAGCAGGCGCACCTGACCAAGCGCTTTTCGCCGCCTACGAATCGCTCCGCGCAAAATCCTTCGCGCGACTCGTGACGCCCGAGCGTGAAGGCGTCGCCGCCGCCCGCAGCCGGGGCGACGAACCAGCAGTCGAGCGTCTCACCGAGCGCGAAGTCGCCGGTTTCAACGAACATCGCCGCGAACTCGTCGACTTCACCCTCGACCGGCTCAAAGGCTCGGCCGCGCTCTACGCAGCGTCGCTGCGCTGGGATGGCGACCACCACTTGGACGAGTTGGACGCCACCGTGGCTGCTTACGCCAAACTCTATCCGACCGGCGAAATCGCGCGCCTGCTCAAGGAACGGATTGCCCGCTTCCGCGCGATCGCCATCGGCGCCACGGCCCCCGATCTCGCCGGACCCACGCCCGACGGCGCCACTTTGAAATTAAGCAGCCTGCGCGGCCGCACAGTGCTGGTTGATTTCTGGGCTTCCTGGTGTGGCCCCTGCCGCGTGGAAAATCGCCACTACGTGGAACTCTACCGCCGCTACCGCGACGCCGGCTTTGAGATTCTCGCCGTTTCCGTCGATCAAAGCGGGCCCGCCTGGAAAGCCGCCATCGCCAAGGATACGGCGACTTGGCGCCACATCTCCGACCTCACCGGCTGGAAAACTCCGCTCGCTGCCGCCTACAACGTCGCGGCTTTGCCTGCCAGTTTCCTGATCGACCCGACCGGTAAAATCATCGCCAAGGACCTCCGCGGGCCCCGCCTTACCAAACAGTTGGAGCAGATCTTTGCCACGGTCGGCGCCAAGCCCTGATTCAGACCGTTGCTTTTCCGAGACGCGTGCCCCTCTCTCCACGCTCTTCCTATGCCCGCCACCCAAAAACAGCGCCGTCCCTTGGTCCTAGCCGTCGATGACGCCAAAGCCGTCCGCACCATCGTGGAGACCGTGCTTGCCCCGTTCGACTGCAACGTCGAAGGCGCGGCCAACGGCTTTAACGCGCTCTTCAAGATGGAGACCGCTCTGCCCGATCTCATCATTCTTGATGTCAACATGCCCATCATGGGCGGCCTTCAGATGCTCACGATGCTGAAGTCCAAGCCCGAGCTCCGCGACATCCCCGTGGTCATCCTCGCCTCGCCCGCCGACCACGTGGTGCTGCCGAAACTCAAGGAACTCGGCCTCGCCGGACTTCTCATGAAGCCCTTCGCCCCGGCCGCATTGCTCGAGGTGGTCCGCGGCCTCATCTCGCTCCAGCCCGCCAAGGCTTGAGCCGTCCATCCGGCTCAGCGCGCGCCGAGAGCCGCGAACACCGATTTCGCCACCGAGCGGATGATCTCACGCTCGCTGGCGTGGTCCGTCGTATAGGTCACAAGCACGTAGCGGCCGCCATCGGGTAACTCCACCAACACGGCGTCGTGCCGGGTCTTGCTCGTCCAGCCGGCCTTCGACCAGAGCTTGGCCCCGGGCGGCAACGCCGGCCCCGTAAACTTTGCCTGATCGTCGGGATCCGCGACCTTCGTTGCCGGGTCACGCGCGAGCAGTTCCAACATCTGCGCGCTTCGGGCCCCGGTGACACAGTTCCCGGTCGCAATCTCCACCAACAGCCGCGCGGTTGCTTCGGTCGAGAGCATGTTGCGCTTCGGTTGAAACAACCGGATGGCCTGCGATTCCCGTCCATAGGGCCCGTCGCCCCACGGCTTCTTGTTCGCGATCACGTTCGTGTAACCCAATCCGGAAAAATACCGGGAGACCGCCTCGCGTTTGTCGAACCACCCTGCGATTTCCGCGTCCGACAGTTCCGGGCCGCTCGTCGTGCCGGTCAGCAAGTCGATCACGTAGTGGGTGGCATCATTGGAAGAATCCACGATCATGTCGCGCATCGCGCTGCGCAGCTCCGGCGTATCCGCCAGCCGACCGTCCTCCATCCAACGATGGGCCGCCGCGAGGTAGAACAGCTTGATCACGCTCGCCGGATAAATCTGCAGGTCGCCCCGCACGCTCGCCTGCACCGGCCGGACCGGGTCGCGCAGATCGACCAACGTGACGGCCAGATGCTCCGGCTTCAGCGAACGGGCGGTGAACTCGGCCAGAGTCGCCCGCACCGCGCCATCGACGATCGTCTGCAATCGCGGCGAGGAGCCGATCACCGGCGCCGCTCCCAGCGGAAGCAAAGCAAGAACCGCCAACACCCCGCCCGAGCGCAAAAGTGAGATCATCATATTCTGAGCGAAACCAAACCAGAGATTGGCGCCAGCCCGTTTCGAACCCGGAACGCCCGATCAATCCGCCGCACCCGGGCCTTCGACGACCAACCGGATCGAATCGAGCCGTAGCCGCGCGGCTTCGACCGCCGTCCGCGTGTGGGCAAGTTGCTCACGCGCCAACTCGATTTCTTCCGGTCTCACGTGATCATTAACTTTTGCGAGGTCCTGGAGCCGCCGGAGTTCACCGCCCAGCGCCGTTTCGGCCTTCGCCGCCGCCTCCGTCTTCAAGCTCACCGCCAGAGCCTCGGCCCGCTCGGTCGCGGTCGCGAGCAGGGTCTTCAGGAGAGCGGCATTGAATCCCGGACGGGCCAAGAATCGCTGGATCGTGCCGTCAATGAAATCGGCCGAGAGCGCGGTGGCGTCGCGGGTCGCCGTGTGGTCGTTGCCGCGCAGATCGATCACCGTTCGCACCGGCGTCGGCGCGAGAAACTGGTCCACGTGCCAACGGGTGTCGGCCACCGTTTCGAGCACGAAGACCGCCTCGAGGATCAGATTCGGCGTGCGCGATTTGACGAAACCAAACGCGGCCGTGCCCGACTTCGAGTCCACCAACAGGTCGATTGCGTCTTGCACGAGCGCATGGTCGGGCGAAATGAAGCGGATATCTTCGCGCACAATTGCCCGCTTGCGGTGAAACGTTGCCAACATCCCGTCGCGGGGAATCGACGGAAAGCCTTCGATGTAGGCATGGCTCGGGTCGAGGAAGACGTCGCCGTCTTCATGCTCCTTGATGCGCACGCCGAAGTGGTCGAGCAGCTCGACGAGGAAATCGCGCAAAAAGGGATCGGCATCGGCCGCCCGCACCCGCGCCAGCACCGCCTCGGCCGCCGCCGGATTGAACGAGTTGAGCTCGAGCAGCCGGTCGCGCCCTTTCTCCATTTTCAGTGCGAGCGCTTCCTTGAACACCACCGTCTCGGCAACCAACGCCTCCAGCGCCGCGCGCCCGGCCGCCGCGTCTTCACCGTAGTTCTGCGCGAGTTCGAGGAGACGCGGCTTGAACGCGTCCTGGTAGTCGTTGCCGCCGTGGAGCGACGTCTCGAACGCATCGAGCCCCCGATGATACCACTCTACGACACACTCCTCTCCGCTGCCCGCGACATAGGGCACGTGGATGCGGATCGTCTGCGTTTGCCCGATGCGGTCGAGCCGGCCGATTCGTTGCTCCAGCAAACCGGGATTGAGCGGCACATCGAAGAGCACGAGATGATGGGCGAATTGAAAATTGCGGCCTTCGCTCCCGATCTCCGAACAGATCAGCAGTTGGGCCCCGTCGCTCTCGGCAAACCAAGCGGCGTTGCGATCGCGCTGCACGAGCGGCAAGCCTTCATGAAACAGACCGACCTTCAGGTTGATCTTCTCCAGCAGCGCGGTCTCGAGCGCGACGACCTTGCGCTGAGATTTGCAGATCAGCAGAACCTTGGCGCCGCGCTGGGCGGTGAGAAAACCGACGAGCCAATCGAGCCGGGGGTCTTCCCGAAACGCGTAGCGGAGCGTGGCGTCGGTGTTGCTCTCCTCGGCCACCAACTCACGGGCGATGCGGGCGAGCTGGGTAAGATTGTTCTCCACCGTCAGCGGCACCGGACAAAATTTTCGCTTGGGAAAGCCGGTCATCGCGCCGCGGGTATTGCGAAACATCACGCGCCCCGTGCCGTGCTGGTCGAGCAGGGTCTGCAACAACGCCTCCCTCGCGCCCGACCGGCCTTTCGCCAGAGAATCGAGGTGCTCGTTCAAACGCGCGGGGTCGCGGTTGAATATCCGTTTGAGCGCGGTGAGTTCCTTCGGCTTGAGCGGCTTTTGGCCGATGATCTTCTCCGCGACACCGGCCACCGCCCCGAACCCCTCGGCCTCGGCCCGGAATTTTCCGAAGTCGGCATAGCGATGCGGATCCAGCAATCGCAGCCGCGCGAAATGCCCCGCCAACCCGAGTTGCGTCGGTGTCGCCGTCAGCAGCAAAAGCCCGGCGTTACGTCGCGCGAGTTGCTCGACGAGATCATACTCGGGGCTCGTTTGCTCCGGCGACCACACCAGATGATGGGCCTCGTCCACGACGACCATATCCCAGCCCGCGGCCAGCGCCTGATCCCGGCGCACCGTGTTTCCGGCCAAAAAGGAAACGCCCGTCAGCACGAGTTGCGCGGCGAGAAACGGATTCTTATCGGGATCGCTGCCTTCGCACGCCGTGCAACGCGGCTCGTCGTAGATGCTGAACCAAAGATTGAATCGCCGCAGCAGTTCGACGAACCACTGGTGGGTGAGCGACTCCGGCACGAGAATCAGGATGCGCCGGGCTTGTCCCACCGCCAGCAGGCGCTGCAAAATCAGACACGCCTCGATCGTCTTCCCCAGACCAACCTCGTCGGCGAGCAATACCCGCGGCACCTGACGCATGGCGACCTGTTGCAAAATGTAGAATTGATGCGGCAACAACTCCAGCCGCCCGCCCAGGAAACCCCGCACGTCCGATTGCCGAAACTTCGCCTGCGCCCGCAGCGCCCGATACCGCAGATCGAACACCTCGCCGGGATCGACCTGGCCGGCCAGCAACCGCTCCTGCGGCAAACTGACACTGGTCACATTGGAAACCTCCTGCTCCCGCACACGCTCGCCGCCGGCGCCCACGTAAACCAGCAAGCCGGCTTCCTCCTCTACCGAGGTGATTACGAGCGCCTCCCCGGTCCGCATCGAGATGCTTTCGCCGGCCCGGAACTGCACCCGTTTCAGCACCGAGGTGCCGAGCGCATAGAGCCGCTGCTCCCCGACTCCCGGAAATTCCACGCCCACCCGGCGAGCCGCCCGATCAACGCTCGAAACGACGCCGAGCCCCAGCTCCGGTTCGCGCTCACTCATGCACCGCTGTCCGACCACATTGATTTCCATACAAAGGAACCGCCGGCCTACGCCGGCGGATAGAGCCTAGCCCGTTACCGGATGTTTCTCGCCGTAGTAAGGCACCAACTGCTTTAAATGGCCCTGCACGATGGCCGCGATCTTGTCGGCGGGCACCGAACCTTTGTGCAGTTCGAAAATCGCGACCAACAGCGCCAGCTCGATATCCACCTTCTTGGGGGTCGCGGCCTTCATGGCCGCAAGCAGTTCGAGCGCCTTCCTCTCCGCTCGCTTGTAGTCGTTGAAATTTTCTTCGTTCGGCGTGGCCATCCGGTCTAGGGCACCGCAATCAACCGGCGCGTCAAGTTTCCAGTAAGAGGGAGTTTTCGATTCGCCGCACGACGGCCGGCCGGGCTGACTCAGACCCACCATGGCCCAGTTCATCGCCTTTCTGCGCGGCATCAATCTCGGCCGACGCCGGATAAAAATGGACGTCCTTCGCGCCCACTTCGAGGCCCTCGGGTTTACCGGGGTCGAGACGTTCATCGCCAGTGGCAATGTAATCTTCGCCTCCCGCGCGAACGATCCCGACAAGCTTTCCGAAAAAATCGCCGCTCACCTTGAGCAATCTCTCGGTTACAAGGTCGACACCTTCCTCCGCTCTCGCGCTGAAATCGCCGCTTTGGTCGCCGGGTTACCGTTTCACCCGTCGGTCGCCACCGACGACGACACCACCATCCACGTCGGCTTTCTTGCGCGCGAGCTGACGCCCGCTCAACGGCGCGGACTCCTGGCCTGTCGCTCGCCGCACGACTCGTTCTTTGTGGAGAGCCGCCACTACTTCTGGCTCTGCCGGGGCATCAAATCGCACGAGTCCAAAATCTGGGCCTCGGCGGAACTCAAAGCCCTGCGACTGCCTTCATCTTCGATGCGAAACCTTACCACCGTCCGCAAAATCGCGGCCCTCCACCCTCCGTCCGGTGCCTGAGACGGGCTAGCCCGGATGACGCGCCGGGCATCGCAACGGCTAAATCTCGACGGCGCGCTCCAACATATAGAGCGAGTCCATCGTCGAAAGCTCGGAGCGGCTGTCGATGCGTTGCCGGATAAAGCGGAACGGTGCGGCAATTTCCCCGGTGATCCAGGGAACCTGGGTATTGAACGACGAAAACGCCTCGCCCGCATAGAGCTTCCGCCGGGTCATTCTTATCGCCCGCAGATAGTCCGCCCGCGCGAGACGGGTGGTTGCTCCGTCCATCAAGACCACAATCGATTTCCCCTCGGTCACCAGTTGCATGTAGTCCGCATAGGGATTGGCGAGCACTCCGTTTTTCCAAGGCACATTCGCCTTGATCACTTCATAGCGCAGCAGGGAACCGTGAATCTCCCGCGCGGCGTCTTGTCGGATTTGCAGGAACGGGTCCTGCGAACGACCGTGGCCCACGATTTCGTTCTTCAACACAAGGTCCTCGGCGATCAAACGCCGCTGCAGGACCAGCAGATCAAACAGGTGATGCGACAGGAGCATCTGAAACGCCGAAAAATAGAGCGGTTCGACCCGATGCAACCGGTCCAAGAATGCCCTGACCGTCGCCGGCTTGCTGATGAGTCCGGCACTCACCTCACCCCGCTCATGAGCCTCGGCGAGGCGTCGCGCCGCCCGATGCGGCGCCGGGGATTCACAGGCCTCGTCGATCAATTGCTGATGGAGCGAGTGAACCGGACGCACATCGCCCGACACAAAGCGCGCGAGGTCCTCGAGCCAAAACAGGGCGTCGGGCAGCCGTTCGGTCGTTACGTAATAGAGCATCCAACGGTCATCAGCCGACTCGCCAGATTCATGCGCGATGCCCGCACCGGCCAACAACTCCCGGGCAATTTCGTTCCCGCGCGCGTCGGTCAAAGCGACGACAAAAATCGGCCAGAGCCCGCCTTCCATCTCGGCTTGTCCACCATGGTCACGCACCTGCGGCGTAAGGAAGTGGAGAATGTCTTCGTCGGAAAGGGGCATATCGGGTTGGGAGTTTTTCGAGGTCGGAAGTGCCAAATCTACCGCAGGAGCTACGGAATTGGCCCGGTCCGGCGTTTGTTTCGCGGATGAAACTCGGCGTGCTGATCCAGCAAACGCTGCGGCTCGACCGCCGTGTAAATCTGGGTCGTGGCGATGCTCGCGTGGCCAAGCATTTCTTGAATCGCCCGCAAGTCGGCACCACCGGTCAAAAGGTGGGTGGCGAACGAATGCCGCAGCAAATGCGGCTTCACATTCTGCGCGATGCCGGCGCGCCGAGCGTGTTTCTTCACGATAAACCAGAGCGTGATCCGCGACAGTGCCGCGCCCCGATTGCTCAAGAAAAGCTGGCTGCCCGTGCGGGCCTTCACGAAATGCGGCCGGCCTGAAACGAGATAGTTAGCAATCGCCGAGCAGGCGCGTCCGCCGATGGGCACCACCCGCTCTTTCGAGCCTTTGCCAAATACGCGCAGAAATCCTTGCTCGAGATCGATCTGCTGCAGCATCAGTGCGCCGAGCTCAGAAACCCGCAGGCCGCTTGAATAGAAAAGTTCGAGCAACGCCCGGTCCCGCAGCGAAGCCGGATCCGCCCCACCGGGCGATGCCAACAAGCGCGCGATGTCCTGCACCGAGAGTGTTTCGGGCAGTCGCCGCCCGAGTTTTGGTCCCGCAAGCAAAGCCGTGAAGTCGTCGGGTCTGAGCTTCTCGCGGACGAGATGCCGGGCGAACACCCGGAGCGCGGTTAACTTTCGCGCCAAACTGGCGACCGCAAAATCGCCGCGGGACAACGACTGGAGCCACCCGCCGGCGTGCGCGGCCGTGACGGTGCGCCAATCGGCCACTCCTTGTCGTTTGAGCCAGTTCGCGCCTTGGTCGAGATCACGTTGATAGTTCTCCCGCGTGTGCCGCGAGAGCCCGCGCTCAAGGTCGAGAAAAGCGATGAATCCGTCGATATCGCCCGCAAAAGCTCCCGGAGCGCGGCTCAACGAAAGCGTGCGGGATGGAGACGGGCGGCGGGCCATGCGGCAAATAGTGCGCGAGGGTCGAAGCGTGACCGCAAGTAAAAGTCGCGGCCCTCCCGATCGCCGGCGGGCACAAAAAAACCAAAGCCCGGGAGCTTTGGTTCAACTCTAACCGAGGGCGATTCCCTCAATAGCGCCGACGCATCGGCGGACGCGGGAGCGGATTGGCTTCCTTCATGCGGAAGGTGATGCGGGCCTTCTCCAAATCGTAGGGGCTCATCTCCATCTTCACGTTGTCGCCGGCGGCGATCTTGATAAAGTTCTTGCGCAATTTACCCGAAATGTGGGCGAGCACCACGTGGCCGTTGGCCAGCTGCACCTTGAACATCGTGCCGGGCAGCACGACCATCACTTTGCCTTCAACTTCGATCGCGTCGTTGTCAGCCATGGTTAACGCGGGATTGTGAGGAGCGATGGAGCATCGTGAAGGGTCGTCAAGTGGTCTGCGTAAAGCACACTTGTAAGCGGGATTGCCCCCGCCTAAGTCAAGGTTTTCCTCCGCCGCGCACTCGATGACCCACTCTCAATCCACGCCGCCGGACTGCCCGTTCGAAAAGCGGTTCCCCTCGCAGCTCCTGCGCGACGACGCCTTCTACATGAGCCTAGCCTACAACCAGGCGATCGACGCTTGGCGGCAGGACGAGGTCCCGATCGGAGCCGTGATTGTGCACGGAGGCGAAGTCATCGCATCGGCACATAACACGGTCGAATGCGCCCAAGACCCCACCGCCCACGCCGAGATGCTCGCGATCACCCAAGCCGCCGCCAAGCTCGGCAACTGGCGCCTTGAAGGGGCGACGGTATTCGTCACCAAAGAACCCTGTCCCATGTGCTCCGGCGCGATGCTGATGTCGCGCGTGAAACGCGTCTGCTTCGCCGTGCCCGACCCAAAGATGGGTTGCCTCGGCGGCGCAACCAACCTTAACGATCTGCCGCGGGTCAATCACCACGTCGAACTGACCTCCGGCGGAGTGCTCGAAACGGAGTGCCGGGAACTGCTGCAGGCTTTCTTCCGCGCGAAGCGCATGGCGGATTCCTCAGCTGAAAGTTGACGACCACCGGCACCGGTGCATCACTTCGCGGTCCTTCGATTTGCATAACCGATCGGAAATTCAAAAACATATCATCATGGCCTACACGCTCCCTCCCCTGCCCTACGCGCTCGACGCTCTCGTCCCGCACATCGATGCGAAGACGATGGAAATCCATCACGGCAAGCACCACCAAGCCTACATCACCAACGCCACCAATCTCCTCAAGGATCACGCCGATCTCGCCGCACTCGAAGTCAACGCGCTGATCGAGGATCTTTCGAAAGTTCCCGAGGCCATTCGCGGTGGCGTGCGCAACAACGCCGGCGGCCACAGCAATCACGCCTTCTTCTGGACCATTATGGGACCCGGTAAAGGCGGAGCGCCGAAGGGCACTTTGGCGGCCGCGATCGAGGCCCAACTCGGCGGTTTCGCCAAGTTCAAGGAAGACTTCGCCAAGGCCGGTGCGACCCGCTTCGGCTCCGGCTGGGCTTGGCTCTACGTCACGGCCGACAAGAAACTCGCCGTCGGTTCGACCGCGAACCAAGACAGCCCGCTCATGGGCAAGGCGGTTGCCGGGATCGAGGGAAAACCCGTCCTTGCACTCGATGTTTGGGAACACGCGTATTATCTGAATTACCAGAACCGCCGTCCCGACTACATCACCGCTTTCTGGAACGTCGTCGACTGGGATGCCGCCGAGGCCAACTACGTCGCCGCGACGAAGTAAACCCGCCCCTATTTCTCCAAACAAACGCCGCGCTCTTCAGCGCGGCTTTTTTGTGTCTCGGCGTGGTTCTCTTGCCGTCGAGCCACTGCCTGAGGATAATCGATTCGCATTAGGAACGCGCCGAATGCTTCGGACTGAAAACACTGCGAATCGCGTAGCGATCAATTCTTCGGGCAATGCTCGAGTGAAGCCAAACGTCCGATTTCGGGAGGCTTCATTTTTCTGGGTGCTGAACTCTTCGATTGTATCAAGGCGTCCTTGTAGCGGAGGTGCATCACCAAAAGCCACTATACCCTCGGGGGTGGCGCGCTAGACTTTACCTGATTGGCGAGTCAGGTGTGGAAGGGGGAGGTGACCGCAGCCGAGCTGGCTAATGAGGCGCCACCGCGCCGATTCCCCGTGGCGTGACCGTGCGCATGGAACAGAGGCGGTTGGCAACGGCGGCTTTGAGCACGCCGCCGAAGCGTTCGACAAGATTGAGCTCGAGGCACAAAGGTGGCAGCGGCAAAAGCCGCAGACTTGCCTTCAAACTGACACGTCCTTGAGCAGACGCCGGCCTGATCGGCGATTGCGACATGGAGCCGCTTGGGGTAGGTATTAGCGATCTTCCGGAGATTGAGCGCGTGAATATCGCGATCGATGGCCGGGGAGAACAGCAGTTCAACGGCGCGCTAACGTTGGATCGTTATCGAAGTTTCCGGATTATAATCGCCCCTTGGATCAGTCAGGTAGCCTGCAGGGAAAGAGACGGATAACGGTGTGCCGGCCACATCCAAGCAAAGTTCGTGGTTGTTATCGCCATCCCCCAAATCACTCAGAGCGAAAGGGGTGACTTCGATCTTGCTGCCATCCTCAAGGCGGACGGTGACTTTGTATTGAACGCGTTCCTTATCGGAAACTTCGTTTCCGCCCCGAGTAACCCCGCCACTCCACGTCACCCGCACCACTTGCTTCGTGCCTGACGCAGCGCCACTGCCTCCGCCCCAAGGCAGGAGGGTTGCTTGCTTGCCAATGTGCCACTGCGCCTCGGGAACCATCTCGGCCCAAACCATGGTGGGTCCTGCTTCAAGAGGTGTGACCTCGACGCTTGCGCCCTTGAAGTTAAGGGCTCCGTCGATGGAAAGCAGATTACCGACGATTTCCACTTTCACGGGTTGGTCATCCCTGCCGCCGTAGCTGCCAGCAAACAAGACGGTTCTGAGTTCGCCCTCGTCATCTGCCGGAGCCAAGGTCACGGCAAGAATTTGACCGACCCTCCCGGAGGCCGTCGTCACTCGAAAATCTCCGACTTGCATCGTCTTATGATCGATCTGATGTGAGA
>CALSBN010000131.1:0-13645 GCA_943373185.1 Opitutus sp. GAS368 | reverse complement strand
CATATCCGCCTGCGCCCCGGCATGTATATCGGCCGGCTCGGCAACGGCACGCACGCCGAGGACGGCATCTATGTTCTGCTCAAGGAGACGATCGATAATTCCATCGACGAGTTCATGATGGGGCAGGGCAAAAAGATCGAAATCGAACTCAACGACCGCACCGTGCGCGTGCGCGACTACGGCCGCGGCATCCCGCTGGGCAAACTCATCGACTGCGTCTCGATCATCAACACGGGCGCGAAATACGACAGCGAGACCTTCCAAAAAGCCGTCGGCCTCAACGGTGTCGGCCAAAAGGCCGTCAACGCCCTCGCGCTCGAATACCGCGCCATGGCCGTGCGCGACGGCGAGTCGAAGCTCGTGGAATTTGCCCAGGGCAAACTCAAGAAGGACCACAAGGTCATCAAGTCCGCCGAGCGCAACGGCACGCTGATCGAGTTCGTGCCCGACGCCGCGCTGTTCGGAGCGGATTTCAAATTCCGCCCGGAGTTCGTCGAGGACATGCTCTGGAACTACGCCTTCCTGAACCGCGGGCTCACGCTCACGTTAAACGGCAAGGCGTTCAAATCGGAGAAAGGTCTCGAGGACCTGCTCGCGAAGAATCTCACCGGCGAGACGCTCTACCCGATCATCCACCTCGAAGGCGAAGACATCGAGTTCGCGATGACCCACGGCAGCCACTACGGCGAAGAATATTTTTCGTTCGTCAACGGCCAGCACACCACGATGGGCGGCACGCACCAGCAGGCGTTCCGCGAGGCCGTGGTCGAGACGGTGCGCAACTTTTTCAAGAAGGATTTCGAGGCGGCCGACGTGCGTCAGTCCATCGTCGCGGCGATCGCCGTGCGCGTGCAGGAACCGGTCTTCGAGTCGCAGACCAAGACGAAGCTCGGCTCGGCCGACATGGGGCCGAAGGGCCCGAGCGTGAAAGATTTTATCGGCAAGTTCGTCCAGCAGACGCTCGACGTTTATCTCCACAAGAATCCGGCCGCGGCGGAGGCGATCCTCCGGAAGATCCAGGCGAGCGAACACGAGCGCAAAGAACTCGCGGGCATCCGCAATCTCGCCCGCGAGCGCGCGAAGAAAGCCTCGCTGCACAACAAAAAGCTCCGCGACTGCCGCCTCCACCTCGGTGACAAGAACGAGCGCGCCGAGGGCTCCAGCCTCTTCATCGTCGAGGGCGACAGCGCCGCCGGCTCGCTCACCGCGTGCCGCGATGTGCAGACGCAGGCCGTCTTCGCGTTGAAGGGCAAACCGCTCAACACCTACGGGCTCTCGAAGAAGGTGATCTACGAGAACGAGGAATTTCACCTCCTCCAATCCGCGCTCAACATCGAGGACGGCCTCGACGGCCTGCGTTACGGCAAGGTCATCATCGCGACCGATGCCGACGTGGACGGGATGCACATCCGCCTGCTGCTCCTCTCGTTCTTCCTCCAATTTTTCCCCGACCTGATTGCGCGCGGTCACCTTTCGATTCTTGAGACCCCGCTGTTCCGCGTGCGGAACAAGAAGAAGACGATCTATTGCTACGACGAGTCGGAGAAGCAGGCCGCCATCGCGCAACTCGGCGCCACGCACGAGATCACGCGGTTCAAAGGCCTCGGCGAAATCTCGGCGCACGAGTTCAAAGATTTCATCGGCGAAAACATCCGGCTCGATCCGGTTTCGCTCCACCATCTGCACAACACCGACGAGTTGCTCTCGTTCTACATGGGCAAGAACACGCCCGAGCGGCAGGATTTTATTATTGGGAATCTAAAGGTTGAAAAAGATTTGGTGGGCGCCGGCGAAAAATAGCGGGGAGACTACGCTCTTCGCTGGAAGCGGGACGAAACCGGGGTAGTCGCCTTCGTCCGCATCCGTTTCCGAGGTAGGGCCCGGCCTCGTGTCGGGCCGTTTGGCGTGCCTTTCACCGCAGGCGGAGCGGCCTCACGCAAGGTGAGGCCCTACACGAAACAGAGAAGCAGCGGTTGCAGCCGGTTGGTCCCTTGCAGCCGGTTGCTCCCCGGCCGCCCTGTCCTCGGTCTTTTGCCTCAACTGGCGATCAGATGGGCCGATAGTCTGAAAATCGCGCTGCGCCCACCCATCCCGGTGGGTGCCGCCGCTTTTTCCTTCCATGGCCTGTATTCTACTTGTCGATCCCAGCGAGATGGCGAGGAGGACCATGCAAGGGATCCTCGCGCGGGGCGGGCATCGTTTCGCGGCGGTGGACAGCGCGGCCCAAGGCTGGAGCTTTCTTCGTCGTAATCCGGGCACCGACCTCGTCTTCACCGGATTGCGGCTGGAGGGCCGGGGTAACGGCCTCGCTCTGGTGCAAAATCTGCGGGGTAACTCCATTTTCAAGTATCTGCCCGTGGTCGTTTACACCGGCCACGCCGACCGCATGTCGGTGCGCAATGCGATCGCGCTGCACGTCCAAAACTTCCTCGTTAAGCCCTACCACGATGACAACATCTTCGCCGAAATCGACAAGGCCGTCGCCGCTCCTTGGCGGAACCATTGTTTCGCCCCGGAGCCCGACGGCAGCGCACGGGATGAAAGAAAACGACTACTCACAGAGTTGAATCTCGATCTTGGCCGCGCCCGCGAGCCGCTCTGCCGGGCCGCCGAATTGACGGACTTCCGGCCCGTCGCCGACGTGCTCGTGCCGCTCCGCCGGCTGGCCGAAGCGGCCGGCGCGACCGTCGTCGATGAGACCCTGGCCCGGATATCCACGCTGGCGGGCGAAGGAAACTGGGGCCTCTGGCCCGCCGCGATCGAGGCATTCGATCAGGCCGCGCTGATTGTGGCCGACCGGCTGGGCGACCAGCGGGCGGTCCCGGATTTCTATACGCCCCGGGAGTTCTCCGTCGGCGCGGAGGCCGCGGAACGGGCCGAGTGGCTGGCGGCCCCGGCGACCAATCGCTGCCCCGTCATCCGTTGGGAGCAATTGCAACGGGAGATCGACGCCCTGCCGGGCTGCCCCGTGATCGACTCGGCGGCGTCCGCCTTCCAGATGATCGCCAATGGTGAAGCCTCTTCCCTCAATCCCCTGATGGACCTTGTCGCCCGTGACCCGGGCCTATCGGCCATGATGCTCATCGCGGCGAATCGGGCGCACCCCCCGACGGAGCAAGATAGGGACCGGATCGAGGACGCCCGACTCGCCGTCGGTCAGCTTGGCGAGGTGCGCCTCCAGGCGATTGCCCGCAGCATGGTGATCACCGAGGAGCGTGTCATGGACCTTTCCCCGGAGTTCAGTTGGCCGCTGTTCTGGACGTTCCAGCGCGGGGTCGCGCGGCTTGCGCAGTTCACCTGCCGCGAGCTGGAGTTCTACAGCCTTGAGCCTGTCGCCCGCACTGCCGGCCAACTGCACGACTTAGGTAAACTGCTCCTCGCCCACCTGCACCCGGCCGGATTTCAGGCGATCGTGGAGCATGCGCGGGTGCACCATGTGCCGCTGCCCGTGGCGGAGAATCTCTTCCTCGGCTGCACCAGCCGGCAGATCGCGGCGTATTTCGCGGACCGTTTCGGCCTGTCGCGCCGGTTGGCGAACGTCATGCGCTGGATCGACGATCCGGCCGTCGCCGCCGAGGACGCCAACCTCGTGGCCATAATTTCCCTGGCCCGCGATCTCTGTCACCGGAATCGCGTCGGAGCCTCCGGGGATATCATCGGGGAAGCGCCTGTGCCGATCGAAGAGACCGCGGAGTGGCAGATTTTGCGCCAGTCCCTCTATCCCGGTTTCAACCTCAAGAAATTCGAGGCCGCGGTTCAGGTCCACTGCGCCCTGCTGCGGACGGAACTCAGCGGACACGCGGCCGGCACGGTCGGCGAGATTGCCTCGCATGCGTCGGTCTGAGCGTGGCCGATCGTCCGGTCGGGAGTGGGTCGGTGCGCCCTGCCGTTGCTTCGGTAAGTAACGCCCGAGCGGCAGGATTCTGCTCTTGGGAATTTGAAGGTGAAAAAGCTCCGCTAGTGGCGGCAGTTTTATCTGTGCGAAATAGTGTGCGTAATGGAGAGACTTTGGATGCCGGTTGATGCAGAATCAGCAGTGAGGAATACGACTTTAGGTTCTGCTTTATCTGTGCGTAATCGGGTGCGAAATGACTCGCCCGCGACATGTCGAACCCGCCGCTATCATCCTAAGTCCACGGGCTGGGCCGACTGCAGCGCCGTGGTCGGCGGGGTTTTGGGAGCGGGCCGCGGGAGCACAGGTGGCGCGGATGCGGGAGGTATTCGGATGATGGGGCGACGCTTGGTTTCCGCGGTGCTGGCCGGGGTGGCGTTGTGCCTCGCCGGCTGCGCGACGATTCCGACCGAGTATCGCGAACCGGCGGCGCTGGCGGCGGAGGCGCGGGCGACGCTCAACCTGCGCGTGTATGACCGGGCGTGGGAGCTGGTGAACGAAAAGTATTTCGACCGGGATTTTCGCGGGGTGGTTTGGGCGGCGATGCGCGGAAAGTATCGGACCGAGGCGCAGGCGGCGCCCGACGACGCGGAGTTGTATCGGGTTTTGCGAAAACTGTGCGCCGAGTTGCCGCAGTCGCATCTCTCGCCGTTGGCGCCGAGAGACGTCCACGAAATGACCAGCGATCACCAGGCGGCGGTGGGTCTGCGTTGGGCGCTGATTGAAGGGCAATTTGTGGTGACCGATGTGTTGCCCGACGGCGCGGCGGCGATTGCTGGTGTGCAAGTCGGCTGGATTGGGCGCTCGCGTGACGGTCGGCCGATCAACCCCCGGGAGCGCAGCATCAGTCGGCTCGGTCAGCCGGTGACGTTTGAGTTTCTCGATCAGCAGGACCGGCTCGTGACCATGGCGCTCGAGCCCCGCTTGCTCGATTTTGACCGCCAAGTCGCGCGGGACCTGCCCGGGGGCCTTCGTTACCTGCGCTTCGACAGCTTCAGTTTCTCGAACCTGCGTTGGTTGAGCGCGGAGTTGAAGGCCCACCGCGCCGCGCCGGGCGTGGTGATCGACCTGCGGCAGAACCCGGGCGGAACGGTGGTCGCGAACTCGATGGCGGTGCAGGAATTCTTCGACCGGCGCGAACCCGTGCCGATGGGGCGGTTTGTGCGGCGGGATGGCAAAGAGCGCGAATCGAGCGGATTCGCGCTGCTTTCGGCGCGCTATGCGGGCCGCGTCGCCGTGCTGATCGGGCCGGGTTCGGCGAGCGCGTCGGAGATTTTCGCGCACGTCATGAAGAACGAGAAACGCGCGACGTTGATCGGCCGGCGCACGGCGGGGGCGGTGATCGTCTCGCGGTTTTACGGTCTGCCGGGCGGCGGGCGGTTGCAGATTCCAATTCAGGACTACATCGGCGTAGACGGTGAACGGCTGGAAGGGCGCGGCGTCGAACCGGACGTCGCGGTCCCGGCGGCGACGTTGGCGGATTGGCGGGCAGGCCGTGATCCGGAGTTGGCGGCGGCGCTGGCGGAGTTGGCGAAGCGGTGAAAATGCGTGGCGAAACGCTTCGCCAAGGATGCCCTTGACCTCAACATGAAGTTTAACATCAACTTCAACTCATGAGAACTATCTCGGCTGTCGACTTGCGCAATGATCTGGAGGGCATTGTGAAATCTCTTCGCCGGGGCGAACGAATGGAGCTGACTTACCGGGGAGAAAAGGTGGCCGATTTGATTCCGCCGGCACCCAAAGCGGCCAACGAAAAGGCGCTCGCGGCCCTGCGGCGGGCTTGGGACATAACCAGTCAGATTCCCGATTACGAGCAACGGTCCGAGGCTTATCTGAAAGAATTGCGCGAAGATCAACGGGCTTTTGGTGACCGCACGGCTTCGTGATTCACCTCGATGCCAATTTTCTAATCGCCGGCGTTAACGGGACCAGCGGCGAGGCCCGCGCCATTGAGCAGTGGCTGGAGCGCGGGGAGTCGATTGCCTGCTCGACGATTACCTGGAGCGAGTTTCTAAACGGCCCGGTGTTGCCCGTGCAGATCGCTACGGCGCGGGAGTTTCTCACCGCCGGTTGCGCCGATTTCGAGGAGGCTCATGCCGCCCGCGCAGCGGATTTGTTCAATCGCACGGGTCGTTCGCGTCGCCTAAAGTTCGATTGCCTGATCGCCGCCAGCGCGATTGTCGCCGGCGCCGAATTCGCCACGCGCAATGTCGCGGATTTCCGGCTTTTCGTTCCGCACGGCCTCGTGCTCGCTACTTGATTCATTTTTGCAATGCCCAAGAAGAAAATACCCAAACCGTCCGATCAAACCGAGTTGCCGTTGGCCAACGAACCGGTGACGGAGCCTGCTCCGATTTCGGCGACGCCAGCGGAGTCGGTCGCCGTGGGTGCGGTCGCCGAACCCGCCGCACTTGAAGTGGCCAAGGTCCCGGAGAAAAACTCGCCCGATGCGCCGCTCGTGAAGCACTACCGCTCGTGGTTTCTCGACTACGCGAGCTACGTTATCCTCGACCGCGCCGTCCCTCACATCGACGACGGCCTGAAGCCGGTGCAGCGCCGGATTCTCCACACCCTCTGGGACATGGACGACGGGCGCTTTCACAAGGTCGCCAACGTCGTCGGTCGCGCGATGTCGCTCCACCCTCACGGCGACGCGTCCATCGGCGCCGCGCTCGTGGGTATCGCGCAACGTGCGTTCCTGATCGAACCCCAGGGTAACTTCGGCAACACGCTCACCGGCGACGATGCAGCCGCGCCGCGTTACATCGAGGCGCGCCTCACGAATTTCGCGAAGGACGTGCTCTTCAATCCGAAGACCACCACCTGGCAGCTCAGCTACGACGGCCGCGCGCAGGAGCCGGTGTCGTTGCCCGCGAAGTTCCCCATCGTGCTGCTCGAGGGTGCGGAGGGCATCGCGGTCGGCCTCGCGACGAAGATTCTCCCGCACAATTTCAACGACCTCTGCCGCGCCGCGATTAACCACCTCCAGGGAAAAACGTTCCGCATCTATCCGGATTTCCCGACCGGCGGCATCGCCGACTTCGCCGAATACAACGACGGTGAACGCGGCGGAAAAGTGAAAGTCCGCGCCAAGATCGAGGCGCGCTCCAAGTATCTGCTCGCGATCACCGAGCTGCCCTACGGCGCGACGACGGAGTCGCTCATCGAGTCGATCCTCGCCGCCAACGCGAAGGGCAAAATCAAGATCAAGCACGTGGACGACAACACGGCCGATTCCGTCGAAATCCTCGTCCATTTGCCCGCCGGCGCCGACGCCGAGAAGATCATCCAGCAGCTCTACGTGTTCACGAATTGTCAGCTGGCGCTCTCGCCGGCGGCCTGCGTGATCGAGGACGACAAGCCGCAGTTCCTCGGGGTGAAGGAAATCCTGCGCCGCAGCGTGGACAAGACCAAGGCGCTGCTGAAGCGCGAGCTGGAGATCCGCCTCGGCGAGCTCGAGCAACAGTGGCATTGGGACTCGCTGGAGCGGATCTTCATCGAGGAGCGCATCTACCGCCGCATCGAGAAATCGAAGACGTGGGAGGAAGTGATCTCTGAAATTCACGAGGGACTGAAGCCGTTCCTGAAGCAACTGCGCCGCGACGTGATCGACGACGACATCGCGCGCCTCACCGAAATCCGGATCAAGCGCATTTCCGCCTACAACCGCTTCCAGGCCGACGAGGCCATGAAAAAGACCGAGGCCGAAATGAAAGAGGTGCAGCACCACCTCAAGCACCTCACCGACTACGCCGTGAGGTGGTTCGAGACGCTCCAGGAAAAATACGGCAAGGGCCACAAGCGCCGCACGACCTACGACGAGATCGAGCAGATCAACGCCGCGCAGGTCGTTTCGGTGAACCAGCGCCTCTACGTGAACCGCGAGGAAGGCTTCATTGGCCTCAACTGGCGGCAGCACGAGTTCGTCCAGGAATGCTCCGTTCTCGACAGCGCGCTGTGTCTCATGGGCGACGGCTCGCTCAAGGTCACCAAGGTGGCCGACAAGGTTTTCATGGGCCGCAACATCATCCACTGCGCGGTCTTCCCGGCCGACGGGGACAAGAATTTTTATACGATGGTCTACCAGGATGGCGCGTCGGGGAAGGCGTTCGCCAAACGCTTCCAGATCGGCGGCCTTTCGCGCGACAAACTTTACCCGCTCGTGCCGAGCGAAGGTTCGAAAGTGCTCTACCTCGACGTGAGCCCGACAGAGAAGGCGATGCCGCAAAAGCTGCACATCTCGCTCGACGGCCGTGGCGGCGCGCGCGTGCGCGAGCTCGATTTCGACCTCGCGCCCGTGCCCGTCAGCAGCCGCAGCGCGAAGGGCCTCACGATCACCAAGTGGAACGTGAAGGGCGTGAAAAAGATCGCGTGATCGGCGTTCGACGTGGCGCCGAGGACGCCGAAACGGGGCGGGCCGGGATGCGAGCTACTCCGGTTTAGCCGGAGCGGCGTGCCATTTTTTCTTCGGCACGAGGACGGGTGATTCGGGTTGGGCTTCGAAATTCGGTGACATGATCTGCACGCCGTTTTCGTTGAAGACGTCTTGGATGTGGCCGTGCAACCGCGACAACACGTCGCCGCGTCGCTCGGCGGATTCGACGAACGCCGTCAGTTCGTAGCGCACGTAAAAGTCTTCGAGCGCCGTTTGCAGCACGGTGGGTTCCGGCGCGTTGAGCAGGCCCTCGGTCCGGTCGGCGGCGGTCTTCAGCATGGCCTCGACCAGCCGCCAAGGGGCGTCGTAGCCGATCGTGACGCCGGTGGTGACGGCGGCGCCCTTGGCCGCGCCGCGGGAGTGGTTGCGGATCGCGGAACTGATGAGCGTCGCGTTGGGAATGGTCACCTCTTCGCGGGTTCGGGTCACGACCTTCGTCGACAGCATCCCGACTTCCTGCACGACGCCGCTGATTTCGCCGACGGTGATGTGGTCCCCGGTGCGCACCGAACGGGAATAGATCGCGGCGAGCCCGCCGATGATCTGGCCCACGAAGCCGGAGCCGCCGAGGGTCACCATCAGACCGACCAGGACCGAGATGCCGCGAAACGCCTCGGAATGGGAACCGGGCAGGTAGGGGAACGCCACCGTCGCGGCGAAGATCCACATCCCGATCACCAGCAGGCGGCGGGTCGCGCGGGCGGATTCGGCGTCGAGCCAGCCGGAAGCGCCTTGGCCCGCTTCGATCGTGGAGAACCAGCCCCCGAGGACGCGGGTGAGGGCGCGGGTCACGAAAAAGATGATCACGACCGAAAGCAGATTCGGGATCTCCTCCACCGCGCTACGGGCCAACCCGGCGGCGGAGTCGAAGAAGAGTTCCCGCAATTGCTCCGACCAAGGCCGGGTGTAGGGAAAGCGGTCGAGGGCGAAGGTCAGCGCGACATACCCAGCGGCAATAATCAGCCCGAGGCTCAAAACGCGGCACAACGACTCGGCGACGGTAAAGACGGCGGTTCGAACATCGTAGCCAAAAACGGCCACCCGTTTCCGGGTGCCGTGGACATGGGTGTGAATCCGCCGCACGCCGGCGTTGCGCAGCCGGGCGACGGCGAGCCAAAACGCGGCGAAAAGCGCCATGGTGAGCGCGGCCTCGGCGGCGTTGCGCAGGGTGCGGGGGACGCTCTGTTGGTCGGCATGGTCCCGGACAAGTTGATCGAGTTGCTTTCGGGTCCGCTCGCCGACGTCTTCAATCGTCTCGTTCTTGAGCGGATTTAAATCGGCCTCGGCCACGGCAAAGACGAGGTGGGCGCCGTAGTAGAGGCGGGCAAGTTTTCGGCCGCCGATTTCGGTAAACTGCACACGCACGGTTTCGTCGGCGCGTTCGTCGAAGAGAGCTTCGATGCGGGCCACGGCCGATTTCGCCCGGGTCGCGACATCGGGGAAATCCTGGGCCGAACGGAAGGTGACCAAGGTGCGGTTCCACACCACGACCGCGCCGACCGGGGTGTCCGAGAGCTGGGTTTCCGCGGGCTTGTTCGTCGGAGCCCGAGGGGCCTCGGGCTGGGCCCGAACGATCGGCCCGTTCCCGAGCACAAACGCGTAGGTCAGCCAAAAGAGAAAACGGGAGGCGAAACGGGTCATGGGGAGGAAGCTGAGCACGTTGCAGGCCTCGCGCTTGGCGGTCAATTTGAGTTCCCCGCCGCCCCGGGTTTCATGCCGCGCTCCTATCGGCGGCCTGATTTTTCGGTCGCCGCCGGTTGCGGCGCAACCCGGGACGCGTTTTCCGCAACAGGAAGACGATCGCCCCTTTGTGGGGTTGCCTCGCGGGGAAAATTCGGGGTGGTTTGACGCGCGTCCAAGCTTCATTTGCTTCCGAACAGACCCCATTTCCATGCGCCTCTTGCTCCTGTCCGCCGCTGCCCTCTCGTCCGTTCTCGTGTTGCTCGCGCAGCTGGGATGCAGCACCGGTGCCGAGACGTCGAAAGTGGTGCCGCCGGTGGTCGCTGCGCCGACGAAACCCGCCGGTCCGGCCAAGCTTTCGTTCAACGAGCACATCCAGCCGATTCTCGCGGAGAATTGCTTTCATTGCCACGGGCCCGACTCCGGCACGCGGAAGGCCAAGCTGCGGCTCGACCGTGCGGAGTTCGCCACGGTGGATCGCGGCGACGCCGAGGCCGCGATTGTCCCGGGCAAACCCGACGTGAGTCCGCTCATCGAGCGCATCCTCGCCACCGATCCCGACGAGATCATGCCGCCGCCCGAGGCGCACAAGACGATGAAGCCGGCCGAGATCGCGCTGCTCAAACGTTGGATCGCCGAAGGCGCCGAGTATCAGGAGCACTGGTCGTTTTTGCCGCCCGCCGTGAAACCGTCCGCGCCGGTCGCCGCGGCTCCCGCCGGCTGGGATCGCAGCCCGATCGACGGCTACATTCTCGCAAAACTGCGCGCGGAGAACCTCACCCCGAGCCCGCCCGAGTCGCCGGCGCGGCTGCTGCGCCGCGTGACGCTCGACCTGACCGGTCTGCCGCCCACGCCGGCCGAGCTCGCGGCGTTTACCCGCGACCCTTCGCCCGCCGCTTATGAGCGCGCGGTGGATCGCCTGCTCACGAGCGACGCCTCCGCCGAACACTTCGGCCGCCACTGGCTCGACGCCGTGCGCTACGCCGACACCCACGGCATCCACATCGACAATTACCGCTCGATCTGGCCCTACCGCGATTGGGTGATCAACGCGTTCAAGCAGAACATGCCGTTCGACCGGTTTACGATCGAACAGATGGCCGGCGACCTGTTGCCCGATGCGACCGTCGACCAAAAAGTCGCATCGGGTTTCAACCGCTGTCTTCCCACCACGAGCGAGGGCGGGGCCATCGCGGCGGAATACGAGGCGATCTACGCCAAGGACCGCGTCGAGACGATGTCCACGGTGTGGCTCGGGCTCACGACCGGTTGCGCGGCGTGTCACGACCACAAATTCGATCCGATCAGCACCAAGGATTTCTACGCGCTGACCGCGTTTTTCCGCAACAACACCATGCCCGCGATGGACGGAAACATCTCCGATACGCCGCCGAGCATGTTCGTCCCGGCGGTCGCGGACCGGGCGCGCTGGCCGGCGTTGCAAGCGGAGATCACGGCCGTGAAGAAGGCACAAAAGGACCGGGCGGCCCAGTCGGATGCGGACTTCGAGCAATGGCTTGCCTCGGCCAAGTCCCTCGCGCCGCTGCCGGCGAAGCGCTACGTGCGCCAGATCTGGCCCTTTGCCGGTGTGAGTGATGGCAGTCCGTCGGTCGCCGGGCCGTTCGGTTCGGCGCCGAAGATCGACGGGCGTGACCAAGTCCTCGCGCCGCCGGTCGCAATGACGCGGGAAGGGGCCGAGAGCTTTGGTCTGCTCGTGCGGGTGTCGGGAACGCCGAGCGGCCCGCTGCTCTCCTGTCTTGAGCCCGACGGCAAGGCGAGCGGCTGGGAACTCTTTCTGGAAGAGGGCAAAGTCGGTCTGGTGTTTACCGACGGGAAGAGCGGGGTCAGTGGCCGGGGTGTAGCCCGCACTGCGCTGGCTCCCGACCAGTGGCACCATGTGTTTCTCAGCTACGACGCGGCGTCCCAGCGCAGCCGCTCGATCGACGTCTTCGTGAACGGTGGGGCGGTCGCGAATTCCGGCGAAGTCAGCCGCTTTCCCAACGACATCGTGCCGACGGCTCCGCTGCGCCTCGGCGCACGCGCGGCCGAGGCGGGCCGGCCGGCGGTGACGCTGACCGGCGGTGGCGTCTGGGTGCAGGACGTGCGGCACTATAGCGGCGGCTTCCTGCCGGCCGATTCGAAACAAGTCGTCTCCGACAAACCCGGGGCCGACACGGTCGCGGTTTACAAGGCGTTCCTGGCCGCACCGGCCGAGCGCACCGATCCGCAAAAAGAGAGCCTGCGCACGCACTACCTCGCGACGGTGGACGCGGCGTCGTTGCCGCTCGCGGCCAAGCTCGATGCTTTGATGGGCGAGGACGATGCGATGCGCGCCCGCGGCGGCATCACCCTCGTGATGGAGGAGAAGAAAGGCACGGTGCCTTTCGCCCATGTGCTCACGCGCGGCGAGTATGCCCAGTTAGGCGAGCTCGTCCCGGCGGCGACCCCGGCCGTGTTGCCGCCCCTGCCGGCCGATGCGCCGCTCAACCGGCTGACGTTAGCCCGTTGGCTCGTTGATCCCAAAAATCCGCTCACGGCCCGCGTGACGGTGAACCGCGTGTGGCAATATCTCTTTGGCACCGGCCTCGTCGAATCTTCGGGTGATTTTGGCGTCACGGGCGCCCGTCCCACGCATCCCGAGTTGCTCGACTGGCTTGCGGTGGACTTCCGCGACTCCGGCTGGGACTACCGCCGGCTCGTGCGTCAACTGGTCATGACCTCGACCTATCGTCAGTCGGCCGCGGTCTCGCCCGCGCTGCTCGAGCGCGACCCGGCCAACTTCCTGCTCGCGCGTGGACCCCGCTACCGGCTCGACGCCGAGCAATTGCGCGACCAAGTCCTCGCCGCGTCGGGCTTGCTGGTAACCAAACTCGGAGGCCGCCCCGTGCGGCCGTATCAGCCCGAAGGCATCTGGGAAGAGGTCGCGATGAAGCAATCGACCACGCGCTTCTACAAACAGGATGTCGGCGACGCGCTCTACCGCCGCTCGCTTTACACGATCCTGAAGCGCACGGCGCCACCGCCGGCGATGGACATCCTCAACGCGCCGAACCGCGAAGTCTCGTGTGTGCGCCGCGACCGCACCAACACGCCGTTGCAGGCGCTCGTCACCCTCAACGAGCCGCTATTCGTCGAGGCTTCGCGCGCGCTCGCCACGCGGGCGTTGCACGCGGCGCCGTCGGTCGATGCACGGCTTGATTTTGTGTCGATGAACCTGATCGGCCGTCCCTTTGAAAAGGCCGAACGCGCCATCGTCTGCCGCACGCTCGACGACGCGCTCGCGACCTATCGCCGCACGCCTGCGGCCGCGCTCGAGCTGCTCAACGTGGGGGATTCGCCCGCTGATACCAAACTTCCCGCCCCCGAACTCGCCGCTTGGACGCTCGTCGCGAGTCAGGTGCTCAACCTCGATGAATCGCTGACCAAATAACCGCCATGACACCTCTCCCTCCCGACTGGCAGGCCACGTTTGACGCTTACAATGCCGCGCTCACCCGCCGGCAGTTTTTCCGCACGTCCGGCACGGGTCTCGGCGTCGCCGCACTCTCGTCGTTGCTCGGTTCGCGGCTGATTGGGGCCAACGCCCCGGCGGACACGTTGAAGACCGCGATGACGGAGCCGTGGAAGATCGCGCC
>CALSBN010000130.1:0-13682 GCA_943373185.1 Opitutus sp. GAS368 | reverse complement strand
AGGCGGGAACGAGATCGTGGTTGAGCGCGGGGGAAAACGTTTCGAGTGCGAGGAATGCCTTGAGTTCAGAGGCGAAAGCGAGGCGGGAGGGTGTGGCGGCGTAGTAGAGCGGCTTAACCCCGAAGCGGTCCCGGGCGAGGAGGAGCGTGCGCTCGCGGCGATCCCAGAGGGCAAATACCCACATGCCGTTGAAGCGGTGGAGGCAGGCCTCGCCCCACTGCGCATAGGCGACGAGGACAACCTCGGTGTCGGTCTCGGTGCGGAACCGATGGCCCATCGCGGTGAGTTCGCGGCGGAGTTCGAGGAAGTTGTAGATCTCGCCGTTGAAGGTGATCCAGTAGCGGTCGGGAGTGTGGACGGCTTCGATGGTGTCGCCGCGGAAGTCCTGCCACGTCGCGCGGAGGCGCGAGCCGGACACGGGCATGGAGTCCTCGTAAGCCATCGGGCAACGTCCGCGCCGGCTCAGATCGAGAATTGAAAGGCGGCGGTGCCCGAGACCGAGCGGGCCGTCGAGGAGCAGACCGCGACCGTCGGGGCCACGGTGCGCGAGCGAATCGGTGAAACGGCCGAGCGTGCCGCGTTCGACGGGCGCTCCTTGGAAGTTAAACAGTCCGGCGATACCGCACATGACGGGATGCGCTCAAGGCCGCACGGCGGCGAAGAATGCCGTGATCTCGGTGACGAGGTAGTCGGTCTGCGCCGGGGTGATTTCGGGGTAAAGCGGCAGCGAGAGGACTTGCGATTGATGGGCGTGCGCGACGGGAAAGTCGGCCGGCGTGTGGCCGAAGCGGCGGTAAGCGGGCAGGAACGGGAGGGCGACGGGATAGTTGAGTTGGGTCTGGATGCCCCGGGCGGAAAGGTGGGCGCGGAGTGCGTCGCGGTGGCGCGTGCGGACGGCGTAGATATGGTAAACGTGTTCGCGACCCTCGGCGACGGCGGGGAGTGCGAGATCGCCGACGCCGGCAAGCCGGGCCTCGTAGTCGCGGGCGAGAGCCCGACGGGCGAGCGTCCACGCGGCGAGGTGGGGGAGCTTTACGTTGAGAATGGCGGCCTGAAGGCCGTCGAGTCGGCTGTTGATCCCCTCGATTTCGTGGGTGCCCTTGTTGCGACCGCCGTGGCGGGCGAACATGGCGGAGAAATTTTCAAGGGCGTCGTCGTTGGTCACGAGCGCGCCGGCGTCGCCGATCGCGCCGAGATTTTTTCCGGGGTAGAAGGAGAAGGTGGCGGCCTGGCCGAACGTGCCGACCGTCTGGCCGCGGTAGCGCGCGAGGTGAGCTTGGGCGCAGTCCTCGACGACCCACAGATTGTGCTTTTTCGCGAGCGCCATGATCGCGGTCATGTCGGCCGGCTGGCCGTAAAGATGGACGGGCACGAGGCCACGCGTGCGTGGGGTGATTTTGCGCGCGATGTCGGCGGGATCGATCGTAAAGGTCGCGGGATCGGTGTCGGCGAAGACGACTTTTCCACCGGCTTGAGTGATCGTCTCCGAGGACGCGATCCATGAATGCGCCGAGGTGATGACCTCGTCGCCGGGCTGCAGGTTGAGGGCGCGGAAGGCGATGTAGAGGGCGTCGGTGCCGTTGGCGGTGGAGACGCAGTGTTTCGTGCCGATGGCGGCGGCGAACCCGCGCTCGAAATTCTCGACCGCCGGGCCGCGGATGAAGGCGGAGTCGCGAAGGGTGAGAGCGATGGCTGCGTCGATGGCCGGTTTGAGGGACAGGTATTGGGCGTGGAGATCGTTGTAAGGCACCCGCATGCCGGCGGAAGAAATCGGAAGATGCGGTGAAACGGAAGGGACGACGGGCATGGGAGGATTCAACGTTTGCAGACGGCGAAGAGATTGGCGCAGAGCTCGGTGGGAAGCGTGAGACTGGTGCGATAAGTGGCGTCGATCAGGTCGCGGGACCAAGATTTCATCTGCGCGTTCGAGACGACTTTGAGCATGTAGCCGGAGAGTTGTTCGACGACGTAGCCGGAGGCTTCGAGATCGGTTTTGAATTCGGCGGCGGTGTAAACGCGGCGATGGCCGAGGCGAAGGTCTTGGGCGTTGAGGGAATTGGGCGTGGGCAAAAGACCGAGCTCGACGCCGATGCGGCGGTGGAGGGAGCCGGCGTTGGGCACGGTGAACAACGCGCGGCCCTCGGGCGCGAGCCACTCCCGGGTGCGGCGAAGCACGCCGACGGGATCATCGACGTGTTCGAGGATGTGGTTGCCAAATATCCGCGAGACGGGGGCGGAAGGGGAGAAGCGCTCGAAATACGAAGTGAAAACGCGGCAGTGGGCGGGCGGATTTTTGAAATCGGCGACGATGGCGGGTGAGCCCTCGACGACGGTGAATTCGGGAAAATGCGCGGCGAGTTGGCGGGCGAGGGCGCCGTTGCCGAGGCCGAGTTGGAGGGCGGAATCGCCGTTGAGCCATGGCTGTTGGAGCAGCGCGGTGTAATGGTTGACGAAATCGGTATCGAGCAGGCCGGCCTCGCTTTGGTAGTGGGCGGCGGAAGCGTCGAGAGGGTTGGGCGAGGGCACAAGGGTCACGGTTGGGCGGGAGCGATGGGTGTGACTTGGAACTGGGCGTGCATTTTTACGGCGTGGTCGGCGGGGATATTTTGCGTGAGAACGGCGCCGGAGGCGATGCGCGCGCGACTGCCAATGCCGACGCCGGGTTGGAGGAAAATGCCGGTGCCGAAGAGGACTTCATCGCCGACGAGCGCGCGGGACGACGTCGCGCAGGCCGGGCCCACGGTATTGTGCGAACCCCAGGAATTGTGGTGCTCGATCGAGGTGTGGGAGCTGATAAAGTTGTTGTCGCCGAGCACGGTGGCGACGCCGACGTGGACTTGGCTGCAAAGAACATTGCCGGTGCCGAGGACGACGGCGCGGTTCAGGCGGACGGTGGGGTCGATGGCGTTGACGAACGGTATGCCGAGGGCGCGGGCGCGGAGGAAGAGCGCCTTGCGGACGGAGATGTTGGTGCTGATCGCGACGATGGCGTGGGTAAATTTTTTGGCGAGCCAGAGGGATTCCAAGTCGGCGAGCGGGCCCCAGACCGGAACGCCGAAGACCGATTGGCCGTGGGTCGCCACATCATCATCGAGACAACCCACGGGCACGAGCTGCGGATCGTGCAGGAGGATGTCGATGACTTGCATGGCACCGAGGCCGGCGCCAAGGGCAAGGACGCGCGCGCCGCCGGGCGGGAGCGCGACCGGTTGGGCGGTGATCGCGGCGGAAGGCGCGGACGGAGGTGTTTTGCCGAGGGCGGCGTAGATGTCGGCTTCGGTGATCAGGGAGGACGATGCGGGCAGGGAATCGAGGGAGAGGCCGTGTTGTGCGGCGAGTTGCCGGGCTTTCTTCGTGGCCTTGACGGCTGATGGAGCGACGGAGGCGGTGGTGCGGGCGGCTTGCTTAGCCGAGGCGGATTCGGCGGGCGTTTCGGCGATGTAAGCGATGGGCCGGTTAAAGGCGAGGGACGCGCCGGCAGCGTAGGCATGGAATACTTGTCCCGCGGTGGGTGCGGGCACTTCGATGGCGGCCTTGGTGGTTTCGGCGATGCAGAGGGTATCGCCGGCCGCGACGTTGGCGCCGTCGGGCACGGACCAAGAGACGAGGACGGCGCTCTCGCTGTTAAGATCGGTTTGTTCGAGAACGACGGGCTTCATCAGCGGCGCGGGGAGGACGTGAGTTTCAAGGCGGCGGCGATGAGATCGGCGGGTTGGGGGAGCATGGCGTCTTCGAGAATGCGGCTGGTGGGAATGATCGAATCTTTGGCGGCAACGCGGGCGGAGGCGAACGGGAAGTCGGCGAGGTCCATAAGGCGGGCGACGACCTCCGCGCCCCAGCCGGCGGTGAGTGTGCCCTCCTCGGCGACGAGCAGGCGTCGGCTGGCGGCCAGTGAGGGGAGCAGCTCGGCGGTCGGTAACGGGCTGAGCTGGCTGGGGACGACGACCTCGGCGAAGAGCTCGTGCTCGAGCGCGAGTTCGAGGGCGGCTAGAAGCGCGAGCGGAGTTATGCCGCCATAGGTGGCGAGGGTGAGATCGGGGGGCGCAAAATTGTTCAATGAAAACGAGAGCGTGGGAAAACGCCCGGCACCGAGGCGGGTGGAGAACTCCGCGACGCGGCCCGCGACCGGCGGCTCGTGCGGCTGGGCATACATGGCCTTGTTTTCAATGAAGAGGATCGGGTCGGTTGAATCGACGACGGCGCGGCGGAGCAGTTCGCCGAGTTCGTGATAACGGCTGGGGGCGACGACCGTGAGTCCGGGAATGCCGAGGAAAATCTTTTCGAGGGACTGGCTATGCGTCGGGCCGTAGCCGCGGCGAGCGCCCATCGGGGCGCGGATGACGACGGGGCACGATACTTTGCCGTGATAAATGCCGTTAAACTTTGCGAGGTGGTTGATGATCTGATCGGCGGCGAGGGTGGTGAAATCGCCGAACATGATCTCGACGATCGGACGCAGGCCGCGCAGTGCGAGGCCGCCGGCGACGCCGACGATGGCGGCTTCGCTGATGGGCGTAGTGAGAACGCGGTCGGGAAACTTCGTGGAAAGGCCGGCGCTGACTTTGAACGCGCCGCCGTAGGGATCGAGCAGGTCTTCGCCGAGCAGCACGACATCAGTGCGCTCGGTGAAGAGGGCATGAAGGGAGCGGTTGAGGATTTGGGCGCAGCGTTCCATCTCAGGCGTGGGCGGTGGGAAACGGCGCGGCGCGGGCGGCGGCGATGGCAGCATCGACGCGCGAGAGGGCGTCTGCTGCGGCGGCAGTGACGGTGGCGGCGGGAAGTTGTGCGCCGAGGAGAAGAAGCGGATCGCGCGCGCGGGCGGCGGTCAGTTCGGCGGACGGGCGGTGGTCGTCGCCCTTGCTGTGGGGCCCGAGGCGATAGGTGTGAAGGACGAGCCAACACGGCTTGGATTCGCGGCGGACGAAGTCGACGGCATCGGCGGCAAGCGCAGTGACGGCGTTGAGGTCGTTGCCGTCACCCTCGGCGTGGCGGATCCCAAACGCGGCGGCGCGGGCGGTGATGCTGCCGGCGAGTTGGAGCGCGGTGGGAGTGGACTGGGCCACGCCGTTGGCCTCGACGACGAAGAGCAGCGGAAGTTGCCAAAGGGAAGCGAGGTTGAGCGTTTCGTAAACCACGCCCTCGCCGAGGGTGCCGTCGCCGAGGAAGACCACCGCGATGCGGCCGGATCGTCTGAATTTCTCCGCCAGGGCCATGCCGGCGGCGGCGGGAACGATTCCGCCTTGGATGCCGTTGGTGTAAAAATTGTCGCGTTGAAGGTGTTGGCTGCCGCCGACGCCGCCGCACAGGCCGGTGGTGCGGCCCATGAGTTCGGCCATCAGACCGACGGGATCGTCGAACCTCGCGAGGTAGTGGCCGTGGCAACGGTGGTTGCTGAAGACGATGTCGTCGCGGGTGAGTTGCGCGAGGACGCCAACGGCGATTGCTTCCTGGCCGACGGAAGTGTGGGTCGTCCCGAAGAGTTCGCCTTGGGAAAACAGCGCAAGCGCGGATTCCTCGAATGTGCGGATAAGCACCATACGGGCGTGAAGCGCGACAAGGGTTTCGGACGACATGAAGCCGAGATCGAAACCGACGGGATGCCGGGGGACAATGGCGATTTCGCGCGGGGGCGGACGCGTCCGATCAGGGATCTTCGAAAGGGAAGCCCAATGGCCGACGGCCCATTTTTTGGAGATTGTCTTCGTAGAGCGAGTGAGGGGCCATGGAATCGGCGAAGGCGAAGAAGACCTGCTCCGAGATAGCAAAGGGGTTGTTAAGAATGGGTCCGAAAATGACCAGGGCGTTGCCAAGGCCGAAGACGAAACAGACGGCGCCGAGACTCCACCGTGCCCGCACCGGCAACGGCGGCAGGGCGGAGAGTGCGCGTGCGCAGAAAAGGACCAGGGCGGGAAATACCGGTTGATAGATGCGAGCGATCCAGTTGCCGCGCATTTGCCAGGGCCCGGTGTATTCCGGGGCGAGGTTGTTGAAAAGGAACAGGGCGGCGCCAAGCCCCAGCAGTCCCACCTCGACCGAAGAGAAGCGGATGCGGGATGTGACGGGGTTGAGGGCAAGGACCATAAGGAAAAAGCCGGAAAGAAATACAAAGCCCGAGCCGAAGAACGTGTTCAGGGCGATGCCCGGTGTGTGCTGGACCAACGCCCACCAACGGTCAAAATCTGCGGCGATATTTTGATATGCACCCAAAACAACGCCGAATGCGGCGGAATTTGAATTGTTCAAATCCTGGTGTAGTCCGAAGCGGAGAAAACTCAGCCATGCGGCGAGCGGGGCGATTTGACAGATGAGGGCGATGCCGCCCGCGCTCCAGCATCGACGGACGAAAAGCACGAAAAGACTGACGGGCAAAAAATAGATGATCAGATCGTAGCCCAAATAACCGCAGCCCATCAGCGACGAAATCCAGGCAACGCGGGCGGTTGAGGCCGAGTCGCGTAAGGCAAGCAGTCCAAGGGTCATCAGGAGACATGCCGGAAAAATGATGGAGTAGACGTAAGGTAAGCCGCCCCAGTAGGCTGCCCCGGGATAGAACGCCAAAATCCAACCGGCGATGACGGCTGCGCGGTCACCGATGAAGCGGCGCAGGCCAAAAAGAAAGGCGACCAAAGCGGCGGTGTTGAGCGCGAGACTGCCAATCGCACCACCGATCTCGAATCCCCAGATTTTCATGAACGGATAGGTCAGCACAGGGAAAAGAATCCGGCGGAGGAAGAGGGCGCCGTCCCATGTGGCCTGAGGTTGACCGTCGACAAATTGGAATAGTGCGCGGAAGTGGGCGTGGTCCGGATTGTAGACAAATTTATAGGACGTGGCCACGAGCGGATAACCGTTATTGCCGTAAGGCGACAGGGTGCCCGTTGAGCAGTAGAGACCGAGCAACAGCAGCGCGGCGGCTCCGATGACGTGGAGCCGGAAGCGCCCTGTTGAGGGAGTCAGGGGCGGGTGGGCTGCCCGGGATGTCGAGAGCGGCAGGCGATACAATCCGACGACTGAAAGGGCGAACAGGATAGCTGCCGCGTAGCCGATACCCCGCTGGTAGAGCACGGGATGGTAAGCGTCATACCGGCGGCCGTTGTGTCGCGGATCGCTGCTATCCGTGGCAGAGAAAATCAATCGTCCATCGCGGTGAGCATAATTGCCTTGGCCGTGCTGCACGACCGTCGCGATCTCAGCGTGGGGAGACAGCGCGAAGTCGTTCTCGTAAAGAGCGACTCGGCTGCGGCGATCATGGGGCGCATCGGAGGCCGAAAATGGAAATGGGACACTAAACGCCCTCGAATCGGTTCCAGGCTCGGGAATCATTTCGTTGGCTGAAAGCGTTCGCAGGGTATGCGGCAGCAGGGGAAAGCCGAACACGTGAACCATCGCGAACAGGGATAAACTGCAGAGAGCGATCAAGAGCGGCTTCATGCGAAGTAAATGGTAGCGCTCAACGGGGTTGACTCGCGGTGGCGGGCACAACTTCAAGCCGGCCGCCGAAAATCGGTTCGCAGGCTGCCGGGAAAGTTTGGATTCCAAAAAAAACGCTTTCGGCGGGGGCCGGAAATGGGAGAAACGGGAGAGTGATGATGGGGGCACCGTCAAAAGCGATGACGGTGAGAGAGGCGGCTGCATCGGGTCGGATCTCGATGCGATGCGGGGTGGTCGTATCCGGGACAACCATCGGAGTGCTCTTTGTCTGGCCGGTGAGTCCATGGTCGAACACGAATTGCACCCGCGTTTCGTCCAAGTAGGTCACCCAAAGCAAATCGCCGTTGATACGGGTCCCGGAGACGACGAGCGGGTCCGAGCGACCGACTCGCCGGTTGGCGAACACTGCGTCGAAGTGAACAGGCCCCTGAGGCCAAGCCGTCGGGCGAGGGGGGACGGTTTGCAGCGGGAGTGGGCTGACGTGTGAAATCGCGCCCGAGAATTTCGCGAAAGCGGGTTTCTTTGCGATGCCTCCGATCGAGCGATTGCCGGGGGAGGCGGTGTGAAAAAGCATGTCCTGATCGAGCAGCAGTTTGCCGTCGATTGTTAGCCGAAGGCGGCGATGGAGTTGATCAATCGAAGAGCGGGACCAACCGGAAAATGCGGGATGGCCGGTCGGAGGGCTCAAGGAGCCGAGTGTGATATCGACGTTCCGGACGACGCCGGGTGGCACGGCGAACGGGCGACTTTCAATCGCGCCCAATTCAGTGTGGAAGAAACCGAGGGAGGCCCGATTGGAGTCGAGGTAGCGCACAAAAACCGCGTCAATTTTGTCCGCCCCAAGAGAAAGTAGTTCTTCGGTGGAATCGGCTGGCGCAGTGGGAAACGTGAGGGTGAGGCGCAGAGTGTTGGTGAATGTTTGGCCCATTATCTTCTCCCAAAGATAAACCGGCTGATTGAAGAAGGCGGCGACGCGGGGGAGTTCGGCTTGGTTGGGATAGCTGGCGGCGGTGCCGACGGTCACCGTGACATTGGCTGCGACCAAAAAGGTGGCACCGACGGCGAGCGCACGGCGCCGCCACGGATGAGGTTGCCAAGCGTGGCCGGTGGCGATCAGGCCGACAGCGGCGGCAAGGGTGAGGGGAAGCACGATGTCCACTTGATGCCGAAGGAGAGCAAGGTAGTAGCCCGACAACATCACGAGGTTGCCGACAGCGGCGAGGACGAGAGCGAAGGCCAAGGCGCGCAGGATCCCGCGATCAGGTCCGGCGAGCGTTCGCCAGCCGAAAGGGAGCAGAAGCAGAAACCAGGAAAACGGCAGCAAGATCAGCGCACCGAGCGAGGGTTCGTCGTAGACGAGAAAAGGAAAATAGCGCAGGAATTCCGGCATGGAAAACAGGTGAACCAGAATGTGCGCCGGCATATATGCGGGCGAAAACTGGGTGATGGTGCGCAAATCGATACCGAACTGTTGGTAAGTGGTGCCGAACTCGACGGGGGAGTCGAACCGGGCGAAGTTGAACGCCATCTGGGCCAGGGCGATCAGGGTGATTGGCAGAAGCCCGGCCGCGAGCGGTCGGATCGCCGAACGGAGCGCGGAGTCGGGGCCGCGGGTTTCAAGCGCCCGGCGATTCAGGACCAGCCAGATGGGAACGAGCAGCGAAGACGCGAGGACGAACGAAGGGCGCGTGCAAACCATCAGACCGGTGGCGACGCTGGCCAAGCTGAACCAAACGAGGGATGGTCTCCGCGAGGTGAGGGCGAGAACCGAAGCGATCAACGCGGCGAGTTGGAGGCACCGGGCGGCGGACTGCACGGTTTGGCAATAATACGGTGGCCAAAACAGCAGGAGCGATTGGTTCCCGACGGCCAAGACGACCACCGCGAGTGCGACGGTCCAAGCGGGCGAATTCGGGAGGAAGCGGCGCCGGATTCCGGCGAGCAGAATGAGTGAAAGCACGAGCCCGAGTGTCATGAACAGGCCCGTGCCGAATTGATCGGTGGGGTAGACTCCGGTCAGCAGTCGCCACGGCAGGAAGAGCAGGAGCGGAGGGACGACGCCGAAATAGGAGTAAATGCGCCCCTGATAATAGGAGAGGTCGAACGTGTAGAACGGAGAATACTGGGCCGGATCGTAGGGATCCTCGAGCTTGAGCATCCCCTCGGGCGCTTCACGGAGGTGAAGCTGACCCTTGAGGAGCGCCTGCGCGTATTCGCCGTTGTAGCCCGACGGGCCGGGCATGAACCACTGCAGCGTCTGTTGTCCGACCCACCAGAAATAGAGCCAGCTCGCAAGGGCGACCGCGCCGCAAAGCAGTGCGAGTTGGAGATAAAGCCGAAGGCGGATCATGCGTGAAGGCGAAAGGAATTAGCCCTGCGCCGGGCGGGCGAAGCAACCGGTAACTTAAGTTCCGTTGGCCACGAAATCATGTCCGAGGATGGGGGACATCCTGTCTCAACGGGGACGCCAGATTTCGACCGGTTCCTTTGAGAGCGGGTTCTGCAATGTCTCGCCGCAGCGGACGAAGGCATTCGGAAAATCCAGGCCGGCGGTGCGAAGTTGGGGCAAGAAAGGGGTGACGTCGCCGTTGGTGATCACGAAGGCACGGGCGCGGCGGGCGGGTGATACGGTCGCGACGCGCATCGCGTTGAGGTCGAGGGAGCGTTGGTCGCCGGCAAAATACCACGGGTGGCCGGGGGAGATGCCGCCGACGGCGAAAACGAGACCGGGTAGATTGAAAAATGCGAAAATGTCGTCACCGGCGCGGAAGCCGTGCTGGGTGAGTTGCGCGCGGGTCGCCTCGATGAAGCGGTGTGATGCGGGATCGAGGCGTAGCGTAGAAGCGTAAGCCGGTGCGCCAATGACCGTGAGTTCGGTCTGGGCCGGACGACCGCCGGGGAGACGGTAAGGGTGGGTCCAGTAACCATGGAAGGATTGGGTCAGCGCGATCGCGGCCAAGGGCACGACGCAGAGCGGCGGCAGCCAACGCGCCCGCCAAGCGTGGGCGAGGAACGCGGCGGCGAGGGCAATGAGGGCGAACCATGGCGCGAGTTGGTAAACGGCATTTTGGGTGATGGCATTGGTGGTGCCGAAACCGCCGGCGTAGGGCAGCACCACGAGCAAGATTACCAACGGTATCAGCCGCCACGAGCCCGGCGAGCGCGGTTCGTCGCCCGGGCGTTTTCGGGCTATCAAGGTCGCGGCGACCGCCAAGCCAAGGACGGCGAGGGCGCCGAGGTAGATGCGGCTGCCGGGAGCGCCGTTGAGGCGCAGCGATTCGGCGGAGAGCGGAGTAAAAGCGAACAGCCCTGCGACCACGGCAAAGCCTGCCGCCGCGAGCCCGCGTTGCAGCCGAGGAAAAGCACGGACCCCCAGCAAAACGCCGCCGGCAACCAAGGCGGCGGTGCAACCATCGGCGTAGGCCCAGAGGGTTTCTAGGCTGTGAACCTGGATGTCTCCGACGTAGCGGATCAATTCGTCGCGTAGATACGTGCCGGTGGTAAGGCCGCCTAACGTGCCGCCGATGCCTTCACGCCAAACGGCGAAACGCTCGACAAAAGTGAAATAGCCGAGAGCAATCACCAATCCAACGAGGGGTGCAGAGACGAGGAGCAGAATTTTTTTCAGCCAAGATTCGCGGCTTGCGATCAGGAAAAAAGCGGTGAAGCCGGAGGCCAGAACAGCGGAGGTGCTAAACTTGATCAAGAAATCCAAGCCCACGATAACGACACAGGCTAGAAGTAGCCCGACTAACCTGAGTGCATCGGCCCGATTTTGAGTGTGGGGCAAAGCTGACGCCGTTAGCATGAGCCCGGTGGCGGCGAGGAGAGCGATTGCGTTGAAGAGATTGTAGGAAGGGCCCACCGGACTGATGGAAAAAGCGAGGGCGGTGCCGGAGATCGCGGCAATGCCAAGCCAAGGGCTGAATTTGATTCCGGGAGCAAACGCGGAAAGGAAGCGGCCCAATCCGCGTGCGAAGATCAATGTTGCCGCAATGAGTAACGCCGCGATCAGGCAGCGACTCAGAAACAAACTGTGACCTAAGGCGGCAAAAAGCACGCGACCGAAGTAAAAATAAGTGGTCTGGCGATCCGGGACTTCAACCGGATGCATCGCCGACAAGTAATAGGTGCCTTCGTCGGTGAGATCGAAGCCGCGGCCGGCGCCGACGGCGATGAGCATCAGCAGGCAACCGGCGAAGACGACTTGGGCAGAAGGTCGGAACCGATTGGAGGGCCGCTCGTTCATCGCATCAAAACCCCGTTAACGAACCGAGTCTTGGGTTTCCGACATTTGCAGAGGCTGCCGTCGGCCAAGAACCGTTTCCGCCAAAAAGGCGAGACCGCCAAACCCCACCGATGCAATCAGGCCGACGGCGCCGAGCGCCAAGGAAAACAGAACTGCCGTTTCCGTGGGGATCCCATACCACTGCTTCAGCAGCACCGCGACTCCCAGCTCGCGCACCCCAAATCCGCCGATGGTGAACGGAACGAGACTGATCAGAGTGACAATGGCCAGCAGCCAAACGATAGCGGTTCGTGGGGCGTCGATACCGGCGGCGTGCATGGCGACCAAGCCTCCGCAGACGTTAAGCGCATACACGATTACTGCCGCCAACCAGATCCACGTCTGGGTCGATCTCCGCATGGCGGTGAAGTCTTGCACGCTCGACCAGAAACTTACAAAGCCGGATCGGAGGCCGTCCCATGGTAGGGCTCCGGTAATTAGGTCGCTCCACGACTTCAACCGATTCGCAACAACCCGGGAGTGGAAAGACAGCAGCGGAAGCCCGAAGACCAAGGCAGCAATCAGCACCGCCCAGTGGGCATTCAACGCGGCCAACCGGGGCTCGGCGAAAAGTCCGACCACTCCGACGACGACCAGCATGAAAAGTCCGATCAAGCGAAGGTAAATCAAGGCGGCGGCCGTCTGCGAGCGACGGCCTGAGTCCCGGCTAAAGAGGTGCCAACTTACCGCCGCGCCGGCCAACTCTCCGGGCAAGACAACGCTGAAAAAACTAGTGACAAGATGGACGTGAAATACGCGGCGGGTGCTAACAGCGATTCCGGCGTGGTTCAGGGCCAGCCGTGTCTGCCAGGCGACGACGCCGCGTTGAACCACGTGAAGCACCAGAACGATTCCCAACGCGGGAAGAGGGAAGCTTTTCGCGGCCTGAGTCAGCGCGGTCCAATCGACGAGCCGGGTCAAAACGAAGGTCATCACCGCGGCCGTCACGGCAAATTTGGCCAACCACAGCAGCGTGCTTTTGAAGCCGCCTCCGCCTTCGGTGGCCGCTTTTTTGGCTGACTGATAGGCGGTTTCATAGGCCCTTAGCAGGGAGGAAATCCCGAGATTCTCGTCGACGTAGGTGGCGCCGGCGCGACCAAGATTGGCTCCCCGGTCTTCGCTCGAAAGAATCCGGCGGACGGCGTTCGCCAGTTGTTGTTCGTCGCCGACGGGCACCAGCAGGCCTCCGCCGGCGGTTCTCACGACGTCGACCTCTCGAGCGGTGGCAAAACCTGCGACGGGAACGCCCAGGCCGATCGCTTGAAGGCTGCTGAGGTTGTCACCTTCAAAGAGGTTCGTGCGGAGATAAATATCGGCGGCGGCGCAAACCTCCAGCGGGTCCTCCCAGAATCCCGCGAGATGGACGCGGTCTTCGATTCGGAGAGATCGGGCGAGCGCGGTGAGTTCGTCGCGGAGATTTCCCTCGCCGAGAATTACCAAGTGAAGGAGAGGGAACTCGTCGGCCAGCAAGGCGAGGGCGGCAATGGCATGGCGCTGGCCTTTTGACTCGTGGAGTCGGCCAATGTTGAGGGCGATCAAAGCCTCGGCGGGTAGCCCCAGCCGCGTCCGAGCGGCAAGATTGCGGGGGTGACGGTTGTTTCGAATCGCGTGAATCGGCTCGAGATCGACTCCGCCCGCGAGTTTCACGATCCGGTGTGAGGCGATGCCGGAAGCACGAAGCTCATCGACGGACGCACCGGTGAAAAACGTGCGCACACCGATCGAGGCCCAGCCGTAGCACCAGGGTAGCCAACTAAATCCCGCGGTGCGCATTTGTTGAAACAGGCAGGGGACGGTGTGCACGACCGGCACGCGAAAGATGAAGCCGAGGGCAATCCCGTGCATGAAACTGTAGAAGGTGTGGCAATGCACCACATCCGGCCGGTGACGCAGAACCGCGATCATGCTGCCCGGGAAAGTTGCCACCAGCGCTGCCAACTGAACGAGGAATCGAACGGCGGTG
>CALSBN010000129.1:0-14022 GCA_943373185.1 Opitutus sp. GAS368 | reverse complement strand
CCCGGCGGCGGGCGTGACGGGGGCGAGTTGGTCTACGCGGGTCCGCGACAGGGGATCGAGACGTGCGCGCGGTCGTTGACCGGGGCGGCATTGGCGCGCTGGCGCGCGCAGAAATAGCGCCGCCGCCGGGGCCTACTTGAACGCGGCCCAGACGCGTTGAACGTCGTCATGGTCGTCGAGTTCGTGGAGAAACTCGCCGACTTCGATCCGGGCGGCTTCGTCGAGCTCGGGATAGTTTTTCGCGAGGTAGCCGAGTTCGGCGGTGACGACGGTCCAACCGTTTTTGCCGAGCCAGGTCGAGACGGCGTGGACGTCTTTGAGACCGGTGATGAAACGGGCGCCGGCGTGATCGGCGGGGATGTCGTCGTTTTTGTCGTGGCCCACGATTTCGAAATCGTTGGCGCCGGCCTCGATCGCGGCGGCCTCAAGATCGGTCGTTGCGACGGGGTGATGGGCTTCGACGAGGCCGACGTGTTCGAAGAGAAACTTGTTGCTGCCGGCGCCGCCGAGGATGCCGCGCTTAAACATGACGCGCATCTCGGGCGCGGTGCGCTGGTGGTTGTCGGTGTAGACCTCGACGATGACGGGCACTTTGTGCGGCGCGTAGCCTTCGAACACGACGTGTTCGAGGATCATCTTGTCGTCGCCGATACCGGCACCTTTTTTGATGGCGCGTTCAATCACGTCGCGGGTGACGCTGGCCTTTTTGGCTTTTTCGACGGCGGCAAAGAGGCGGGCGTTGGCCCCGAGATCAGGTCCGCCGAGCTTGGCGGCGACGCTGATTTCCTTGGTCAGCTTGCCGGAGATTTTGCTTTTGCGTTCGTTGACGATCGCGCGCTTTGCGTGGAGCCATTGACGTCCCATAGGATTGAGCAGGGTTGGAGGGGTTGGGTGGGCCGGCAATCCCGGAATCGGAATTGCGCGGCGGGAAAGATCAGAATTCCGCGGTGCCGGGGGTGCGGGCGAAGGGTATGACGTCGCGAATGTTGGCCACGCCGGTGACGAACATGAGCATGCGCTCGAAGCCGAGGCCGAAGCCGGCGTGCGGGACGGTGCCGTAACGGCGGAGGTCGAGATACCACCAGTAGGCTTTCTCGTCGAGGTGATGGAGGGCCATGCCCTCGCGGAGTTCGGTGAGACGCTCCTCACGCTGGCTGCCGCCGATGATCTCGCCGATGCCGGGCACCAGCAGGTCCATCGCGGCCACCGTCTGGCGGTCGGGGGCGTCGCCGTCGTTTTTTCGCATGTAGAAGGCTTTGATGGCGCGCGGATAGTTGTAGACGGTGACGGGACACTTGAAGTGTTCCTCGCTAAGGAATCGCTCGTGTTCCGACTGCAGGTTGTCGCCCCAGGCGACGGGGTGTTCCCACGTGCGGCCGGATTGGTTGAGAATCGTGATGGCCTCGGTGTAGCTGCAGCGCTGGAAAGGGCGTTCGAGAACAAAGTCGAGGCGGGCGAGCAGGTCTTTGTCGACAAACTTGGAGAAAAATTCTAGGTCGGCGGCGCAGTGTTGTTTCGCGTCGCGGATGAGGTATTTCACGAATTCCTCGGCGAGCGCCATATCGCCGGTGAGGTCGCAAAAGGCCATCTCGGGCTCGATCATCCAGAACTCGGAGGCGTGGCGCGATGTGTGGGAATTCTCGGCGCGGAAAGTGGGGCCGAAGGTGTAAACGTTGGAAAGGGCGGTGGCGAAAATCTCGGCTTCGAGCTGCCCGCTGACGGTGAGAAACGTCTTCTTGGCGAAGAAGTCCTGGGACGAGTCGACCGCGCCGTCCTCGGTGCGCGGCGGCTTGGCGAGATCGAGGGTGGTGACGCGAAACATGTCGCCGGCGCCCTCGGCGTCGCTGGCGGTGATGATGGGCGTGTGGACGTAGACGAAGGCCTTCTCCTGAAAAAATTGATGAACAGCGTAGGCGAGACGGCTGCGGACGCGGAAGACGGCGCCGAACAGATTGGAACGCGGGCGGAGATGGGCGATCTCGCGGAGAAACTCGAGCGTGTGGCCCTTTTTCTGGAGCGGGTAGGTGGCGTCGGCTTCGCCGATGACCTCAAATTTCTGGGCGACGACTTCCCATTTTTGGCCCTGGCCTTGGGAGGGAACCAGTTTGCCGTGGACGACGATCGAGGCGCCGGTATGCGCCCGGGCAACGGCACCGTAGTCGGGCAACGTGGCGTCGACGATGACTTGGACGCCCTTGAGGCACGAGCCGTCGTTGAGCTCGATAAAGGAGAAGGCTTTGGCGTCGCGGCGGGTGCGAACCCAGCCTTGCAGGAGGATGGAGTCGAGGGCTTCGGTGCGGGCGAGGGCGTCTTTGACGAGGGTGCGTGGCATGGGATTTTGCAAGGGATAGGGTTTTGCCGGGTGCAGGGCGGAGGCGAGGCTAAAGAGCTTTGCCCGGTCCTGAACGTGCGCAGGCTTGCCGAAAAAGGAGGGATGGGTTTGGTGGGAGCATGAAAACCCTGAACCGCCTCGTTTCTATGTTGGCCGTGTTGACGTTGGTCATCGCCGGATCGAGTTCAGCCTTCGCCAAAAAGGGCACGATTGAAGAACAACAGGCCGAGGTGCGGAAAGTGCGCGATGAGGTTCTGGCCGAACTCTACAAGCAGGACGCGTCGATCAAGCAGAAGATCAACAAAGCGGAAGGCTACGCGGTGTTTTCGAATGTCGGGGTGAATTTGATTTTCGCGAGCGTCGCGGGCGGGAAGGGCATCGTCGTGGATCGGAAAGGAAAAGAAGTGTTCATGAAAATGGCCTCGGGCGGCCTGGGCATCGGCCTGGGGATCAAGGATTTTCGGGCGGTGTTTGTGTTTCGTTCGAAGGAGAAGCTCGCGCAGTTCATCGAGAAAGGCTGGGACTTCGGCGCCCAAGCGGATGCAGCGGCCCAGTCCGGGGACAAAGGTGCGGCGGCGGCCGGCGCGGCGACGGTGTTGAAGGACGTCGAGGTGTATCAGATCACCAAGAACGGGATCGCGCTGCAGGCGACGTTACAGGGCACGAAGTATTGGCGAGATGCGGATTTGAACAACTGACGCCGGGAATTTGGCGATGGCCGTGGCCGCAACGAAACGCCGGGTCGTTTCCTTTCTTTTGATCGGTGGCGGTGCGACGCTGGTGCTCTCGGCAACTCTGAATTTGGTCAGCGCCTGGATTTTGATCGAGCCCTCGGACGAAGTGGCTTTGGGGATCTCGCGGGGCGAGGTGTGGCGTTGGTTTGGCGCCAGTCTCGCTGCAGGCCTGCTGATGATTGGGTGGGGCGTCAGAGTGAGGCGCCGGGGCTCGCGGGCCGCCGCGAAGAGTTAAGCCGTGGGTGGCTCGGGGCGGAATTCGCCGTAGCGGCGGAAATCGTAGAGGTAAAGGTCTTCGACCTTTTTGCGCGCCCAAGGGGTTTTTCGCAGAAAGGTGAGACTGGATTTGATGCTGGGATCGAAATTGAAGCAGCGAATGTCGATCTGGCTGGCCAGTCCTTCCCAGCCCCGTCGGGCGACGAGGGTGTTGAGCATCGCCTCGAGAGTGACGCCATGCAGCGGGTCTTTGGAGGGGCGGCGAGGCTCGTTCATCGGGGTAGAGGGGAAGCCATCAGGCGGTGGCGTGTTTTTGCAGCAACGCGAGCGGCACGATCTCGAGCGAACGGGCGTGCGTCGCCGCCAGTGAGACGGGAGCGGGAACTCCGGCGGAGAGCGCCTCTTGCCAACGTGCGGCGCACACGCACCAACGGTCGCCGGGTTGCAGTCCGGGAAAATCGTAGTCGGGCATCGGCGTAGACAGGTCGTTGCCGGCTTCGAGGCTGAACGCGAGGAACTCGGCGGTGACTTCGACGCACACCGTGTGGCAACCGTGGTCATCGGCGCAGGTGTCGCAGTGGCCGTTGCGAAAGAAGCCGGTGAGCGGTTGGTTCGAGCACGGTTTGAGCGGGCCGCCGAGGACATTGATGGAAGGTTGAGGACTCACGTGAGGGACGATGCGACCGGGAGCGCGGGGCGCAAGGTCGGGCGCGCTTGCCGTCTCGACAAGGGCGGGCGCGGACGCACGCTGGAGTCATGTCTTCGATCTACGAAACCCTCCGTGCCGACATCATCGTTTCCATGAAAGCCCGCGACAGCGTCACCACGACGGCGCTGCGCACGGCCGACGCCGCGATCAAACGCGCCGCGATGGACGGCAACAAAGAGATCGATGACGTTCTCTCGCTCGCGACCCTGCGCAAGGCGGTCAAGAATTTGACGGACGCCAATGCTGAATTCGCCAAGGGCGGTCGCGCGGATCTGATCGCGGCGAACGAGATCGAGATCAAAATTCTTCAGAAATATCTGCCCGCCGGGCTCGATGCGGCGAAGCTGGACACGTTGATCGCGGAAGCCATCGCGAGCACGGGCGCGACGACAAAAAAGGAAATGGGGAAGGTGATCGGCGCGCTCAAAGCCCACCCGGATGCGGCGCTGATCGACTTCGGCGCGGTCAGCAAACTGGTGCAGGGGAAGTTAGCCTAAACCAATTCTTGTGAGCGCCCCTGTTCGAGACGCCCGGGGCATGCCGCCGAATTGATCAGGCGCCGGGCTTCTTCTTCCGGCCGGTCTTCGCCTCGATGTTCAGGTAGGTTTTGCTGAGCATCTGGCTTTCGTAGAGTTCGAGCAGGCGGACGCCTTCGCGGGGTTTCACGACATCCTTCTTAGTCGCGGCGTCGATCTGTGCTTTCATCTTTCGGCACAGTTCCTCCTGTTGGTATTGGACGGTCTCGAGGACATCGGCGATGCGACTGCCGCTCAGGGCTTCCTCGATGTAGTAGCCGTTGGGTTCGTCGTCTTCGAGGAAGACGTGGACCTCGTTGACGCGGCCAAAGAGGTTGTGGAGATCGCCCATTATGTCCTGATAGGCGCCGGTCAGGAAGATGCCGAGGTAGTAGGGCTTCCCGTTGAGGGGGTGAAGGGTGATGTAATCTTTCGTGTCCTGAAGGTCGATGAAGCTGCTGATTTTTCCGTCGGAGTCGCAGGTGATGTCGGCGAGGATGGCGTTGACGGTGGGCTTTTCCGTCAGGCGGTGGAGCGGTGCAACGGGGAAGAGCTGCTTGAGGGCCCAGTGGTCGAGGAGCGACTGGAAGACCGAAAAATTGCAGACGTATTGGTCGGCGAGGAGTTTTGAGAGATCGCGGAGTTCCTCGGGCTCATAGCCGGATTTTTGGCCCTCCTTGGCGATATTCTCGCAGATCTGCCAAAACAAAGATTCGGCGGCGGCCCGGTTCTCGAGATCGAGGTAGCCGAGGTTGAAGAGGGAAAATGCTTCTTCCTTTTTCTGGGTGGCGTCGTGGAAACGTTCGAGGCGGCCGAGCTTGGTCTTGTTCTTGAGCATGACCTCAAGGTCTTCGACGACCTTGTGTTTGACCTTCGGCTGATGCTGTTGGCCGAGAGACTCGCGTTTGTTGATTCGCTCGAAAACTTCGACAACGAGCAGTGAGTGCGGAGCGACGATGGCGCGGCCCGACTCGCTGACTATGTCGGGAACCGGGACCTTGGATGCGGTGCAGATTTCGCGGACGTTGAAAACGACGTCGCGGGCGTATTCCTCCATCGAGTAGTTCATGGAGCTCTCGAAATTGGTGCGCGAACCGTCGTAATCGACGCCGAGGCCGCCGCCGACGTCGAGGAATCCCATCGGGAACCCCATCGTTGCCAGCTGGCAATAGAAGCGGGTCGCCTCGATGACGGCATTCTTGATCGTGATGATATTGGGCACCTGCGATCCGATGTGAAAATGGACCAGGCGAAGGCAGGATTGGAGTTTGGCGGCGCGCAGTTTTTCGCAGGCGAAAAGAATCTCGGCGGTGTTGAGGCCGAATTTGGCACTGTCGCCGGTGGACATGGCCCACTTGCCCTCGCCGCGGGTCTGAAGCTTGGCGCGGAAGCCGATCATCGGTTTTACCCCGGTCTCGTGCGAGATGGCGATAATGTCGTCGAGCTCAGAGAGCTGTTCGACCACGAGGATGATTTTCTTGCCGAGTTTGCGACCCAGGAGGGCGAGTCGGATGTAGTCGTGGTCCTTGTAACCGTTGCAAACAATGAGCCGGTTGGCGCCCTCGTGCATGGCCAGGGCGATCATCAACTCGGGCTTGGAGCCGGCCTCGAGGCCGTAGTTGAATTCTTTGCCGGCGGCGACGATCTCGTCGACGACTTCGCGGAGCTGGTTGACCTTGATGGGAAAGACTCCGCGATAAGATCCCTTGTAGCCCTCTTGTTTGATGGCCTTGCGAAAAACCTCGTTGAGCTGGGCGACCCGGTGGCGGAGCAGGTCTTGGAAGCGGATGACCAACGGCGCCTTGAGCCCCATGCCCACGGCCTCGTTGATCACGTCAAGGGCGCGGATCCCGCGGCCGTCGGCCAGCGGTTGGACGTTCAGGAAACCCGCGTCGTCAACTGAGAGGTGGCCGGAGCCCCAGCGCTTGAAACCGTAGAGATCTTCGGACTTTGCGGCGGACCAGGTGGGAGAGGTTTTGCTTTTCAATGCGGAGCGGGGGAGGTGATAGGGCTTGCTTTTGCGGAGTGGGAATTGATTTCCTACGTGTTTCTTTTTTCAAAAACATCAACACGCAATGACGAATATGTCTCCTTTCACCGCTCTTGCACACTTTGCCCAAACCACCGCGCCCGCCACGGCCCCTGCGGGTCCCGGCCCGATGTGGCAGATGCTGCTGTTCTACGCGCTGATCGCCGGCGGTTTTTATTTCCTGTTCATCGCCCCCCAGCGCAAAAAGCAGAAGGCGCACGAGAAAATGTTGAGCGAGTTACAATCCGGTGACGAAGTCCTGACGACCGGCGGCATCTACGGCCTTGTGACCAATGTTAAGGAAGACCGCTTCATCGTGCGGATCTCGGATACGACGAAGGTGGAGATTGCAAAAGGCTTCATTTCCTCGGTGACCAAGAAGAACGGTGTAGATGAGAAAAAGTAACCGGCGACTCCCGTCAGCTTGGTTCCGATCCGGTGTTCCCTGCGGGGCGACCGGTAACCCAACCCCCATTTAACCAAAACGAACATGCTCAAACGCAACGCCTGGAAAATCGTCCTCTCCGTCCTCATCGCGGCGTGGGCGGTCGCAGAACTCATCCCGTTCAATGCCGTCCCTTTCGTGACCTATGCGAAAGAGCACGCGAAAGCCAAGCCGGCCGAATTTGCCAAGCTCCTTGATGAAGCGGCCGCCCGCAAGAAAGCCGGCACCGCACCCAGCGAATTTGTCGCGTTGAAGCAGATCGGCACCGAGCGTAAAATCGACCTCACCGTTTATTTTCCCGAAATCAAACTGGAGGAGTCGCTGAAGAACATTCCCAAGCGAAACGAGATTTTGCTCGGAGAATTGCTGCGTCGGTCCAAGAGCCGGCTGCAACTCGGCCTTGATTTGAAGGGCGGCGTGGCCTTCACGCTCGAAGTGGATGAAAAAGCCGCGGGCGGTTTGGGGGGAGACGAAACCCAGCGTGAGGAGAAGCTGAACAAGGCGATCGAAATCATCGGCGCCCGCATCAACTCGTTCGGCGTGGCAGAGCCGGTGATTCGCCCGCTGGGCAACAACCGTATCGAAGTGCAGCTGCCCGATATCAACACCAAGGACAATCCTGAGGTGGTCGATAACGTGAAGAAGCCGGCGCAACTCGCCTTCCGGATCGTCAACCCGAACCAGTCTCCGCTGACCACCTCGCCAATCGACGCCCCTCCCGGATACGAGGTTTTGACTTTGGACTACGAAGGACGCGGTGGCGAATCGGGCACCGAGGAACTTTTTGTCAAACGCATCCCCGAAATGACGGGTGAGATGATCTCGAGCGCGTTCGCCCGGCCCGACCTTTACGGGAAGCCCGAGGTGATCTTGCAATTCACGAGTGAAGGTTCGAAGCGCTTTGCCGAAGTTACCCGCGCCATCGCGGAGGGCGGCCAACAGGCCCAGCGCCTTGGGCGTCTCGCCATTGTCCTCGACGGCAAGCTCTACTCCGCGCCGACGGTGAAGCAGGAGATCAACAGCGACTCCGCTGTGATTTCCGGCAACTTCACGGACCGCGAGGCGATCAACCTCGCCAACGTCCTGAACAACCCCCTCGACCTGCCGCTCATCATCAAGGAGCAATATGAGGTCGGTCCCACCTTGGCGAAAGATGCGGTCCTCAGCGCCCGCAACGCCTTTATCGTCAGTGTATCGCTGACCATCGGCTTCATGCTGATGTTCTATACCTTGGGCGGGTTGGTGGCTGCGATCGGTATGGGCCTGAACGTGCTCGTGACATTGGGTGTGATGGCCTCCTTTGGTGCGACGCTCACGATGCCCGGCATCGCCGGTATCGTGCTCACGCTGGCGATGTCCGTGGACTCGAACATCCTGATTTTCGAGCGCATGCGCGAAGAATTGAAGCTCGGCAAATCGCTCGCAGCCTCGCTCGAATCCGGTTTTGAAAAGGCGTGGTCGGCGATTCTCGACTCGAACGTGACGACCTTCCTCGTCGCGCTCATCATGTATATGCTCGGCACCGGCTCGGTGAAGGGTTTCGGCTTCACGCTCGGTGTCGGTATCTTCACTACGATGTTTGCGGCTGTGGTAATCAGCAAGCTACTGCTGGAATTCTTGGTCTACAGCGCAAACATCAAGAACCTGAAAATGTTCTCGATTTTGCAGAACACCAACATCGATTTCCTGAAGCACGCCAAACCGGCCTTCATTGCATCCTGGATCATCGTTCTCATCGGGGCCGGGGTAGTCGTTTATAAAGGCAAGGATGTCTACGGTATCGACTTCGTCGGCGGAGACACGGTCACGCTGAAGTTCTCGGAGAGACTCGAAATCGCCGATCTGAACCGCGCGGCGGCCCAGCAAAATCTGAAGGACGTATCGTTCTCCTACCAGCAACCGATCGGCGGTGCCCGCGAGGTGTTGCTTGTCACGGCGCCGTTTGACGAAGCGAAACCGGCCGTGGCGAAACTGCAGTCTGCATTGCCGAAAGCCGGCTTTGAAGTTGCTGGCGAAACACGAATCGGTGCATCGGTCGGAAAGGAGATCCAGTGGAACGCCTGGAAGTCGATCTTCTGGGCCTTGGTTTTGATTTTCGCCTACGTGGCGTTGCGTTTCGAAATGGGCTTCGGCGTCGGAGCGGTCGTATCCACGATCCACGATTTGCTGATCACGATCGGTATCTTTGTCCTTTTTGACCGCCAGTTCAACGCGTCGATGGTGGCGGCGATTTTGCTGATCATCGGTTACTCCATCAACGACACCGTGGTCGTATTCGACCGCATCCGCGAGGAGTTGAAGCTCAACCCAAGCGGCTCGCTGCGGGAAATCATCAACCGCTCGCTGAACCTCACGCTTTCGCGCACGATCATCACCGGTGGCACCACGTTCCTGACCGCGACCACTTTGATCGTCACGACCACAGGCGAGGTGAATGACATCGCCTTCACCTTGCTCATCGGTGTGCTCACCGGGACGTTCTCCTCGCTGTTTATCGCCACGCCGGTGTTTTTCTGGTGGCACAAGGGCGACCGGAAACACGTCGAGGCCCATGCCGATGTCGCTCCGAAATACGAGTGGAGCGGCTCCAGCAAGGCGTCGGAGTAACGGGTTCGGGGTGGTGCGTGCCGGTCGGAAGCTGTCCGCCGGCGCGACGGGCGCAGTCTGAACATTGCGCACCCCCGGAGCATCCCCATGCGTTGGATCTATTCGCCGTGCCCGGCCGATCAGGTCGCGGCCTTCGGGAAAATCGCGGGAGTAAGCCCGGTGCTCGCGGAGCTGTTGATTTCGGCCGGGGTCACGGATCCTGCGGAGGCCGCTGAGTTTCTCCAGCCTTCGCTGGCGGCGTTGCGGGATCCCTTTCTTCTGCGCAATCTCGAAGCCGGTGCGGATCGTTTGCGGACGGCGATCGCGCGGCGCGAATCAGTGGTCGTTTTAGGAGATTATGACGTCGACGGCGTGAGCAGCACGGCGTTGTTGGTCACGATACTGCGGCGCTTCGGGCTCGATCCAAAGTTTGTCGTGCCGCGGCGATCGGCCGACGGATACGGTCTTTCTCGCAGTGCGATTGACCGCGCGCTCGAGACAGAGAAGCCGGCTTTGTTCGTGGCGTTGGATTGCGGCACAAATTCACACGACGAGGTCGCCTACCTGCGGGGCTTGGGAATCGACGTGCTCGTCGTAGATCATCACCGGTCAAAGGAGAATCCGCTGGTTGAGGGCATTCTGATCAACCCGCACGTAGCGGCGGATGAAACCGGCGCGGATGCAGCGTGGCGGAATCTCTGCACGGTGGGTTTGGTTTTTAAGCTGGTGCACGGCTTGCTGAAGCTGTTGCGGGCGGAAAACAATCCGGTGGCTTTTCGGATCAAGCTGCGCGATCAGCTCGATTTGGTCGCGCTGGGAACGATCGCCGATCTGGTGCCGCTGACGGGGGAGAACCGGTTGTTGGCCAGACAGGGTTTGCGCATTATCGAAGGGTCGGAACGGCCGGGGTTGCGGGCGTTGATGGAGATTGCGGGCGTTCGTCCGGGCCAATCGATCAAGCCCTCGGACATCTCCTTTCGGCTAGGGCCTCGCATCAACGCGTCGGGTCGCTTGGCGGATGCGGCCCTGTCGGTTGAGCTTTTGTTGAGTGAGGACCGGGCGTTCTGTGCGCGGACCGCGCAGCAGCTTGAAATGTTCAACCGGGAACGGCAGGATATCGAGCGCGGCATCACCGAGGAAGCCGAGCGGATGATCGAGAGTCACTATGCCCAGTTGCCGGGCATCGTGTTGTTCAGCGAGGACTGGCATCCCGGCGTGGTCGGAATCGTGGCCGGTCGCGTGACTCGGAAATACAACCGGCCCTGCGTGGTGCTAGGCAATGAAGGCGACTTGGCGAAAGGCTCGGGTCGTAGCGTGGACGGAGTAAATCTGGTCGAGGTGCTGGCCACCTGCAGCGAGTCCCTGACGAGCTGGGGCGGTCACCCGATGGCGGTGGGAATCTCGTTGCCGAAGGCGAGGCTGGATGACTTCCGCGGCAGGTTTGCCGAGGCGGTGCGGGCGCACGCCGGCGGCGATATCGCCGAGGCCAAGCTGAAGATCGCCGTATGGCTGAGGTCGGAGCAGATCAATGACGGCCTGATGGGCGAACTGGAGGCGATGCAACCCTTTGGCCAGAGCAACCCGGAGCCTGTGTTTGGGGTGCGGGGTGTGGTCCTGAGGCAAAGGCCGGTGACGTTTAAAGACATCCATTTCCGGTTCAGTTTCGACGATACGCAAGGTCGGCGGTTGCACGGCGTGGCTTGGAAAATGGCGCATCGGATGCCGCCGTTGGGTGTCCCCTTGGATTTTGCCGTCGAGCTGGCGTGGAATCATTTTAACGACCGCAAACTCCTGCAGCTCGAACTCGTCGACTGGCGGATGGCGGAGGTTTGAGCCGGTTCGGACAGGAGGAAAGAGGCCGGCGGCGTGCTCGGCCCCGCGGAGTGGTTCCGGGGCTTGGGGCCGCGTGACTGTTCAACGCGGCAGGAGACAAACCTTGCGGGGCGACGGGCAAGTTCGCGCTTGCACTGCCGGGTGAATACTTGCTTCTTTTTCCCTTCAGTTCTGCGGCCATAGCTCAACTGGATAGAGCGCCAGACTACGAATCTGGAGGTTTGGGGTTCGACTCCCTATGGCCGCACCAGTTTTGGAAAAGCCCCTCAAATCTTTGTGGTTCTTGAGGGGCTTTTTTGTGGGAAGCGGGCGAGATCCGGGCCGGGAAGATACCGGCGAACGAATGTGTTCTCGCGCTTGATCGCGTCGGGGTTTTTGGGCCCATTGCCTGTATGCTGCAATCGCTTCGGATCCGGAATCTCGCTCTTTTGGAAGAAGTGTCGCTTGAGTTTGAGGCGGGGTTCACTGCGGTCACGGGTGAGACCGGCGCGGGAAAAAGCATTTTGCTCGGGGCGCTCAGCCTGCTCGCGGGCGAACGGGCGGACAAAACCGTGATTCGCCAAGGCGCGGCGGCTTGTGACGTGGAGGCAGCTTTGTTTTTCGCGAAGGCGGCCGGGATCGATGCGGTCTTGGCGTCGCTCGAACTGCCGTCCTGTGAGGACGGTGTCTTGATTCTGAAGCGCAGTCTAGCTCGGGAGAAGCCGGCAAAGATCACCGTCAACGGAAGCTTGGCCACGCTCGCGGCGTTGCAGCGGCTGGGTGAACACTGGGTGGACTTCCACGGTCCGAGCGAACCGCGCCGATTGCTGAAGGAGAGTTGTCAGCTGGAACTGCTGGATCTTTTCGGGCGGGCGGCCGAGACCCTCGCGACCTATCGGGAAAGCTATTTGAAATGGCGGGACCGCCTGGCCGAACGGGAGCAGATCTTGGGCGAGACCAAGTTGTCGCCGAGCCAGCTCGAGTTTTTGGAGAACCAGTTGAAACGGATGGACGCACTGGAGTTGTCGACGGAGGCAATCGAGGCGCTGGAGCGGGATTTCTCCCGGATGAACCGCGGGCAGGAGTTGATCGAACTCACGCAGGCGATCGCGAGCGGGCTGACGGGGGACGACGGGGTGCAAGGGCGGATCGCGGGGCTGTTGCGAGACGTGCGGGCGCTCGAGTTGATCGATGCGGCGAGCCGGCCTCTCGCCGAGCGGATGGCGGCGGCCGCAATCGAGCTGAACGATCTCGGTGCGGAGTTCTCGGCGCTGGGAGCGGAACTGCAATTTGATCCGGAACAGGCCGAGCAGATCACCGAGCGCATGAATACTTGGCTGGAGTTGAAACGGAAGCACGGCGGCGACGTCGCGGCGGTGATCGCGGCGCGGGACGAGCTAATGCGACGGCTGGAAGTGCAGGGGGATTTGGACGGAGCGTTGGCACGGCTGGAGAAGCAGATCACCGAGGCGGAGCGGGCCATGCGGGCGGCGGGGAAAGAGTTGCGCTTGGTGCGGGAGAAGGCGGCGAAGGAACTGGGCCGAGTCGCGGCAAAAGGAATCGCCCAACTGGGCTTCAAGAAGGCTGATTTTCAGGTGCGCGTGTTGGCCCTGACGCAGCCGGGGCCGACGGGCGACACGGGGTGCGAGTTTTTGTTTTCACCCAATGTGGGCGAGGCGCCGTTGCCGCTCAGCCGGATCGCTTCAAGCGGAGAACTCGCGCGGGTGATGTTGGCCTTGAAGACGGTGCTGGCGGATTTGGACGATGTGCCCCTGTTGGTCTTTGACGAAGTGGACGCCAACGTGGGCGGAGAGATCGGTCGCGTTGTAGGCGAGAAGATGGCGGGGATCGCGAAGAATCATCAGGTGCTCTGCGTGACGCATTTGCCGCAGGTGGCGGCGCAAGCGGTGTCACATCTGGTGGTGACCAAAGACCAATCGAGAGACCGCGCGGTCGTCGGGATTGCGCCGATTCAAGGAGACCGAAAGGCGCGCGTGAGCGAGTTGGCGCGGATGCTGGGTGACCGGACGGCTAAGAGCGCGCTGGCGCACGCGGAGGAGCTGCTGGGACGGTAGGGGTGGAGGCGGACTTAAGGCCGGTGCTACCTGGGCGCTTGCGTGGGCTGGGAAAACTACCTTCGAGCAAAATCATTCAATTCTATCTCGAAGAAAAATCTGTTCTGTAAGGTAGAAAACCGACTTTGACCGGTTGTTTCGACTCGAACTCCCTTGGTTTCACTCATCGGCGAGTAGTCCATTTTGGTGAAACCGATCACCTTAACTGGGGCACCGTCGACGATGATGAAAATTTGCTGCTCGACGACCGGCTGGTGCAGGAACTGGAAAATCACGTCTTTGGTGATTGCCGGCAGATTGAACCGACCTTTCGAGTCAGTGCTCACACGTTGGTGTTGGCTCTCTTCATACAATCTAGAGTAGATTTTTCGCTCTAGGACAGCTCCCGCCACGGGGCGGCCGTTTTTTGTAACGGTGCCCGTGAAAGGAGATGCGAAGCATAGTTTTTCTGGCACGGGAAAGCTTCCGGTGAATGCGAACGAGATCCCAAGAAAGGGTCATGTTACCTGACCCTTTTTTAGGCCACTTTTTTAGGCCACATAAGTCTGCGGCCTCGCGCCGCCGTCTTT